>JAOAFL010000120.1 GCA_026416295.1 Burkholderiales bacterium | reverse complement strand
AGATGTGTATAAGAGACAGCCTTGGAGTCCACCGGGTGGCTCTTGCCGTCGTAGACGATGACGCGCAGGTCCTGCATCGGAAAGCCGGCGACGTAGCCCGTCTCCAGCACCGAGCGGATGCCCTTTTCGACCGAGGGAATGAACTGGCCGGGGATCGCGCCGCCTTTCACCTGGTCCACGAACTCGAAGCCGGCGCCGCGCGGCAGCGGCTCGACCCGCAGGAACACCTCGCCGAACTGGCCCGCGCCGCCGGTCTGCTTCTTGTGCCGGTTGTGCCCCTCGGCGCGCGCGGCGATGGTTTCGCGGTACGGGATCGAGGGCGGCCGGGTCTCGAGATCCAGTTTGTACTGCGAGGACATCTTCTCGAGCATCACCTTGAGGTGCATCTCGCCCAGGCCCCGCATCACGGTCTCGTTCGCCTGCGCGTTGTGCTCGAGCCGGAAGCACGGGTCCTCGGCGGCGAGCTTGTGCAGGACGTCGGAGACTTTCTGCTCGTCGCCGCGCTTTTTCGGCCGCACCGCCAGCCCGAAGACCGAGGTGGGCAGCTCGAGCGGCCGCGCGTGCAGGTGCGCGTCCTCGGCCGAATCGTGCAGGATGTGGTCGAACGCGATCTCGTCCACCTTCGCGATCGCGGCGATGTCGCCGGGCAGCGCCTCGTGCACCGCCGTCTGCTGTTTTCCGCGCAGCATGTAGAGGTGCCCCGGCTTGATCGGCTTGCGGTTTTCGCCGATGTAGAGCTGCGTGCCCGCGGTGATGCGGCCTTGGTGCACGCGAAAGACCGCGAGCCGCCCGATGTACGGGTCGATCTCGATCTTGAAGACGTGCGCGAGCGCATGGCGCGCCGGATCGGGCACCGGCTGGAACTCGACCGGCGCGCCGCCGCCGGCGGGCACCGAGACGTATTTCGGCGGATTGCCCTCGGTGGGATTGGGCAGGAGCTTCACGATCACGTCGAGAAGCTCTTTCACGCCCGCGCCGGTCTTCGCCGAGGTGAACACCACCGGAACGAGGTGCCCCTCGCGCAGCGCGCGCTCGAGCGGCTCGTGCAGCGCCTCGGGGGCCACTTCGCCTTTCTCGAGGTAGAGCTCGGTGAGCTTTTCGTCCACCTCGACCACCTGCTCGACGAGCCGCTTGTGCGCCTCCTCGACCGAGGAGAAATCCGCTTCGCCCGCGGGCGCAAAAAAGCAGTCGGAGACGCGCGTGCGGTTGCCGGCGGGAAGGTTGAGCGGCAGGCACTCCTTGCCGAACGTCGCCTGGATCTCGGCGAGCAGCGCCGCGAGGTCCACGTTGTCCGCGTCGATCTTGTTGACGACGATCAGGCGATCGAGGCCGCGCCTTGCCGCCCACTGCATGAAGCGCGTCGTCATCATCTCGATGCCGTTCTGCGCGTTGACGACGACCGCGGCGGTCTCGACCGCCGCGAGCGCCGGCAGCGCGTGGCCGACGAAGTCCGGGTAGCCGGGGGTGTCGAGCAGGTGCACCCGCGTGCCGTTCGTCTGGAACGTCGCCACCGCGAGCTTCAGCGAATGCTGCAGTTGCTTTTCGAGCGGCGTGTAGTCGCAGACGGTGGTGCCGCGCTCGACGCTGCCCGGGGCGGGAATCGCGCCGGCTTTCGCGAGCAGCGCCTCGGCGAGCGTGGTCTTTCCGGCGCCCGCCTGGCCGACGAGCGCGATCGTGCGGATGTTCTTGAGGGAATTCTGAGCCACCGGGCCTCCTCTCCGGGCGGGACGACCGATTTATAGCAGCAACCCGGCGCGGCGGGAAAGCCGGGCCGGGGCGCCGGGCCGGCGGCCTATTTTTTCTCGTCCTGCTTCTGCAGCAGCTCGGTGCGCTTCTTCAGCGTGTCCTCGAGCCGCGATTTCGGCACGAGCAGCACGTACTGCGCGAGCTGCTTTTCGCGCGCAAGGCGCTCCTCCAGCTTCTTCAGCCGCTCGGCATGCTCCTTGTCGCGGCGCTCGCGCTCCTCGGGCTTTTCGTCTTTCTCGGGCGTGCGCTCGCGAATCGGCGCGCCGGAGACCGTGAACGCGACGTAGTGGTTTTCGCCTTCGAGCCGGCCGACGCGGATCGCGTAGGCGAGCCCGTCGAAGGTCGTCGCATCGACGAGGATCGGGCGCTCGAAGGCGTTCGCCGCCGCATCCTTCGTCGCGACGTCGGCCAGATCGAGCAGGCTGAGGGAGTACGAGGCCGAGTTCGCGCGCGTCGCTTCGAGCTTTTCGCCCGGCTTGAGCGGCGCGAGCTTCCATTCGGCGTTCTCGGAGGCCCGCTCGATCCGCCAGCTGTCGCCCTCCGGATGGCGCACTTCGAGCGTCTTCACTTTTTCGACCTGGAACGAGCGCCGGTCGATCCACTCGGCGGTCTTCGACGTCGCCTGCGAGAGCGCGTCGGAAACCAGGTACACGGTCTTCGGATCGTCCGGCCGCAGCACGAAACGGCCATCGGCGGTCGCTTTCTCCGGGTCGTCCGGCTCCTTCTTGAAGTGCTTCTTGCCGACGAGGAGCGCGGCGAGCGGCTTTCCGTCCGCGCCGCGGAACTCGACGCGCGTGCCCTTGTCGTCCAGCCCGAGGCGCGCGCGATCGGCCTCGCCGAGCGGCTCGACCTGCCCGACCTTCAGCCCGATCGCCTTCACCACGAACTCGCGCACCTTCTCGATGTCGGCGGGAAATCCGCCGCGCTCGGCGATCGTCCAGGCGTCCTCGCGGCGCTCGAGCGTGATCGTGCCGGCGGCGTCGCGGATGACGACGGCGGCGACCTCGGCCGCTTTCAACTCCTTCAGCAGCGGCTGACCGAGCGCGGCCGCCGCCCCCGGACGCTCGGCGCCCTCGCGCTGCAGCACGAGCAGCGCGCCGCCGCCCAGAACGACGAGCAGCACGACGAGCGCGGCGGCGACGCGCGCGTTCATGCGGCAGCGGCCGGCGCGAGCGGCTTCGGCGCGCGGCGCGCGCGGCGCACGATGGCGATCACGATGCCGACCAGGGTGACGAGCGCCGGCATCAGCGCGATGTTCGCTACCTTGGTCCAGAAGACGAGCGCCTCGGCGTCGCGGCGCAGGTTCTTGCGGAGCTCCTTCAGTTCGAGCTGGGTCTGCGCCGCCTTCTTGCGCAGGTTCTCCAGTTCCGCCTGCTGTTCGGGCGAAAGGATCTGCGCGCTTTTCGCCGCCGCGCCGCGCGCCTTCTGCAGCTCGTTCAGCCGCTCGACCGTCTTCTGGCGCTCGTCCTCGAGCGCCTTCAGCCGCCCGAAGTACTGCTTCTGCGCCTCGGCCTCCATCTGGCGCACGACGGTGAGCGGCCGAAACGCCGCCGCGCGGCTCTGCAGCGACACGAGGGCGTCGCCCGCCGAGGCCTGCTCGACCAGCGCGAGCGCGAACGCGAGGTTGCCGTTCGAGGGCACGATGATCCTGCGGCCGAACACCTCCTGGATGTCGACCGCGGCGCCGTCGTGCAGCATGTCGACGTCGCCGACGACGACGACGGTGTTCTCGGCCGCCGCTTGCGCAAGATGCGCTCGTTCGGCCGCTGGCTTCTTTTCGTCCTTCGCCGGCTCGGACTTCGGGCGGCCTTCGGGGAACGCGGTCTTGAACCGGCCGGTGAGCCGCAGCGCGAGCGGCCGCTCGCGGTTCTCGGGCACGAAGCCCTTCATCGCCGCCTCCCCGGAGACGGTGGCGACCACGGTGTCGACGAGCATCGAGTTGGGCGAGCTTTTCACGAGTTCGATCGCCTTGAGCCCCTCGGCGGGCTTCGCGTCGAACGCGCCGCCGAAGGCGTAGAGCAGCGTTTCGATCTGGCTGGTCGCGATGTCGTCGCGGTTGAACGCGGTGCGGTTGAGCGTGAGCACCGTCGGCGTATAGCGCGCGCCCTGCCCGGAGCCGTACACGACATCCGAGATCACCTTGTTCGCCGCCATCTCGAGGCCCCAGGCCTTGAAGAGCCGCGGCAGGGTCGAGCTCGTTGCGCCGGCGCTCACGCCCGGCATCGGGCTCGGCAGCTGGTCGAAGTACGCGTACGGGTCGACGAACGCGATCAGCTTGCCGCCGCGCAGCACGAACTGGTCGAGCGCGTATTCGACCGTCTCGGGCAGGTCGCGCGGGTGGATGAGAAGGAGCACGCCTACGTCCGCGTCGATCGATTCGGCCGACAGCGGGATCTGCTTCACGTTGTAGTCGCGCTTCAGCTCGTTCGCGAGCACCCAGGGATCGGACCCCTGCCGGGTGAACGGGTTGAAGCGCTCGCCGAACACCGGCAGCCCGGCCATCACGCCGATCGTCGGTCGCTCGGCGGCGGCGACCCGCGCGATCGCCTTGGCGAGGTCGTATTCGAGCAGCCGCTCGCGCTGGGGCGACAGCGCCGGAATCGCCTGCTTGCGGTCGAGCCGCGTCACCGCGAGCCCGAGATAGAACTGTTCGCCCGAAAGGAGCTGCTGCGCCTCGATGCCGTCCAGCTGCGCGGCGTCCTCCTCCTCGCTGTCGGGCCGCGGGTTGTACCGCTCGATCACGAGGTTTGCGCCCGCGACCGACTTGAACTCGCGCACCATGTCCTCGACGCGCTGCGCGTAGGCGCGAAGCGCGACCGGCACGTGCTCGCCCTGCGAGAAATAGAGCTTCACCTTCACCGGCGCATCGAGCCCGCGCAGGATTCTCTTCGTGCCTTCCGAGAGCGTATAGAGCCGGCCCTCGGTGAGGTCGAGCCTGAGGGGCGCCTGCGCGAGCAGGAAATTGGCCGCGACCAGCACGAAGAAGAGCGCCGCGAGCCCGACCGCCGAATAAAGGAGCGATTCGTACTTTTTCATCGCGCGCCTCTCAGCCCGCCCGGTGGCCGCGGATGATGACGCCGGTCGCGAACAGCGCGAACCCGATCACCGACACGAAGAACGCGAGATCGCGGCTGTCGATCACGCCCTTCTGGAAACCGTCGAAATGCGTGATCACGGAAAACGAGGCCACCGCATCGACGAACGACGGGCTCGCCCAGCGCGCAAGGAGGTCGGTCACCGGCGAAAAACCGGCGAGGATCAGGAACAGGCACAGCACCACCGCGAGGATGAAGGCGACCACCTGGCTGCGGGTCATCGCCGACGTCATGCACGTGATCGCGAGGTAGGCGCCGGCAAGGAGCAGGCTGCCGATGTAGCCGGCGGCGATCGCGCCGTTGTCCGGATCGCCGAGGACGTTGACCGTCACCACCACCGGGAAGGTGAGCGCGAGCGCGAGCGCGAGGAAAACCCAGGAGGCGAAGAACTTGCCGAGGATCGCCTGCGCGGTGGTGACCGGCAGCGTGAGCAGCAGCTCGAGCGTGCCGGCGCGCCGCTCTTCCGACCACAGGCGCATGCCGACTGCCGGAACGAGCACGAGGTAGAGCCACGGGTGCCAGGCGAAGAACGCCGCGAGGCTCGCCTCGCCCCGTTCGAAGAACGCGCCGGCGGTGAAGGTGAAGAATCCGGAAAGGAGCAGGAAGATGACCAGGAACACGTACGCGAGCGGCGAGGTGAAATAGCTCGCGAGTTCCCGACGCGCGATCGTCCAGACGGTCTTCATTTGCGCACGGTGTCGGGCAGCGTGATGCGGCGGAAGACCTCGTCGAGCTGGCCCTCCTCGACGCGCAGGCTTTCGACCTTCCAGCCCTCGCGCGCGGCGAGCTCCAGGATCGCGCGCGTCAGTTCCGCGCTCGCCGTCTTGTCGGCCGGATAAACGCGCAGCGCGCCGTCCACGCGCTCGACGCGGCCGAGCGCGGCGAGCTTCTCCTCGGTCGCCCCCTCGGCCCGAAGGGTCACCGCGCCGGCGAGCGCCGACATCGCCCGCAGCTCCGCAGGCGTGCCGTTTGCGACGATGCGACCGCGGTCGATGATGATCGCCCGCGTGCAGGCGGCGTCCACCTCCTCCAGGATGTGCGTGGAAAAGACCACCGCCTTGGTCTTTCCGAGTTCGCGGATCAGGTTGCGCGCCTCGTGCTTCTGGTTGGGGTCCAGTCCGTCGGTCGGCTCATCGAGCACGAGCACCTCGGGGTCGTGTATGAGCGCCTGCGCGAGGCAGGTGCGGTGCCGGTAACCCTTGGAGAGCGTCTCGATGGACTGTTCCAGCACCGGCTCGAGAAAGCAGCGCTCGACGACGCGCGCCACCGCCTTCTTTCGCGCCTCGCCTTCGAGGCCGCGCATCGCCGCCATCCAGTCGAGAAATCCGCGCACGGTCATGTCCGGATACGAAGGCGCGTTCTCCGGCAGATATCCGATCAGGCGCTTTGCGGCGAGCGGCGCCTCGACGATGTCGTAGCCGCCGACGGTGATGCGACCCGACGTCGGCGGATAGAACCCGGTGATCATGCGCATGGTGGTGGATTTGCCGGCCCCGTTCGGGCCGAGGAAACCGAGCACCTCGCCGCGCTCGACGGTGAACGAGATGCCGTCCACCGCACGCTTTGCGCCGAAGGTCTTGACCAGGTTCTCGATTCTTATCATGGGACGGAGCGCGCGTGCGCCGCGCCGACATAGGGGCGGGGCGGCGCAAAATCAAGGGGGCGCATTATCCCCGAAAACGCCGCAGCGCCTAAAATGACGCATCGCCACAGGGGGAGAAAGGCCATGAGATCCGTCGTCGCATTGCTCGCATGTCTCTTCGCGTCGGCCGCTGCTGCGCAGCCTGCGCTCAAGATGATGATCCCCGCGAACCCCGGCGGCGGCTGGGATCAGACCGGGCGCAGCCTCGCCGCCGCGATGCAGAGCGCAAAGCTCGTCTCGGGCGTCACCTTCGAGAACAAGGGTGGCGCCGCCGGCACGATCGGCCTTGCCCAGTTCGTCAATCAGGCGAAGGGCGACCCCCATGCGGTGATGATCGGCGGCATGGTGATGGTCGGCGGGATCATCCTCAACAAGTCGCCGGTCAACCTATCCATGGTGACGCCGATCGCCCGCCTGACGAGCGAGTGGGAGGTGGTGGTGGTCCCGGCCGCCTCGCCGATCAGGACGATGGCCGACCTCGTGAAGGCGCTCAAGGAAAACCCGGGCAAGGTCTCCTGGGGCGGGGGCTCGGCTGGCGGTACCGACCACATCCTCGCCGGCATGATCGCGCGCGCGGTGGGTGTGGAGCCCGCGAAAGTGAACTACGTCGCGTTCAAGGGCGGCGGCGAGGCGGTGGCCGCGATCCTCGGCGGGCACGTCACCGTCGGGGTTTCCGGCATCGGCGAATTCGCCGAGCACATCAAGGCGGGCAAGATGCGCGCGCTCGCGCAGTCGGCGCCCGAGCGCGTGGACGGCATTCCGTCGCTTCGCGAGCAGGGGATCGACGTGGTGCTCGGCAACTGGCGCGGCATCTTCGGCGCCCCCGGCATCACGCCGGCGCAGCGCGATGCGCTCGTGAAACTGGTGCGCGAGGCGACCGAGACGAGCGCCTGGAAGCAGACGCTGGAAAAGTTCGGCTGGGCGCCGTTCTTCCTCGCCGGCGACGAGTTCGCGCGGTTCATCGACGAGGAGAATCGCCGCATCGCCGGCATCCTCGACTCGCTCGGCCTGAAGAAGTAGACGGCCGCGCGGCATGCGGCGCTCGGCCGCCGAGATCGCGCTCTCGCTCGGCGTCGTCGCGCTCGGGGCGGGCGCCGCGGCGGTCAGCGCGACGCTGCCCGCCGAAGGCGGCTACGCCGGCATCGGCCCGAACGCCGTGCCGGCGCTCGTTTCCGCCGCGCTCATCCTGCTCGGCGGCTGGCTCGCGTGGGAGGCGTTCTCGGGCGGCTGGCGGAACGCGCCGCCGGACGATGCCGCCGCGCGCGGCGAGCACCCGTTCGATCCGCGCGCCTTCGCCTGGGTGACGGCGGGGCTTGTCGTCCACATGGCGGCGGTCGGCGCTGCCGGATTCGTTCTCGCGGGCGCGGCGCTCTTTGCGTGCGTCGCCCGCGGCTTCGGCAGCCGCCGCCCGGCGCGCGACGCGGCGCTCGGGGTGGTGCTCTGCGTCGCGCTCTACCTCTTTTTCGTGCGGCTGCTGAACGTCGGCCTGCCGGCGGGCTGGCTTGCGCCGCTGCTCGGGGTCGCGGGAACCTGATGGAGGCGTTCGCCGCGCTCGCCTCGGGCTTCGCCGTGGCGCTCAAGCCGGCGAACCTCTTCTGGGGCTTCGTCGGCGTGACGCTCGGCACGCTCGTCGGCGTGCTGCCGGGGGTGGGGCCCGCGCTCACCGTCGCGATGCTGCTGCCGCTCACGGCGAAGCTCGATCCCACCGGCGCGCTCATCATGTTCGCCGGCATCTACTACGGTGCGATGTTCGGCGGCTCGACCAGCACGATCCTGCTGAACACCCCGGGCGAATCGGCCTCGATCGCGACCGCACTCGAGGGTAACCGCATGGCAAAAGCGGGCCGCGCCGGGCCGGCGCTCGCGACCGCCGCGATCGGCTCGTTCGTCGCCGGAACGCTCGCGACGGTGGCGCTCACGCTCCTTGCGCCGCTCGTCGTCGAACTCGCGCTCAAGTTCGGGCCGGCGGAGTATTTCGCGCTGATGGTGTTCGCCTTCGTCACCGTCTCGGCGGTACTCGGCCGCTCGACCGTGCGCGGACTCGCGAGCCTCTTCGTCGGCCTGCTGCTCGGTCTGGTCGGCATCGACAGCCAGACGGGACAGGCGCGCTTTGCGTTCGGCGTGCCGGAGCTCCTCGACGGCGTGGATGTAGTGGTGCTCGCCGTCGGCCTGTTCGCGGTCGGCGAAGCGCTCTACGTCGCGGCCTACCAGAGCCGCCTGCCCGCCTCGCTCGAGCGGCTGCGCGGCCGCGTCACGATGACGCGCGAAGACTGGCGCCGGTCCTGGCCCGCGTGGCTGCGCGCGACCGCGATCGGCTTCCCGTTCGGCACGATTCCGGCGGGCGGCGCCGAAATCCCGACCTTTCTTTCCTACACGGTGGAAAAGCGGCTCGCGAAGCGGCCCGAGGAGTTCGGCCGCGGGGCGATCGAGGGCGTTGCCGGCCCGGAGGCGGCGAACAACGCCGCGGCGACCGGGGTGCTCGTGCCGCTCCTTACGCTCGGGATTCCCACCTCGGCCACCGCCGCGGTGCTGCTCGGCGCGTTCCAGAACTACGGACTGCAGCCGGGGCCGATGCTTTTCCAGTCGCAGGCCGAGCTCGTCTGGGGCGTGATCGCGAGCCTGTATGTCGGCAACGCGATCCTGCTCGTTCTGAACCTTCCGCTCGTCGGCCTGTGGGTGCGGGTGCTCGCCATCCCGCGGCCGCAGCTCTACGCCGCGATCCTCGTGTTCGCGACGCTCGGCGCCTACAGCCTGCACCAGTCGTGGGTGGACCTCGCGATGCTCTACGTCTTCGGCTTGCTCGGCTTCGCCATGCGCCGCTGGGACATCCCGGTCGGGCCGGCGGTGATCGGGCTCATCCTCGGCCCGCTCGCCGAGACGCAGTTCCGGCGGGCGCTTGCGATCAGCCAGGGCGACCCGACCGTGTTTCTCGCGCAGCCCATTTCGGCGGCGCTGCTCGCGCTCACGGCGCTCGCCGTCCTCGGGCCGTGGGCGGTGCGGCGGCTGCGGCGGCGTTAGGCGGCGCGCGCCGGAACTGGCGCACGAACGCCGGCTCCCAGCGACGCGCGGCGACGAGCAGCGTGATCGCCCGGCGCTCGGCGAGCGGCAGCCGCGCGTCGTCGATGCGCCGCTCGGCGAATTCGGCCGCCGCGCGCCGCAGCCGCTCGAGGATCGCGGCGATCGAGGCGCGCGAGAGCCTGCCGTTCACGAGCACGAGCAGCTCGTGCTCGCGGTCGAAGTCGGCGCGGAAGAAGTCCTGGCAGGCGCGCTCCTTGAACAGGCGGTGGATCGGCCCGCCGGGGATCCAGGAAAACGCGCGGCTGACGAGCAGTCGGTAGCGGTTGCCGGGCAGCAGCTCGAGGAACTTCAGCCGGTCAAGGCGCGCAAGCAGCCGCACGCACTCGGCCTCGCCGAGGTCGTAGGTGCGCACGATCTCCTCGAACGGCGCGTGGTTGAGCGCGCACAGCGCGACCAGCATCAGCTTCGGGTCGGCGACGAGCTCGCGCTCCTGCGCCTCGCTCAGGCGCGAGATCACCGCCTCGGGGGTCGCGACCGCGCGCGCGAGGTCGGAGAACTCCATGCCGAGCAGCTCGCAGATGCGGTCGAGCCGGGCGAGCGTGAAGTCGCGGCGCGAAAACAGCCGCTTGATGCTCGCCTCGCTCATGGCGAGGTGGCGCGCGACGTCGGCGTAGGTGAGCCGCCGCGCGCGCAGCTCGCGCTTGAGCGCCTCGACCAGTGCCGCCGAGCGGGCCATGGCGCGCAGTGTGCATCGGCGGCCCGCGCGCCGGCAACGTCGATCTTGATCCGCGATGGTCGGGCTGCGAGAATGCGCGTCGCGCCGCCGGCCGGCGGCGCGACGCACGCCGGGAGGTTCGCATGGACACGCAGCTGCTTTCGAAGACCGCGGCCGCGATGGTCGCGAAGGGCAAGGGCATTCTGGCCGCCGATGAGTCGAGCGGCACCTGCGAGTCTCGCTTCCGGGCGGTCGGCGTGCCCTGCACGGAGGAAAACCGCCGGGCCTACCGCGGGCTGCTTTTCACGACGCCGGGCATCGAGCGGTTCATCTCCGGCGTGATCCTCTACGACGAGACGATCCGCCAGAAGACCGACGACGGCGTGCCGTTCGCCGAGTATCTGGCGGGCAAGGGCATCGTGCCCGGCATCAAGGTGGACAAGGGCGCAAAGCCCCTTGCGCTCTGCCCGGGCGAAAAAGTCACCGAGGGGCTGGACGGCTTGCGCGAGCGGCTCGCCGAGTACTTCAAGCTCGGGGCGCGCTTCGCGAAGTGGCGCGCGGTGATCGCGATCGGCGCGGGGCTGCCGACGCACGCGTGCCTCTACGCGAACGCGCACGCGCTCGCGCGCTACGCGGCGCTCTGCCAGGAGGCGTCCATCGTGCCGATCATCGAGCCGGAGGTGCTGCTCGACGGCGCGCATTCGGTCGAGCGCTGCGAGGAAGTGACCGAAGCGACGCTGCGCGCGACCTACGCGGCCCTTGCCGCCTACAACGTCGCGGTGGAACACGTGATCCTCAAGGCGAGCATGGTCGTCTCGGGCAAGGATCATCCGCGCCAGGCAGGCGTCGAGGAAGTCGCCGAGCGTACCGTGCGCGTGCTCAAGCGCACCGTGCCGGCGGCGCAGCCCGGGATCGTCTTCCTCTCGGGCGGGCAGTCGGACATCGCCGCCACCGCGCACCTCAACGCGATGGCGGCGATGAAGGGGCTGCCCTGGCCGCTCACGTTCTCTTACTCGCGCGCGCTGCAGAACGCGGCGCTTCAGACCTGGCGCGGAGAGGCGGCGAACGTCGCCGCGGCGCAAAAGGCGTTCTATCACCGTGCGCACATGAACGCGCTCGCCGCGCAGGGCAAGTGGAAGCCCGAGCTCGAGAAGCAGGCGGCGTAGCCGGCACGCTGTACGAGTCGCGCCTCGCGAGCCTGCCGCTCGTCGGCCGCGGCAAGGTCCGCGACCTCTATGCGGTGGGGGCCGATCGGCTGCTCATCGTCGCGAGCGACCGGCTCTCGGCCTTCGACGTGGTGCTTGCCGACCCGATTCCGGACAAGGGCCGCCTGCTCACCGCGATCTCGAACTTCTGGTTCGCGCGCCTTGCGCACATCGTGCCGAACCACCTCACCGGCGAAGATCCCGAGCGCGTCGTCGAGGGCGAGGCCGACCGTGCGCAGGTGCGCGGCCGCGCGGTGGTCGCGCGGCGCCTAGCGCCGCTTCCGATCGAGGCGGTGGTGCGCGGCTATCTCGCTGGTTCCGGCTGGAAGGACTACAGGACAAGCGGCGAGGTGTGCGGCATCCGGCTGCCGGCGGGGCTGCGGCAGGCGGAGAAGCTTCCCGAGCCGATCTTCACGCCGGCCACGAAGGCGAAGGAAGGGCACGACGAGAACATCTCGTTCGAGCGGGCCGCGGCGCTCGTCGGCCGCGAGACCGCCGAGCGGGTGCGCGAGACGAGCCTGCGCCTCTACCGCGAAGCGGCCGACTACGCCGCGACGCGCGGCATCCTCATCGCCGACACCAAGTTCGAGTTCGCGATCGACGCCGACGGCTCGCTCGTCCTGATCGACGAGGCGCTCACGCCCGACTCCTCGCGCTTCTGGCCGGCCGATCGCTGGCGCATCGGCGAGTCGCCGCCCTCGTTCGACAAGCAGTATGTGCGCGACTGGCTGGCGTCGGTCGGCTGGGACAAGCGCCCGCCCGCGCCGCGGCTTCCGGCCGAGGTGATCGCCGGCACCGCGGCGCGCTACCGCGAGGCGTACGAGCGGCTCACCGGAAGGACGCTCGCATGAGGCGAGGCGCAACCCGCGCCGGCGCGCGGCCGCTCGTCGGCGTCGTGATGGGATCGAAAAGCGACTGGCCGGTGATGCGCGAGGCCTGCGCGATGCTCGAGGCCCTCGGCGTCCCCTACGAGGCGAAAGTGGTTTCGGCGCATCGCACGCCCGATGCGATGTTCGAGTACGCCGCAAGCGCCCGCGCGCGGGGTCTGCGCGCGATCATCGCGGGCGCGGGCGGCGCCGCGCACCTTCCGGGCATGATCGCGGCGAAGACGACGCTCCCTGTGCTCGGCGTTCCGGTGCCGAGCCGGCACCTCGCTGGGCAGGACTCGCTGCTTTCGATCGTGCAGATGCCGAAGGGCGTGCCGGTCGCGACCTTCGCGATCGGGGAAGGCGGCGCGGCGAACGCCGGGCTTTTCGCCGCGGCGCTCCTTGCGACGACCGATGCGGCGCTTGCGGCGCGCCTCGAGCGCTACCGAGCCGGGCTGCGCCGGGCGGTCGCGAGGATGCGGCTCCCGAAAGGGCGATGACGGCGCCGATCCTGCCGCCCGCCTGGCTCGGGGTGCTGGGCGGCGGACAGCTCGGGCGATTCTTCGCCATCGCCGCGCGGCAGATGGGCTACCGCGTCGCCGTGCTTGATCCGGATCCGGCGAGCCCCGCCGGCGCCATCGCCGACCGGCACCTTGCCGCCGCCTACGAGGATGAGGCGGCGCTCAATGCGCTCGCGCGCACCTGCGCGGCGGTCACCGTCGAATTCGAGAACGTTCCGGCGGCGAGCCTTGCGCGGCTCGCCGGGCGAACGCGCGTTGCGCCGCCGCCCGAGTGCATCGCGATCGCGCAGGACCGCATCCGGGAGAAGGCGGCGTTCGCCGCCCACGGCCTTCCCGTCGGGCCGTACGCGCCGGTCGAGCGCGAAGAAGATCTCGCGCGGCCGGAGCTCTATCCGGCGGTCCTCAAGACCGCGCGCTTCGGCTACGACGGCAAGGGCCAGGCGCGGGTGGAATCGCGCGAGGAGGCGATCGCCGCCTGGCGCGGGTTCGGGCGGGTGCGCTGCGTGCTCGAGCGGCGGCTTGCGCTCGATGCCGAAGTGTCGGCGATCGTCGCGCGCGGCGCGGACGGCGAGACGCGCGCGTTTGCGGTCGCGGAAAACCGTCACCGCGGCGGCATCCTCGACGTCTCGATCGCGCCGGCGCAGGTGGCGCCTGCGCTCG
This sequence comes from Burkholderiales bacterium, assembly GCA_026416295.1. Classification (GTDB taxonomy): domain Bacteria; phylum Pseudomonadota; class Gammaproteobacteria; order Burkholderiales; family SG8-39; genus RBG-16-66-20. Next base: position 13,810 of record JAOAFL010000120.1, on the reverse strand, counting down.
CCGAGCGCGCGCAGGCGCTCGCCGCACAGCTGGCTGCCGGCCTCGGCTACGTCGGCGTACTCGCGGTCGAATACTTCGTGGTGGGCGGTGCGCTCCTTGCGAACGAAATCGCCCCGCGGCCGCACAACAGCGGGCACTACACGCTCGAGGCTTGCGCGAGCAGCCAGTTCGAACAGCAGCTGCGGGCGCTCTGCGGACTGCCGCTCGGCGAGCCGAGGCTTTTGAGCGCCGCGGCGATGGTGAACGTGCTCGGCGACGCGTGGCGCTCGGGCGAGCCGCGCTGGGAGGCGGTGCTTCAGGACCCGGCGGCAAAACTGCACCTTTACGGAAAGCGCGAGCCGCGGCCCGGACGCAAGATGGGCCACTTCACGGTGCTCGCGCCGAGCGCCGAGCAGGCGCGCGATCGCGCGCTCGCGCTGCGCCGCGCGCTCCTCGGCGAATGACGCCGCAGGCCGAGATCGCACGCGCAGCGCGCATCCTGCGCGCGGGCGGTCTCGTCGCCTTTCCGACCGAGACGGTCTACGGCCTCGGGGCCGACGCCGCGAACCCGCAGGCGGTCGCGCGGCTCTACGCGGTGAAGCGCCGGCCGGCGGATCATCCGGTGATCGTGCACTTCGCGGATGCGGCGCTCGCCTTTTCTTGGGCGCGCGAGGTGCCCGAGAGCGCCCGGCGGCTCGCCGCGCGCTTCTGGCCGGGACCGCTCACGCTGATACTTAAGCGCTCGGCGCTCGCCGGCGACTTCGTCACCGGCGGCCAGGACTCGGTCGGACTGCGCGTGCCCGCGCATCCGGTCGCGCAGGCGCTGCTTCGCGCGTTCGCGGGAAAGCAAGGCGGCCGCGCCTTCAGCGGCGTCGCGGCGCCTTCGGCGAACCGTTTCGGGGCGGTGAGCCCGACCACCGCGGCGCACGTGCGCGCCGATCTCGGCGATGAGGTCGATTGCGTACTCGACGGCGGACCGAGCGAGGTGGGTATCGAATCCACCATCCTCGACCTCTCGGGTGCGGCGCCGGTGTTGCTGCGTCCCGGACGGATCGGTGCGGGGGAGATCGAGGCGGCGATCGGCGCGCGCCTCGCGGAAAAAGCGGCCGACGCGCCGCGCCACCCGGGGGGCCTTGAGCGCCACTACGCGCCGCGCACGCCGGCGGCGCTCGTTCCGTCCTGGCGGCTCGATGCCGAGATCGCGAAGCGCGGAGCGAAGGTCGCGGTGCTCGCGTTTTCGCGGCCGGACGAGCGCGTGTACCGTTGGCTTCGCATGCCGCGCGATCCGCAGGCGTACGCACAGCGGCTCTACGCGGCGCTGCGCGAGCTCGACGAGGCCGGCTGCGAGCGCATCCTGGTCGAAGCGCCGCCCGAGACGCCGGAGTGGGCGGCGGTTCGCGATCGTCTGGCGCGCGCGACCGCGTAGAATCGCGGCATGGCGCGCGCGCTCGCGATCGCGGTCCTTGCGCTCCTTGCCGGTTGCGCGCACACGCAGGCGCAGGTGACGGTCGGCGCGGCACCGCCGGCCGCCGGCGGGTTCTCGGGCGCGGTACGCGTGCAGGCCGGCTCGGGCGCCGCAGCGCTCGCCGCGCTCGGCCTCCTCGCGGGCGCAGCGTGGTTCGAGTCTTCGCAGGCCGGTGTGCGCTACCGCGCGAATCCGTTCCTTGCGATCGAGCCGGACGCGCCGCGGCGCGCGCCGCCGATGGACGACGCAAGGCGCGTGAATGCCCAGGACTGCACCCGGCCGATCGAGGACGCGTCGGCGAACCTGCGCTGCCGTTAGGCGAGACGGCGCGCGCCCGGCGTTCCGTCGGTGACCGAAAAGCTCGCGAGCGTAAAGCAGCCGGCGTCGGCGCGCGCGACCGATTCGACCGCCCGCAGGTCGGCGCGCGCCTCCTCGGGCGAGACCTCGAGGCGCAGATACCCGCGGTAACGGCTGTCGGCGAACCGGATGTGGGGGTTGTCGGCAAGCAGCGGCGCGATCCGCTCCTGCGGCCAGCCCTGCGAGGTGATCGAGGTGCAGACGAACTCGCTCGCGACGACCGGCGACGCCGGATCGTCGAAGTCGCGCTTGAGATCGCTCGCGTTGAACGCGTGCACGTCGCCTCCGAGCACCACCGGGTTGGCGACGCGGTGCGCAAGGAGCGCCTCGAAGAGCCGGGCGCGCGCCGCCGGGTACCCGTCCCAGCCGTCGGTCCAGGCGCGCCGGCCCTCGCCCGGCAGCTGGTCGAACTGCGCCATCGGCGTCTGCTGCGCGATCAGGTTCCAGCGCGCGCGCGAACGCGCGAACGCGCCCGCGAGCCAGCGCTCCTGAGCGTGTCCGAGCATCGTTCGCCGTGGGTCGAAGAGCTCCCGGCAGTCGGCGACGTTCACGGTGTTCGAGCCGCCGCTGCGTCCCGGACGCGGGCAGGCCTGGTGCGAGCGGTACTGGCGGTCATCGAGCACGTAGAAGCGCGCAAGCCGCCCCCAGTCGAGATGCGTGTAGATGCGCATGTCGGGCCCCTGCGGGCGCATCTTCGACGGAAGCGGCATGTGTTCGTAGTAGGCGCGATACGCAGCCGCGCGACGCGCAAGGAACGCCTCGCGCGGCATGCCGTCCTCGGGCCGGTCGTCGGCGTAGTCGTTGTCCACCTCGTGATCGTCCCAGGTGACGATCCAGGGACAGGCGGCGTGCGCGGCCTGAAGGTCCGGGTCGGACTTGTAGAGCGCGTAGCGGGCGCGGTATTCGGCGAGCGTGTAGGGCTCGCCCGCATCGTGCTTTCGCACGTGGTCGCGCCCCCAGGACGACTCGTAGATGTAGTCGCCGACGAAGGCGACGAGATCCGGCGCGTCGGCGACGACATGCCGCCAGGCGACGTAGAAGCCCTGCTCGTACTGCTGGCAAGACGCGAGCGCAAGCCGCAGCCGCGGTGCGCGATCGTCCGCGGCCGGCGCGGTGCGCGTGCGTCCGACCGGGCTCTGCGCATCGCCCGCGAGGAACCGGTACCAGTACCACCGGCCGGGGGCGAGCCCCTGCACTTCGACGTGCACCGAGTGTGCCCATTCGGGCAAGGCGTGCGCGAGGCCGGCCGCGACCGGCGTTCGCAGCGAGTCGTCGGCGAAGACTTCCCAGCGAACGGGAACCGGCACCGCGTCGAAGTCGCCGACGAGACGCGTCCAGAGCACGAACCCGTCCGGCTGCGGATAGCCGGAAGCGACGCCGAGGCGAAACGGATCGGCCGAAAAGCGAAGCGCGCGCGCAAGCGGGGCGACCGCGAGCCCGAATAGCGAACCGAGGAACCGGCGGCGGCTCGTCATCGGCCTAGAATAACGCCGCACTGTTGCGGAGCGTTGAATGATCCATTTCGTCGTGCACGAGGAAGGCGACGGCGTCGGCGTCGTCGTCGTCGAGGGCGTGAAGGCCGGCCAGGAGCTGACCGGCTGGATCATGCAGGAGGACAAGGAAATCCGGGTGACGGCGCTCGACGACATCCCGATCGGCCACAAGGTCGCGCTGCGCGACTACCAGCCGGGCGACACCGTGATCAAGTACGGCGTGGACATCGGCAGGGTGGTCGCCCCGATCGCGCGCGGCGCGCACCTGCACGTGCACAACGTGAAGACCAAGCGCTGGTAAAGGACGAAACGATGGCGATGGACCTTTCGCGGGCGACCTTCTGGGGCTACCGGCGCGAAAACGGCCGGGTCGGCGTGCGCAACCACGTGATCGTCCTGCCGGTGGACGATCTGTCGAACGCCGCCTGCCAGGCGGTCGAGAACAACATCAAGGGCACGATGGCGCTGCCGCACCCCTACGGCAGGCTGCAGTTCGGCGCCGACCTCGAGCTGCACTTCCGCACGCTGATCGGCACCGGCGCGAACCCGAACGTCGCGGCGGTGGTGGTGATCGGAATCGAAGAGGGCTGGACGAAGCGGGTGGTGGACGGCATCGCGGCGACCGGAAAGCCGGTCACCGGCTTCGGCATCGAGGGCTACGGCGACCTCGAGACGATTCGCCGCGCCTCCAGGGTCGCCAAAGAGTACGTGCAGTGGGCGTCGGAATTGAAGCGCGAGGAGCGGCCGCTGCGCGACCTCTGGATTTCCACCAAATGCGGCGAATCCGACACCACCTCGGGCATCGGCGCGAACCCGGCGGTCGGAAACGCCTTCGACAAGCTCTACGAGCACGGCGTGACGCTCGTCTTCGGCGAGACGACCGAACTCACCGGCGGCGAGCACCTGGTGGCGGCGCGTTGCCGCACCGAGGAGGTGCGCAGGAAATTCCAGTTCATGTTCGATCGCTACCAGGGCGTGATCGCGCGCCACAAGACGAACGACCTTTCCGAGTCGCAGCCGACCAAGGGCAACATCGCGGGCGGCCTGACGACGATCGAGGAAAAAGCGCTCGGCAACATCCAGAAGATCGGAAAGCGCTGCCTGGTGGACGGCGTGCTCGACAAGGCGGAAACGCCCACCGGACCGGGCCTGTGGTTCATGGACTCGTCCTCGGCCGCGGCCGAGATGGTGACGCTTTGCGCCGCCGCCGGATTCACGGTGCACTTCTTTCCGACCGGCCAGGGCAACGTCATCGGCAACCCGATCCTGCCGGTGATCAAGATCTGCGCGAATCCGCGGACGCTGCGCACGATGGCCGAGCACATCGACGTCGACGTCACCGGCATCACGCGCCGCGAGCTGACGCTCGACCAGGCCGGCGATCGCGTGCTCGAGTGCATGTTCCGCACCGCGAACGGCCGACTCACCGCCGCCGAGGCGCTCGGGCACCGCGAGTTCGTCCTGACGCGGCTCTACGAGAGCGCCTGAAGCCGCGGTGCCGTGAGCGCTGCGGCCGCGACGTTCGTGCTCGTGCACGGCGCCTGGCACGGCGGCTGGTGCTGGCGGCGCGTCGCCGAACGGCTCGCGGCCGCCGGCCACCGCGCCTATTGCCCGACGCTCACCGGGCTCGGCGAGCGCGCGCATCTGCTTTCGCGCGCGGTCGATCTCGACACGCACGTCGCCGACATCGTCGGCGTGCTCGAGGCCGAAGAACTCGACGACGTGGTGCTCGTCGGTCACAGCTACGGCGGCATCGTCGCGAGCGGGGTCGCTGCGCGCGCGACCTCGCGCATCCGCCGGCTCGTCTTTCTCGATGCGGCGCTCGTTGAAGACGGCGAGCGCTGGTCGCAGATCCTGCCTCCCGAGACGGCCGCGGCGCGGCGCAAGGCGGCGATCGATTCGAGCGGCGGCGTCTCGATCCCGCCGCCGGATCCGGCCGCGTTCGGTCTCGCCGATCCGCGCGACCTCGCGTGGGTGGGACGGCGCCTGACGCCGCATCCGTTCGCGACGTTCGATCAGACGGTGCGCTGGGGCGGGCCGATCGGCGCGGGATTGCCGAAGGTGTATCTCGATTGCCGCGATCCGGTGTACCCGGCGTTGGAAGCGGTCAAGGCGCGCTATCGGGGAAGGCCCGGCTGGACGTTCGAGACGCTCGCCGCCGGTCACGACGCGATGGTCGGCGCGCCGGACGAAACCGCGCGGCGGCTGCTCGCGTACGCATGAGCGCGACGCTTGCGGTGAGCGTCTGGCGCGGCGGCGCCGACGGCGCGTTTCGCGACTACGAGGTGCCGCGCCACGCCAGCCAGACGGTGCTCGACGTCGTCACCTGGATCCAGCGCGAGCGCGATCCGACGCTCGCGTACCGCTTCGCCTGCCGGGTCGGCATGTGCGGCTCCTGCGCGATGACGGTGAACGGCGCGCCGCGCTGGACCTGCCGCACGCACGTCGACAAGGTCGCGCCCGACGGCCGGCTGCGCATCGCCCCGCTCGCCAACCTCCCGGTGATCCGCGATCTGGTCACCGACATGCGGCCGTTCTTCGACAAGTGGGCGCGCGCGCGCGGCCGGTTCGAGGGGCGCGCGACGCGCGCAGACGATTTTGCGCGCGTGCCGCCGGATTCGGAGAAGCGCCGCGCGGCCGAGGCCGGCATCGAGTGCATCGGCTGCGGGGTGTGCTACGCCGCCTGTGACGTGGTTGCGCGCCTGCCCGAATACCTCGGGCCGGCGGCGCTCAATCGCGCCTGGACCCTGGTGAACGACGTGCGCGATGCGGCCGGCCTCGAGCGGCTGCGCGCGGTGGCGGGCGCCGCCGGCTGCCACGCGTGCCACACGCACATGAGCTGCACCGAGCGCTGCCCGAAGCGTCTTTCGCCGACTGCGGCGATCGCGGGCCTGAAGCGCGCGGTCGCGGCCGCAGCGCTGCGCGGGGAACTCTGACGTGAGCGAAGCGCGCCGCGAAGCGCTGCTCTGGGTCGCACAGCGCGCAAGTGCCGCGGTGCTCGCCGTCTGCGTCGCGGTGCACCTCGCGACGATGATCTACGCGGTGCAGGGGGGCTTGAGCGCCGCCGAGATCCTCGGCCGCACGCGCGGTAGCGTCGGCTGGCTCGCGTTCTACGCGCTGTTCGTCGTCGCGGCGGCGGTGCACGCGCCGCTCGGCCTGCGCGCGGTGCTCGCCGAGTGGTTCGGCTGGCGCGGGCGGGCGTGCGACGCGGCGCTCGCGGCGTTCGCGACGATCGTCGCCGCGGCCGGCCTGCGCGCGGTGGTGGCGGTGTTCGTATGAGCGGCCGGCAGTACGCGCTCGCGCAGCGCATTTCCGGCGTGGCGCTCGCGGTCTTTCTGCCGGTACACTTCTGGGCGCTCGGGCGCGCGCTCGAGGGCGAGGCGGCGCTGCAGTCGTTTCTGCGCTGGACCGAGCAGCCGCTCGTCAAGGCGAGCGAATGGGCGATCGTGCTCGCGCTCGCGGTCCACTTTTTCGGAGGCGTGAGGATCCTTATGGTCGAGTTCCTTCCCTGGCGAGACTGGCTGAAAAACCTCGGGGCGGTTTCGGTCTGCGCAGCGCCCGCCCTCGGCCTGCTCTTTGCGCTCGCCTCGGGCGCGCATGCGCAGGCCTGGCCGCAAAAGCCGGTGAAATTCATCGTGCCGTTCCCGCCGGGCGGGGCGACCGACGTCTCGGCGCGGCTGCTCGCGCAGCGGCTGCAGGAGATCTGGGGGCAGACGATCGTGATCGAGAACCGGGGCGGCGCCGCGGGCGGCGTGGGCGCGGCGGAGGCCGCCCGCGCCGCGCCCGACGGCTACACGCTCTTTTTCCCCTCCGGCTCGGTGATGACCGCGAACCAGCACATCTACCCGAAGCTGAATTACGACCCGGAAAAAGACTTCGTGCCGGTCACCAAGGTGGTGATGGGGCCGCAGGTGCTGGTCGTGCCGGCCAATTCCCCCTACCGCACGGTGAAGGACCTGATCGACGCGGCCAAGGCGCAACCGGGCAAGTTCACCTTCGGCCACGCCGGCATCGGCTCGCAAGTGCACCTTGCGGCGGAGAACTTCGTCAACGCCGCGGGCATCGACGCCGTTCAGGTGCCCTACAAGGGCGAGGCGCCGGCACTCACCGGTCTCGTCGCCGGCGAGACGACCTTCATGCTCGCGAACGTCGCGGCCGCGGTCGGCCACGTCAACGCCGGGCGGCTGCGCGCGCTCGGGGTGACGAGCAGGACCGAGTTCGGCGCGCTGCCCGGCGTGCCGCCGATCGCGAAGACGTTGCCCGGGTTCGAGAACGTCGGCTGGTTCGGCATCGTCGCGCCGGCGGGCACGCCGCGCGAGATCGTGCAGAAGGTCTACCAGGACACGAAGAAGGCGCTCGAGACGACCGAGCTGAAGGCGCGCTTCTACGTGCAGGGGCTCATTCCCGTCGGCAACAGCCCCGAGGAGATGGCGCGCGAGATGCGCGAGGAATCGCGCCTGTGGGCGCGCGTCGTGCGCGAGCGCAGGATCGAGGTGAAGTGAAGGTCGATCTCGCCGACGTCGAGGAAGTCGCAAAAGAGCTCTACCGCCGGGCGCTCAAGCGCCTGCCGCCCGACGTCGAGCGCGGGATCGAAACGCTCGCCGCCGCCGAGACCCATCCGGGCGCGCGGCGCGTGCTCGCGACGCTCGTCGAGAACATCCGCGTCGCGCAGGCGACCGACAACCTCCTTTGCCAGGACACCGGGATCCCGATCTACCGCGTGCGCATCGGCCGGCGGGTCGAGGTGGACGGACCGGGCCTTGCCGCCGCGATCCGGCGCGGCTGCGCGCGCTCGACGCGCGAGTACGCGTTCCGCTCCTCGATCGTGCACCCGATCACGCGCGCGAACGAGCAGACCTCCTGCGGGCCGCGGGTGCCGGTGATCGAGTTCGACTTCACCGAGCGCGAGGAAGAGCTCGAGATCGAGATGATCCCGAAGGGCTCGGGCTCGGAGAACAACTCGTGGCTGAAGATGGCGGTGCCGGCCGACGGCGTCGAGGCGATCAAGACCTTCGTCGTCGACTGCGTGCTCGAGGCGGGACCAAAGACCTGTCCGCCGACGATCGTCGGCGTCGGCGTCGGCGGCACCGCGGACCTTTGCGTGCATCTGGCGAAGGTCGCGGCGACCCGCGCGCTCGGCACTCGCTGCGAGGATCCCGAAGGCGCGCGGCTGGAGGAGGATCTCACGCGCGCGGTCAACCGGCTCGGGATCGGCCCGCAGGGGCTCGGGGGCGATGCGACCGCGTTCGCGGTGCACGTGGAGCTGGCCGCGACGCACATCACGATGAACCCGGTCGCGGTCAACATGCAGTGCCACTCGGCGCGGCGCGCGCGCGCGGTGCTGCGTCCGGGCGGCGTCGAGTACGGGTTCTGATGGCGCATCGCGTTCTCGCGCCTCCGGTCGACCAAGCGCAGGTGCGCGCCCTGCGCGTCGGCGACACGGTGACGCTCGAAGGCACGCTCTACGGCATCCGCGATGCGACGCTCATCCACCTGTTCGACCGCGGGCGCGCGACGCGCTTCGACCTCGCCGGCCACGCGGTGCTCCATACCGCGCCGAACGTGCGCCGGGTCGAAAAATCGGCCGCGCATCCGGCGGGCTACGTCCCCGTTTGCATCGGGACGACCACCAGCGACCGCATGGAGCGCTTCACGCGCCCGCTGATGACGCGCTACGGGGTGCGGCTGATCGTCGGCAAGGGCGGACTGCGCGAAGGCTCGGCGGCGGCGTTCCGGGAGCTGGGCGGGGCCTACCTCGCGGTCGTCGGCGGCGCGGCCGCGCTCGAAACCACCTGGATCGAGGCGATCGAGGACGTGGACATGGACGACCTGCATCCGGAGTCGCTCTGGAAGTTCCGTGTGCGCGGCTTCGGGCCGCTGCTCGTCGCGATGGACAGCCGCGGCGCGAGCCTCTACGCGGACGTGAAGGCGGCCGCGGCGGCGCGCCGCGCCGAGGTGCTCGCCGGTCTCGGCATCCGGGCGAAGTAGAATGGGACTTCTTTCGGACAAGGAGGGGCGATGAAGCGGAGTTTGCGATGGTTCGCGGCCGCGCTGCTTGCGGCGAGCGCAGCGGCCGCGCAGGCGCAGGACAAGGTCAACCTTTCGATCGCGACCGGCCCGACCGGCGGCGTCTACTACCCGCTCGGCGGCGGTATCGCGGCGATCCTCTCGAAATACGTCCCGGGCTACGCGGCGAACGCGGAGGCGACGGCCGGGTCGGTCGCGAACCTGCAGCTGATGATGCAGAAGAAGTCCGACCTCGCGTTCACGATGGCCGACGCCGCATGGGACGGTTTCAAGGGGCAGGGCAAGTTCGCCGGCTCGGCGGTGCCGCTTCGCACGCTCATGGTCGCCTACCCGAACCGCATGCACATCGTCACGGTCGAAGGCCGCGGCATCGCGACGCTCGCCGACCTGAAAGGAAAGCGCGTCTCGACCGGTGCGCCGAACAGCGCGACCGAACTGATGGCGGCGCGGGTCTGCGAGGCCGTCGGCATCGATCCGGAAAAGGACTTCCGGCGCGAGCGGCTCACGCCCGAGAAGTCGGCCGACGCGATCAAGGACAACAAGCTCGACGCGTTCTTCTGGGTCGGGGGGTTGCCGACCGCCGCGGTGACCGACCTTGCGGCCACCCCGGGCGTGAAAATCCGGCTGATCGATCACGCCGAGGTGGTCGAGCGCATGAATCAGAAGTACGGTCAGCTTTACGTGCGCGACACGATCCCGGCGAAGACCTACCCCGGTCAGGAGACGCCGAGTCAGATCGCCACCGTGTGGAACCTGATCGTCGCGCGCGCCGACATGCCCGATCAGATCGCCTACAACGTCGTCAAGACGATCTTCGAGCGGCGCGAGGAGCTGATCAAGGTGCACGGCGAGGCGCGCAACTTCGACCTCAAGTACCAGTCGAACGCTGCCACGCCGGTGCCGTACCACCCGGGCGCGGTGAAGTACTTCGCCGAAAAAGGCGTCAAGCTGAACTAGGCCGCGCCGCGGGCAGCGCGCATGGCCGCGGCGCAGGCGGAGGGCGACGCGCTCCGCAGGGTCGAGCGATACCTCGAGCAGGAAGAGGGCGCCCAGCACCGGTTCACCGGCTGGTGGGGAACGCTGCTTTTCGCCGCGGCGGTGGCGATGTCGCTGTTTCACCTGTACGCGGCCTACGGCATCGTCACGACGACGACGCTGCGCTACGCGCACGTCGCGTTCATCCTCGCGTTCTCGTTCCTGCTCTTTCCCGCGGTGCGCGCCTGGCGCGACCGCTTTTCCTGGATCGACGCCGCCTGCGCCGCGCTCGGCGTCGCCGCGATGGTCTACGCGATCGTCGGCGGCGACGCGTTCCTCGACCGCTCGACCGCGCCGAACGCGATCGACACCGCGTTCGGCGTCGCCCTGGTCGCGCTCGTGCTGGAGGCGGCGCGGCGCACGACCGGCTGGATCATGCCGGCGGTCGTGCTCGCGTTCCTCGCCTACGCGATGGCGGGGCCGTGGCTGCCGGCACCCTGGACGCACCGAGGTTACGACCTCGGGCGGCTGATCGGCACGATGTACATGACGCTCGAGGGCATCTTCGGCACCGCGGTCGACGTGTCCTCGACGCTCATCATCCTGTTCACCATCTACGGCGCGTTCCTGCAGTACTCCGGCGCAGGCAAGTTCTATCTCGACTTCTCGTTCGCGGCGCTCGGCGGAAAGCCGACCGGCGCCGGCCGCACCGTAGTGCTGTCGTCGTTTTTGCTCGGCGGGCCGTCGGGCTCCGGGGTGGCGACCACGGTGACGCTCGGCAGCGTCGCCTATCCGATGCTCGCGAAAGCGGGCTACGAGCGCAACGCCGCCGGGGGGCTGCTTGCCGCCGGCGGGCTCGGGGCGATCCTCTCGCCGCCGGTGCTCGGCGCCGCGGCGTTCCTCATCGCCGAGTTCCTGAAAATCAGCTACTTGGACGTCATCCGGATGGCGGTGCTGCCGACCTGCCTCTACTACTTTTCGCTCTTTCTGATGGTCGAGATCGACGCGCGCAAGTACGGCATGCGGCTGGTCGACGTCGGCCGCGGGCCCTCGGCCTGGGCGCTTGTGCGCCGCCAGGGGTTTCACTTCGTCTCGCTCGTCGCGATCGTCGTCTTCATGCTGATGGGGTTTTCGCCGATCGGCGCGGTGTTCTGGGCGGCGATGGTGGCGGTCGCGACGAGCTTTCTCGATCCCGACTGCGCGCTCGTCGACCTGCGACTGCTGCGCGACCGGCCGCGCGGCTGGCTGCGCGCGCTTCTCGTCGAATCGCGGCTCGTCAAGGCGCTCGCCGCCGGCTCGCTCGGCATGATCAACGTCGGCGCGACCTGCGCCGCCGCTGGCCTCATCGTCGGCGTGGTGACGCTCACGGGCCTCGGGTTGAAGTTCTCCTCGATCGTCATCGCCTACGCCGGCGGCAGCCTGCTGCTCACCGCGATCTACACCGCGCTCATCGTCTGGGTGGTCGGGCTCGCGGTGCCGGTGACCGCGAGCTACATCATCTGCGCGGTGATCGCCGCGCCGGCGCTCGTCACGCTCGGCGTGCCGGATTTTGCCGCGCACATGTTCATCTTCTACTACGCAGTGCTTTCGGAAGTCTCGCCGCCGACGGCGCTTTCGCCCTTCGCCGCCGCGGCGATCACCGGCGGCGATCCGTACCGCACGACGCTTCAGTCGTGGAAGTACACGTTGCCGGCGTTCGTCGTGCCGTTCATGTTCGTGCTCGATCCGATCGGCGTCGGGCTGCTGCTCGCGGTCCCGAAAGGCGGCGACTGGACGGACGTCGCGCGCATCGCGTTCCTCGCGCTCGTCGTACTGGTCGCGTTCGCCGGCGCGGCCGAGGGCTGGCTGCTACGGCGAACGAGCGTCGCGGAGCGGCTGCTCCTCGTCGGCGCCGGCGCGCTCGTGCTTTTCGCGCACGCCCTGCGCGAGCGCTTCTTCGCGCAAACCGGCGTCGGCGAAGGGCATCTGGAACTCGCCGGCATCGCGCTCCTTGCGATCGCGGTCGCGAGCCAGCTCGCGCGCGCGCGGCGCGCCGCCTAGCGTGCGGGAAATTGCGACCGACATCCTGATCCTCGGCGCCGGCGGCGCCGGGCTTTTCGCCGCGTTGCACGCGCACCGCGCGGATCCGTCGCTCGCGATCGCGGTGGCGGTGAAGGGCCTGCTCGGCAAATGCGGCTGCACGCGCATGGTGCAGGGCGGCTACAACGTCGCGCTCGACCCGCGCGACTCGGTCGAACGGCACTTCATGGACACGATCGAAGGCGGCAAGTGGCTGCCGGACCAGGAGCTCGCCTGGACGCTCGTGACGCTCGCGGTCGAGCGTGTGCGCGAGCTGGAAAACGAACTCGGCTGCTTCTTCGATCGCAACCCCGACGGCACGATCCACCAGAAGGCGTTCGCCGGCCAGACGTTCGACCGCACGGTGCACAAGGGCGACCTCACCGGCATCGAGATCATGAACCGCCTCGCCGAGCAGGTGTGGGCGCGCCCGATCGCCCGGCTGGAGGAGCACCGCGCGGTCGCGCTGGTGAAGTCGCGCGACGGCGCCGCGATCGCCGGCGCGCTGCTCGTCGACATGCGCTCGGGCGAGTACGTCTTCGTGCGCGCGAAAGCGGTGCTCCTTGCGACCGGCGGCGGGCCGACGATGTACCGCTACCACACGCCCTCGGGCGACAAGAGCTGCGACGGCCTCGCGATGGCGCTGCGCGCGGGGCTCGCGCTGCGCGACATGGAGATGGTGCAGTTTCATCCGACGGGGCTCCTCGCCGGACCGCACACGCGCATGACCGGGACGGTGCTGGAAGAAGGCCTGCGCGGCGCCGGCGGCCATCTGCTCGACGGCGCCGGCGAGCGCTTCATGCCCCGCTACGACCCGGCGGCCGAGCGCGCGACGCGCGACATCGTCTCGCGCGCGATATTTCGCGAAATCCGCGCCGGCCGCGGCGGACCGAACGGCGGCGTGTACCTCTCGATGGCGCACCTCGGCCCCGAGCGCGTACGGCGCGAATTCAAGGGCATGGTCGAGCGCTGCGCCGACTGCGGTTTCGACCTCGCCGCCGGGCGCGTCGAGGTGGTGCCGACCGCGCACTACCTGATGGGCGGCGTCGAGTTCCGTCCCGACTGCAGCACCGAGCTACCGGGCCTCTTCGTCGCCGGCGAAGACTCCGGCGGCGTGCACGGCGCAAACCGCCTCGGCGGAAACGGCGTCGCCAACTCGACCGTCTTCGGCGGCGTCGCGGGCGAGGCGATGGCCGCCTGGGTGCGGCGCGAGGGCGCCCTGCTCGAGCCCGATCGCGACGCGATCGCCGAGGCGATCGCGCGCTGCGAGCCGCGCCCGGGCGGCCGCGCGGGCGAGCTCGCCGCGCTGCGCGACCGGCTGCAGACGCTGATGTGGGAGCGCGTCGGCATCGTGCGCGACGCGCAGGGGCTCGAGGCGGCGATCGCGGAACTGGCGGCGCTCGAAGCGGAACTCGCGACGACCGGCATCGGCGCGGCGAGCCGCGCGTTCAACCTC
>JAOAFL010000087.1 GCA_026416295.1 Burkholderiales bacterium | reverse complement strand
GCGCGCCGCTCGGGAAGCCTTCCTTCTCAAGAAGCGAAAGGCCGCCACTCCGGCACGATCCCGGGCTCGCCGGGCGCGCTAGCGTAGGCGGCATCGACGCCGAGCCCCGGCACCCAGACGAGATCCGAGCCGCAGAAAAGGAGCGGCAGCCGCGCGCGCCGCCACGGCGGCACGCCGGCTTCCTGGAAGAGGTTTTTCAGCGTGCGCCGCGGCCGCCGAGGATCGGGCCGCAGCCGCTCGCCGCCGGCGCGCAGCCGAACGGTGAGGCCGTCGCGCACGCGTCGCGCGGCGATGCCGGCGCCGCGCACCCGGCGAAAGCGCAGCTCGCCGCCGAGCGCCGGAAGCGCAAGCCGCGCCTCGCCCTGCCAGCGCACCGGCGCAAACGGCGCAGGCGGGGGCTCCCGCTCGACGCTGACGCGCTCCCGGTAGCGGCGCACGATCGCCCCGTCGTGCCGGATCTCGGCGCGCGGACCGGATCCGGCCAGTTGCCGGAGCATCTCGGCGAGTTTCGCCTCGCTCGGGGCGCGCAGGCCGTGCCCAGCGAGGAACTCGCGCAAAAGCAGCCGGGCGTCCAGCCGCGCATCGGCGAAATGGCGTGCCGCGCGCGCGAGGTTCTCGCGCCAGCGCGGAAACCGCGCGGCGAGCAGCGGCCCGACGCGCCGGCGCAGGAAGTTGCGGGTTCGCGCTTCGTCGGCGTTCGATTCGTCCTCGACCCAGGCGAGCGCATGCGCGCGCGCGTAGGCGACGATCGCTTCGCGCGGCACCGCGAGCAGCGGCCGCACGAGCCGCTTGCCGCCGAGGCGTCCGACCGAGGGCATCGCCGCCGCGCCGTCGAGCCCTGCGCCGCGCAGGAGGTTCAGGAGCACGGTCTCGGCCTGGTCGTCGAGCTGGTGGCCGAGCGCGATCGCGTCGGCGCGCACGCGCGCGAGCACCGCGCGGCGCTGTTCGCGCGCCTCGGCCTCCAGCCCGCGGCGGCTGCGGCCGACCGCGACGCGGTAGGCCGTGAACGGCACGCCGAGCGAACGGCACAGGCGCGCGCACGCGCGCCGCCAGTCGTCGGCGTGCGGCGACAGGCCGTGGTGCACGTGCACCGCGCGCAGCCGGTAGCCGAATTCCGGCGCAAGGCGCGCGAGCGCGTGCACGAGCACCGTCGAGTCGACGCCGCCCGAGATCGCAGCGGCAAGCCGCGCGCCGCGCAACGCGAGTTCGCCGAGCGCCGCGCGCGCGGGCGCGAGCACCGCGTCGTCAGCGCTGCGCGGCTTCCTTGAAGCGCCCATGGCTCATCAGGCGCTCAAGGCGGGCGTCGACCAGTTCCTTCGGCTTTTTGTCCTTGAGCTGACGCCAGGCGTCGGCGAGCGCTTTCTTCAGCGCCGCGCCCGCGGCCTGCGGGTCGCGGTGCGCGCCGCCGAGCGGCTCGGGAACGATCCGGTCCACCAGCCCGAGCGTCTTCAGCCGCGCGGCGGTGATGCCGAGCGTCTCGGCCGCCTCCGGCGCCTTGTCGGCGCTCTTCCACAGGATCGAGGCGCAGCCCTCGGGCGAGATCACCGAATAGGTCGCGTACTGCATCATCAGCACGATGTCGCCCACCGCGATCGCGAGCGCGCCGCCCGAGCCGCCCTCGCCGATCACGGTGACGACGATCGGCGTGCGCAGCGCCGCCATCAGGTAGAGGTTGCCGCCGATCGCTTCCGACTGGCCGCGCTCTTCGGCGTCCACACCGGGATAGGCGCCCGGGGTGTCGACGAAGGTGAACACCGGCAGGCCGAACTTTTCGGCCAGTCTCATCAGACGGCGCGCCTTGCGGTAGCCCTCGGGCCTCGGCATGCCGAAGTTGCGCAGGATCTTCTCCCTGGTGTCGCGCCCCTTCTGATGGCCGATGATCACGCACGGTTCGCCCTCGAAGCGCGCGAGTCCCCCGACGATCGAGGGGTCGTCGCCGAAGGCGCGATCGCCGTGCAGTTCCTCGAACTGGGTGAACAGCATCGGCACGTAGTCGAGGAAATACGGCCGCTGCGGGTGGCGCGCGACCTGCGCCACCTGCCAGGGAGTGAGGCGCGCGTAGATCTCGCGGGTGAGCGCCTGGCTTTTTTTCGTCAGGCGCTGGATCTCCTCGGAGATGTCCACCGCCGAGTCGTCCTGCACGTAGCGCAGCTCTTCGATCCGCGCCTCCAGTTCCGCGATCGGCTGCTCGAAGTCGAGGAACGTCGTCTTCACGCGCGCGATTCTAAGTCAGCGCCACGACCACCCGGTCGCGGCCGGCGCCCTTGCCTTCGTAGAGCGCGCGGTCGGCGCGCGCAAGCGCCTGCTGCGGCGTCTCGTGCGGCAAGGCGCGCGCGACGCCGATCGTCACCGTGACACGCAGCTCCGGCGGCAGCCCCGGCACCGGGCTCGCCGCGAGCGCAGCGCGCACGCGCTCGGCGCACGCGGTCGCGCCCGCGGTGTCGGTGTCGGGCAGCACGATCAGGAACTCCTCGCCGCCGAGGCGCCCGAAGACGTCCACCGCGCGCAGGCCGGCGTCCTGCGCGACGAGCGCGAAATGGCGCAGCACCGCGTCGCCGGCCGCGTGCCCGAACGTGTCGTTGATGCGCTTGAAGTGATCGATGTCGCACAGGCACAGGGCATAGCTGCTGCCGGTGCGCCGCGCGCGCGCCGCTTCGCGCTCGAGAAATTCCATGAGAAAGCGGCGGTTGTAGATGCCGGTCAGCTCGTCGCGCACCGCGACCGCCTCGAGCCGCCCAAGCGCATCCTGCAGCCTCCGGTTCGCCTCGGCGAGGTCGCGCCGCAGCCGACTGACGTAGCCGCCCATCAGCGCGAACCACGGCAGCGCGAAGGCAAGCACCGCCATCTCGATCAGCGAGCCGGCGGCGTCGCGCTGCGGATGCTGCGCGTGCCAGGCCCAGAGCGCCGCGCCGTGCGCCGCGACCGCGGTAAGCGCGAGCGCGAGCAGCCGAGGCGCCGGCAGCCGCAGCACGCCGAACATCAGCACGACGAAGTAGAACATCGCGACCGCAGCGCTGAGTTGCCCGAGCCGCCAGGCGACGAACGCCACGCCGGCGATCCAGACCGCGATCTGCTCCGCGGTAAGGCTCGGGTCGCGAAAGCGCTGGTTGAGCCCGGTGCGGAACAGGACGTAGAAGACGACGATCGTCGCGGCCATGTACACCGCGAGATCGCGCGCCACCGCGAGATCGGCGAACCCGAGCAGCGCGAGTACGAACGCGAGCGCGAGCGCGGTGAGCGCCGTGCCCGCCGCCATCAGGAAGCGTCGCATGCGCAGCGCCTGGCGCGGCTCCTGCGGCAAGAGCCACCCGATGCGCCGACCCTGCGGGTGCGCTCGCCCCTCGTTCACGGCCCCTCCCTGCGGGATCGGTCAGTATTCTACGGGCAGCGGATCGAGCGAACGCCACAGGTACCAGGTCGCGACCGAGCGCCACGGCACCCAGCGCTCGCCGAGGCGCCGCATCCGCGCAAGCGACACCCGGCGCCCGCCGAAGTAATGCAGACGGATCGCGCGCTGCAGGCCGAGATCGTCCAGCGGATAGACGTCCGGCCGCAGCAGGTTGAAGATGAGGAACATCTCCGCGGTCCAGCGCCCGATGCCGCGCACCTGCGTGAGTTCGGCGATCACTTCCTCGTCGGCCATCTGCGGCCAGCGCGCGACGTGGATCGCGCCGTCTGCGAAATGCCGCGCCAGATCGACGAGGTATTCGGCCTTGCGCGCCGACAGCCCGCAGGCGCGCAGCGCCTCGGGCGAGGCACCGAGGACGCGCTCGGGCGCGATTTCGCCCAGCCCGGCGACCAGCCGGTCCCAGACACGCTGGGCCGCTTTTACCGAGATCTGCTGGCCGACGATCGCGCGCGCGAGCGTCGCGAACGGCTCTGCGCGGCGCGCGAGCGCCGCCCCGTGATGCCGGCGCATGATCGCGGCGAGCACCGGGTCGCGGCGCGCGAGCGCGCGCTGTGCGCGCGGCCAGAACTCCGGAATCATCGTCGCGCGGTGCAGCGCCCGCGGGCGCGCCGGTTGCCCGCGCCGGCCGCGCGCCCGCTCAGGCGGGCGCGAGCACGAGGCGCGACTGCGCCGAGACGTGCTGGCGCAGGAACTCCATCTGATCGGCGAGGATGCGCCGGTTGGTGAGGATCAGATACTCGGCCTTGTTCGGCACGTACGGCGCATAGAGCAGCTCCATGCCCGCCTCCTCCGGCGTGCGATTGCGCTTCAGGCTGTTGCATTGCCGGCACGCGGTCACCACGTTCATCCAGGTGTCGCGCCCGCCGCGCGACAGCGGCCGGATGTGATCGCGCGTCAGCCGAAAGTAGCTGAACACCCCGCCGCAGTACGCGCAGACGTGGCGATCGCGGCGAAAAAGCTCCCGGTTGCTGAGCGGCGGCACCTGGTGAAAGCCCTTCGCCGCGAGCGCCTTGCCGCGGATCGCGATGATCGAGTGCGCGGTGATCGTCGAGCGCCGCCCGGTCGCGCGCGAGATGCCGCCGTGGAACGTGAACGTCTGCTCGCCGAGCGTCCAGGCGACCAGGTTCTTCGCGTAGTAGAAGCACGCCTGCTGCCAGCTGATCCAGCGATGCGGCACGCCGTGGCTGTCGAGCGAGAGGATGAGCGGCCGATCCATGGGGCGACTGCGGTATTTTCGGCCGGATTCTGCCAACTCGCCCCCGGCTTGGCAATGCCCGAAAAAACAAGGGGCTGCGAAGCGCGCTTCACAGTCCCTCGAAGGTTCGGCAGAACTCGCGGCGGCTCGCCTACCGACCGGCGACCCGGTCCTTGAACACCTGCCCTGCGGCGAACGCCGGAACGGTCTTCGCCTGGATGCGGATCTCCCGGCCGCTTGACGGATTGCGTCCGAGGCGCGCCTTCCGTCTGCGCGGCATGAAGGTGCCGAAGCCGACGACGGTGACGCGCTTGCCGCGCGCCACGTTGGCGATGATCGCATCGAACACCGCGTTCACCGCTTGCACGGCGGCTGCCCTGCTCAGGTTGCCCGCGCGCGCCGCTGCCTCGACGAGTTCCGCTTTGGTGACGACCGTGCCCATGCCGTTTCCCCTTTTCCGCTTGCGGGCGCCGAAGCGAAGCGCGCATCTTAGCGATCGCGCTCGCCGAAAACAACGGCGCCCGATGCGCGCGAAGGGCGCGCGACCGTTTCGCGCGCGCGGCCGCCGGCGACGCCTGCGCGCGCTGACGGCGCCGCAGCCGCGCTGCTACACTAGCGGTTCCCGTCTCCGGAGGAGGAATTTCGACATGAAGACTCGGTTCGTTGCCCCGTGCATGCTCGCTGCCGCCGGCCTTTCGTTCGGCGCCGCGGCGCCGGCCGCAGCCCAGATGACGCTCACGTTCTCGACCTGGGTGCCGACGACCCACCACCTCAGCGTTTGGCAGGAAAACTGGACGAAGGAAGTCGAAAAGGCGACGAACGGGCGCATCCGGTTCAACTACCTGCCCAAGCACCCGTCGGCGCCGGCCGGCACGTTCGATGCCGTGCGCGACGGGCTGATGGATCTTTCCTACGTCACCGCGAGCTACACGCCGGCGCGCCACACGCTGCCGCTCATCGCGGAGCTGCCGGGCGCGGGCGCCACCGCCGAGATCAACTCGGTCGCCTACAGCCGCATTCACTGGAAGCACCTGCACAAGGCGGGCGAGTACAACGGCGTGAAGCTGCTCGCCGTGTGGACCCACGGGCCCGGTCACATGTTCAACACCAAGCGCGCGATCAACAGCCTCGCGGACCTGAAGGGCATGAAGATCCGCACCGGCGGCGGCATCGCCGAGAAGTTCGGCAACCTGCTCGGCGCCTCGGCGTTCGTCAAGCCCGCTCCCGAGTCCTACGAACTGCTCGCCTCGGGCGTCGCCGACGGCGTGTTCTTCCCGCTCGAGTCCGTCGTCTCGTTCAAGCTCGACAAGCTGCTCAAGCACGCGACGATCTTTCCCGGCGGCTTCTACAGCTCGGCGTTCGGCTTCTTCATGAACCAGAACACCTGGAACCGCATCCCGAAGCAGGACCAGGACATCATCGAACGGCTCGCCGGCGAGGCGGCCGCGCGCAGCTGCGGCCAGTCGTGGGACCGTGCCGACCAGGCGGGGCTCGAGGCGCTCAGGAAAGCGGCGGTGCGCATCGACAACGCGAGCCCGGAATTCGTCGCCGAGGTGATGGGGCGCGCCCGCCAGCTCGAGGAGGAGTGGATCCGCGCGGCGAACGCGAAGGGCATCGACGGCGCGAAGGTGCTCGCCGAGTTCCGCGAGGAGTTGAAGCGGGTTGCCGCCGGCCGGTAGGCCCGGCGCCCGCGCGCGGGCGCGCGGCCGCCGGCTGCGGCCCCGGACGCCGCGATGAGCGAGCCGCAGCACCGCTGGGAGCGGCGGGCCGATGCCGTCCTCGGCGTCGCCGCCTCGGCGATTCTCGTCGCGATGATGCTGCTCACGTTCGTCGACGTGGTGGCCCGCTACCTCTTCAACTCTCCGCTGCGCGGCGGCTTCGAGGTGACCGAGCTGCTGCTTCTCGTGCTCATCTTCGCCGGGCTGCCGCTCGCCTCGCGCGCCGACGAGCACGTCACCATGGATTTCATCGATCGGCTGCTGCCGGGCCGCGGGCGCGCGCTCGTTGCGCGCGCGGTGCAGGCGGCCTGCGCCGCGGTGATGTTCTTCCTCGCCTGGCAGATGTGGATCAAGGCCGGCAAGATCGCCGGGTACGGCGACACCACCGACGTGCTGCGCATCCGCATCGCGCCGTTCGCGTACTTCATGGCGGCGATGATCTTTCTCGCCGGCCTGGTGCACCTGTACAAGGTGTTCGCGCCCGGCACCGGCCGCGCCCGTTGAGGTCGAGGGGGCCGTGACCGAGGTGCTGGTTGCCCTCGCGGCGATGCTCGCGATCGCGTTCGTGCGCGTGCCGATCGCGCTCGCGATGGGCATCGTCGGCATCGTCGGCTACGCGTACATGCGCGACTGGAACTGGGCGGCGGCCTTCGCCACGGTCCAGACGAAGATCTACGAGACCGGGCGCAACTACACGCTGTCGGTGGTGCCGCTCTTCATCCTGATGGGGAACCTCGTCACCCGGGCAGGACTGTCGCAGGAGCTCTACCGCGCGGCCTACGCGTTCATCGGGCATCTGCGCGGCGGGCTCGCGATGGCCACCGTCGTCGCCTGCGGCGGGTTCGGCGCGATCTGCGGTTCCTCGATCGCCACCGCGGCGACCTTCTCGAAGGTCGCCTACCCGTCGATGAAGAAGTACGGCTATTCGGACCGTCTGGCGACCGGCGCGATCGCCGCCGGCGGCACGCTCGGCATCCTCATCCCGCCCTCGACGATCATGGTGATCTACGGGATCATGACCGGCACGAACATCGGCAAGCTGTTCGCCGCCGGTATCCTGCCGGGGATTCTCGCGGTGCTGCTCCTTTGCCTCGCGGTGCAGTACGTCACCTGGCGCGATCCGGCCGCCGGCCCGCCGGGCGAGCGGCTGACCTGGCGCGAGCGGTTCGCGACGCTGCAGGGGCTCGGCGCCTTCGTCGCGGTCGGCGTCGCGCTCCTTGCCGCGGTGCGCTTCGGCGGCGTCGCGGGCGACGACGCCGCGGTCGCCGGCGCGATCGCGGTGTTCGCGCTCTCGCTCGTCTACAAGGGCGTCACCAGCGTGCTCGCGCTCTTCGTGCTGGTGATGGGCGGCATCTACGGCGGGGTGTTCACCGCGACCGAAGGCGCGGGCGTCGGGGCGACGGGGGCGCTCGTCATCGCCGCCGCGCGCCGCGCGCTCGACTGGCGCTCGCTCTATGCGGCGCTCGTCGAGAGCGCGCGCACGACCTCGATGCTCTTTCTCATCCTCATCGGCGCGCTGATGTTCGCCGACTTCGTCAACATCACCACGATGCCGAAAGACATCGTCGCTTTCGTCACCCGCTGGGAGCTGTCGCCGGTGATGGTGGTCGCGGCGATCATGGTGATCTACGTGCTGCTCGGCACCGCGATGGAGGAGCTCTCCATGATCCTGCTCACGGTGCCGGTGTTCTTTCCGCTCATCGTGCACCTCGGGCTCGATCCGATCTGGTTCGGCGTGCTGATCGTGGTGGTGGTCGAGATCGGCCTGATCAGCCCGCCGGTCGGCATGAACCTGTTCGTGCTGAAGACGCTGATCCCGCAGGTGCCGACCGCGACCGTGTTCCGCGGCGTGCTGCCCTTTTTCGTCGCCGACTGCGTGCGGCTCGCGATTCTCATTTCGTTTCCGGCGATCGCGCTCTATCTGCCCGGCCTGATGAAATAGGGCGCAGGGCGCGTGCTAGACTTGCCGCGTTGCGCGGCCGGCCGGCCGCGGTCTTCCTGGAGGAGGCAGACATGAAATTTGCACCTTGGCTCGGCGCCGCGGCGCTCGCCTTCGCGGGGCAGGCGACGGCGCAGATCGTCCTCAACGCAAGCTCGTGGGTCCCGCCGACGCATCCGATCACGGCGACGATGCTGACGCCGCTCTGTCAGGACATCGAAAAAGCGACCGCGGGACGCGTCAAATGCAACATCCTCGCGAAGGCACCGGTCGGCGCGGTGCAGACCTTCGACGGGGTACGCGACGGGCTGATGGACCTCTCCTTCACCGTGCACGGCTACACGCCGGGACGCTTTACGCTCACCGAAGCGGTGGAGTTCCCCTTCATGGCCGACTCCTCGCAGGTGATGTCGGTCGCGTACCAGCGCGTGCACGAGCGCATGCTCGCCAAGGCCGACGAGCACAAGGGTGTCGTCGCCCTCGCGGTGTTCACGCACGGCCCCGGGCAGATCTATCACGCGACCAAGCCGATCGCCTCGCTCGCCGACTTGAAAGGCCAGAAGATCCGCGTGGGCGGCGGGCTGATCAACGAGATCACGAAGGCGCTCGGCGCGGTGCCGCTCCTTCGGCCCGCGCCCGAGGTGTTCGAGATCCTGAAGACCGGGGTGGCCGACGGCGTGTTCTTCCCGAAGGAGTCGGTCGGCTCGTTCAAGCTCACGCCGGTGCTCAAGCACGCGACCTTCGTGCCGGGAGGCCTCTACAACGTGAGCTTCGTCTGGATCGCGAACCCGGCGAAGTGGAACTCGATTCCGGCCGCCGACCGCAAGCTGATCGAGCCGCTGCTCGGCGATGCGCTCGCGCTGCGCTCGGGTCTTGCCTGGGACGCGGCCGACGAACGGGGCGTGCAGGCGATGCGCGAAGGCGGGCTGCAGATCCAGACCGCGAGCCCGGCGTTCATCGAGGAGATCCGCCGCGCGACCGCGCCGCTCGAGCAGGCCTGGATCGAGCGCGCCAAGGCGAAGGGCGTGGACGGCGCGGCGGTGCTCGCCGCGTTGCGCGCCGAGATCAAGAAGCTCGCCGGCAAATAGTCCTTCGGGGCCGGGCAGGCGCAACGCGCCCCCGGCCCCTTTCGCTGTCCGCCGCACCCGCCGAACCCGCGTGTCCGAGCCCGCCGCACCTGCGTTCGATCGCGCCGTGCAGGCCGTCCTCGGCGTGCTGGTCGCCGCGGTGCTGTTCGCGATGATGGCGCTCACCTGCGTGGACGTCGTCGGCCGCTACCTGCTCACGCGCCCGGTGCCGGGGGCGCTCGAGATCATCGAGATCCTGGTCGCCGCCACCGTGTTCCTCGCGCTTCCGCTCGTGACGCTGCGCGAGGAGCACGTCACCGCGGACGTCTTCGATGCGCTCACCCCCGACTGGGTGCTGCGCATCCAGCACACCGTCGCCTGCCTGCTGTCGGCGGGCGTGTGTCTCGTACTCGCCTGGCGCCTTGCGCTGCGGGCGCTGCGCATGCTCGACTACGGCGACACCACCGCGGTGCTGAAGATCACGCTCTATCCGCTCGCCTTCACGATGAGCGCGATGATGGCGCTCGCGGGGGCGATCCTGCTCGTGCTCGCGTTCCGGCCGCCGGTGCGCCGACTCCCGCGGAACTGAGGTGGCCGAGGCGCTCGTCGGTTTTGCGGCGTTTCTCGCGCTCGCTTTTCTGCGCGTGCCGCTGTGGATTTCGATGATCCTGGTAGGCACGCTCGGCTTCGCCTGGAAGGTGTCGTTGCCGGCGGCGCTTTCGATGATCGGGCAGATCGCCTACGAGACGAGCATGTCGTACGCGCTCTCGGTGGTGCCGCTGTTCGTGCTGATGGGCAACCTCGTCACCCGCGCGCGCCTGTCGGAGGAACTCTACGACGCGGCGTACGCCTTCTTCGGGCACCTGCGCGGGGGCCTCGCGCTCTCGACCATCGTCGCCTGCGCGGGCTTTTCCTCCATCTGCGGCTCGAGTCTTGCCACCGCCGCCACCATGGGCAAGGTGGCCTACCCCTCGATGAAGCGCTTCGGCTACAAGGACACGCTCGCCGCCGGCTGCATCGCCGCCGGCGGCACCCTCGGCATCCTCATTCCGCCCTCGGTGCTGCTCGTCATCTACGGCATCCTCACCGAGCAGAACATCGGCCAGCTCTTCGCCGCCGGAATCCTGCCCGGGCTGGTGGCGACGCTCTGCTACCTCGGTGCAGTGCTTTACGTCGTGCGCCGCGACCCGCAGGCCGGCCCGCCGGGCGAACGCCAGGGCTGGCCGCAGCGGCTGCGGGCGCTGTCGCACGTCTGGGGCGTGCTGCTCCTCTTCGGCCTCGTGATGGGCGGGCTCTACGGCGGGGTCGCCACTCCGACCGAATGCGCCGGCGTCGGCGCCGGCGGCGCGTTCCTGTTCGCGCTCTTTCGCCACGGTCTTTCGTGGCGCATCCTCGTTCAGATCCTGGTCGAGTCGGCGCGCACCACCGCGATGATCTTCGCGATCCTGATCGGCGCGATGATTTTCTCGAACTTCGTGAACCTCACCGGCATGCCGGCGGCGCTGCGCGACTTCGTCGGCGGCTCGGGGTTCTCGCCTCTCATGGTGATCGTCGCGATCCTCGTGGTGTACGTGCTCCTCGGCTGCGTGCTGGAGAGCCTGTCGATGATCCTGCTCACGGTGCCGCTTTTCTACCCGCTCGTGCAGCACCTCGGCTTCGACCTCATCTGGTTCGGAATCCTGGTGGTGTGCGTCACCGAGCTGAGCCTGATCACCCCGCCCGTCGGCCTCAACGTCTTCGTGCTGCGCGGCGTGCTGCCGGCGGTCCCGATCACCGCGATCTACCGCGGCGTGGCCCCGTTCGTCGCCGCCGACATCGTGCGCCTGGCGATCCTCGTCGCGTTTCCCGCGATCTCGCTCTACCTGCCGAGCCTGATGAAGTAGGCGCGCCGCTAGATCTCGACCTTCGTCCCCAGCTCGATCACGCGGTTCGCAGGCAGCTTGAAGTAGTCGGCGGCGTTGCCGGCGTTTCGCGCGAGCATCGCGAACAGCCGCTCGCGCCACGGCGCCATCGCGCCCGCGCCCGCGCCCGTCGGCACCACCGTCTCGCGGCTGAGGAAGAACGAGGTGCTCATCGGGTCGACGTCGAGGCCCATCGAGGCCGCGATCTCGAGCGCCTGCGCGATGTCGGGCTCGTTCATGAACCCGTAGCGCACGCGCATGCGCCAGCAGCCGTGACCGAGCTTTTCCAGCCGCACGCGCCGGTCGAAGCTCACCCACGGCTCGTCGGTCACCTCCACCGTGAGAAAGATCACGCGCTCGTGCAGCACCTTGTTGTGGTTGAGGTTGTGCAGCAGCGCGTGCGGCGTCGCCTCGGGCGTCGCGGTGAGGAACACCGCGGTGCCGGGCACCCGCGGCGGCGGCTCGCGAAAGAGCGCCGCCAGAAAATCCGCAAGCGGCACCGACGAGGCCGAAAGGCGCCGGTAGAGGATCGCGCGCCCGCGCCGCCAGGTGAGCATGAGCACGCAGACGCAGGCGCCGATCGCGAGCGGGAACCAGCCGCCGTCGACGAGCTTGAGCAGCGTCGCGGAAAAGAACGCGAGGTCGATCGCGGCGAAAAAGCCGGTCGCGACAAGGCACAGCCACAGCGGATAGTTCCAGAGGAACCGCACGACGAAGAAGGCGAGGAGCGTATCGACCAGCATCGTCGCGGTCACCGCGACGCCGTAGGCGGCCGCAAGGCGCGACGACGATCCGAAGCCGACGACCGCCAGGAGCACCGCGACCGCGAGCAGCCAGTTGACGACCGGGATGTAGATCTGGCCGCGCTCGCGCGCCGAGGTCTGCACCACGTTCATGCGCGGCAGGAACCCGAGCTGGATCGCCTGGCGGGTGATCGAGTACGCGCCCGAGATCGTCGCCTGCGAGGCGATCACGGTCGCGGCGGTCGCGAGCGCCACCATCGGATAGAGCGCCCACGAGGGAACGAGCAGATAGAACGGATGGCGCACCGCGGCGGGCTCGGCGATGAGCAACGCCCCTTGTCCGAAGTAGTTCAGCACGAGGGCGGGCGCGACCAGGCCGAACCAGGCGATCCTCACCGGCCCCTTGCCGAAGTGCCCCATGTCGGCGTAGAGCGCCTCCGCCCCGGTCACCGCGAGGACCACCGCGCCGAGCACGACGAAGGTCTCGGCGACGTGCTCGGTGACGAACCACAACGCGTGCACCGGGTTGAGCGCCGCGAGCACCGTGGGGTGGCGCACGATGCCGTAGAGGCCCGCCGCGCCGAGGGCGAGGAACCACGCGAGCGTCACCGGGCCGAAGAGCATGCCGACGGCCGCGGTGCCGCGGCTTTGCAGGACGAACAGCGCGACGATCACCCCGACGGCGATCGGCACGACCCAGGGCCTGAGGGCGGCGGTGCCGACCTCCAGGCCTTCGACCGCCGAGAGCACCGAGATCGCCGGCGTGAGCACCGCATCGCCGTAGAAGAGCGCCGCCCCGAAGATGCCGATCAGGACGAGCGCGCCCTGCCACTCGGGCCGGTTTTTCACGCCCGAGGCCGCGAGCGCGACGAGCGCCATGATGCCGCCCTCGCCGCGGTTGTCGGCGCGCATCATCAGCACCACGTACTTGAGCGACACGACCACCATCAGCGACCAGAACACGAGCGAAAGCCCGCCGAGGATGTTCGGCTCGTCGAGCGGGATGCCGTGCCCGGGCGCGAAGATCTCGCGCACCGCGTAGAGCGGGCTCGTGCCGATGTCGCCGAAGACGACGCCGAGCGCGGCGAGCGTCAGCGCGGCCGTGCCGGACTTGCGACGAAGATGACCGTTCGCCAGGGCGCGCGGGGGTAGCGGTCGAAAGGTCGCGAAGTCTGCGCCGGCGGCGCGCAAAAATCAAATCCCGATCCCGAGGAGCGAGGAGCGCGGCGCGCGCCGACGTCGGCGCGGCGAACGCGCCGCTGAAACGACGAGCGCATCAGCGCGCGCTGCGCCCGGCGAGCAGTTCCACGAGCACCGCAGGGTCCTCGCCCGATCTGCCTTGCGCTTCGAGCAGACGATAGAGTTCGGCCGCAGTGCGCGCCATCGGCAGCGACACGCCGCGCTCGCGGGCGAGCGCCGCCGCATTCTCGAGGTCTTTCAGCATGATCGCGGCAGCACCGAGCGGCGGTTCGAAGCGGCGCGCGGCCATGCGCGCACCGAAGATCTGCAAGGGCAGGGAATCGGCGAAGCCGCCCGCGAGCGCCTCCGGCAGCCGCGTCGCATCGACGCCGGCCGCCTCGGCAAGGCGTACCGCCTCGGCGATCACCGGAAGGAGGCTGCCGACGATCACCTGGTTGCAAAGCTTGGTCGTCTGCCCGGCGCCGCAGTCGCCCATGCGGGTGAAGCGCTGCGCAAGATGCATGACGACCGGACGCGCGCGCTCGATGTGTTCGGGCGCACCCCCCGCCATCACGACGAGGGTTCCCTTCTCCGCGCCGGGCACCCCGCCCGAGACCGGCGCATCCACAAGGCCCACGCCCTGTTCCGCGAGTCTGCGCGCGAACTCGCGCGCCGCCTGCGGCGCGATGCTCGAAAAATCGACGACCAGCGTACCGGGCGACGCGCCTTCGGCGACGCCCGCAGGGCCGAAAAGCACCGCTTCGGCCGCGTGCTGGTCGGTGACGCACATCATGACGATCTCGCAGGCGCGCGCGAGAGCCGCCGGCGAATCCATCGGCCGTGCGCCTTTCTCCACCACCGGCGCGAGCTTTTCGCGGGTGCGATTCCAGACGCAGACCTCGTAGCCGGCGGCGAGCAGCCGCAGCACCATCGGCCTTCCCATCAAGCCGATGCCGATGAAGCCGAGCTTCATTTCGCGCCCCCCCTGTGCGTCACCGCGCCGCAAAACGCCGAGCCGACGAGCGCGGCGTACTTTTCGAGCGCGCCCGAGAGCCTGCGGCGCGGCACCTTCGCCTTGCGGCGCGTCAGCTCCGCTTCCGGAACGAGGAGATCGAGCCTTCCCGCCTCGGCGTCGATCAGGATGCGGTCGCCCGTGCGCACCCGCCCGATCGGGCCGCCGGCGGCCGCCTCCGGCGACACGTAGCCGACCATCATCCCGCGGGTCGCGCCCGAGAACCGCCCGTCGGTGACGAGCGCGACGCGCTCGCCCATGCCTTGCCCGTAGAGAAGCGCAGTAATACCGAGCATCTCGCGCATGCCGGGCCCGCCGCGCGGGCCTTCGTAGCGGATGACGAGCACTTCGCCCGGCCGATAGGCGCGCCGTCGCACCACCTCGACGCACGCCTCCTCGCTGTCGAAGACGCGCGCCCGGCCTTCGAACCGCAACGACTTCAGGCCCGCCACCTTGATGAGCGCCCCATCGGGCGCAAGGCTGCCCTTCAGGACGACGAGCCCCCCGCTCGGCAGGATCGGCTCGCGGCGCACCACCTCGCCGTCCGCGCCGGGGTGGCGCGCGAGCGCCTCTTCGAGCGTGACGCCTTCGAGCGTCAGGCAATCGCCGTGAAGCACCCCGCGCTCGAGCAGCGCCTTCAGCACCGCGTACACGCCGCCCGCCGCGTGCAGGTCTTTTGCGAGGTACTTCCCGCCGGGTTTCAGGTCGGCGAGGTACGGCGTTCGCCGCAAAACGCGCGCGAGATCGTCGAGGGAAAAGCGAATCCCCGCCTCGTGCGCGATCGCAGGAATGTGAAGCCCGGCGTTCGTCGAGCCGCCGGTCGCGGCGACCGCGGCGCAGGCGTTCTCGAGGCTTTTGCGGGTGACGAGATCGCGCGGGAGCGGCCCGCCGCGCCGGAGAATCTCCATCGCGACGCGGCCGCTTCTGCGCGCAAGCGCCGCCCGTTCGGAGGCGACCGCGGGAAGCGTCGCCGAGCCGGGCAACGCGAGCCCGAGCGTTTCCGCGACCATCGCCATCGTGTTCGCGGTGAACTGCCCGGGGCAGGCGCCGAGTGTCGGCAGACAGGCGTGCTCGAGCGCCGCGAGTTCCTCGCGGCTCACCGTGCCGGCGTAGACGCCACCGACCGCCTCGTAGGTGTCGAGCACGGTGACTTCCCGTCCGCCGAGCCGTCCGGGCAGCGCCGCGCCGCCGTAGAGGAACGCCGACGGGAGGTTCAGGCGCACCATCGCCATCATCATTCCCGGCAGCGTCTTGTCGCAGCCGGCGATCGCCACCAGCGCATCGTAGGCGTGCCCGCGCGCCACCGCCTCGACCCCGTCGGCGATGATCTCGCGCGAGGGCAGCGAATAGCGCATGCCCGCGTGGTTCATCGACATCGAATCGGCGACCGCGATCGAGGCGAAATCGAAAGGCACGCCGCCCGCCTCGCGTACGCCCTCGCACGCCTCTTTCGCGAACGCGCCAAGGAGCGCGTTGCACGGCGTCACGCGCCCGTCGGTCGAAGCGACGCCGACGAACGGCCGCGCGATATCGGCGTCCGAGAGGCCGAGCCCGCGCAGGAACGCGCGGTGCGGCGCGCGGTCGAGGCCCTCGACCGTGACGCGCGATGGCAGGATCGGGATCGTGCGACGCCGCTTGCCGGCCGTCATGGACCGGCGCGCCGCGCGTGTGCTAGAAGCGGCGTTTTGCAGAGGAGAGGAGCCATGATGCGATCGATTTTAGCGGCGTTCGCGGCCGCGCTCGTCGCGAGCAGCGCGCTCGCGCAACAGCCCTGGCCGAGCCGCGCGGTGAAGATCGTCGTGCCGTTCGGCGTCGGCGGTCCGGCGGACCTCTACGCCCGGTTTCTCGCCAGCCGGCTCGGCGAGGCGCTCGGGCAATCGTTCGTCGTCGAGAACCGCCCCGGGGGCGGTGCGATCGTCGGTACCGAAGCGGTCGCGAAATCCGCCCCCGACGGATACACGCTGCTCATGATGTCGAACACGCACACGGTGAACGAGACGCTGATCCCGCAGAAGCCCTACGAGCTGATGCGCGACCTCGCGCCGATCGCCGGCGTCAATTACTCGGACCTTCTCATGGTCGTGCACCCATCGGTTCCAGCGACCAACCTGAAGGAGTTCATCGCGCTCGCGAAGGCGAAGCCGCGCAGCCTGAACTACGCCTCGTCCGGCCCCGGAACGCCCTACCACATGGCCGGCGAACTCTTCAAGCACATGGCGGGCGTCGACCTCGTGCACGTACCGTACAAGGGCAGCGACGGCGCGCGCGTCGGCATCCTCGGCGGTCAGGTACACATGATGATCGACGCGATCACCACGATGGCGCCGAACGTGCGCGCAGGCAAGGTCAAGGCGATGGGCACGACCGGCAAGGCGCGCTCCTCGGTGCTCCCCGAGGTGCCGACGCTCGCCGAAGCGGGCATTCCCGGCTACGAGGCCGGAATCTGGCTCGGCCTGATGGCGCCGGCGGGCACGCCGCGCCCGATCCTCGAGCGCCTGAACGCCGAGGTCGTCAAGGTGCTGAACGCCGCCGACGTCAAGGAGGCCTGGACCCGGCAGGGCGCCCAGCCGATGCCGATGACGATCGCCGAATTCGAGCGCTTTCTGCGCGAGGAGATCGCCAAGTGGGGCGCGCTCGTGCGCGCGACCGGCATGAAGCCCGAGTAGGCTACAGCCCGCGCCGCACCGCGCGGCTGCGCCGCTTGCCGCGGGTGACCGCGCCCTTGCGCAGCTCGGAGCCGAAGTTGAAGCGGTTGGTGCCGAGTTCCTTCGCGCGCTCGCGCATGCGCCGCTCGGCCTCCGTTTCCATGGCGAGCCGCGCGCCGTATTTGCGTTTCATGCCGTGCCCTCCGTTCGGGATGGATCGAAGGGCGCGATCATAATCGAGCCGCGGCGCTATTTCTTCTCCGCCGCAGCCGACAGGCCGAGTACCGCCTTCACCGCCGCGACGAGCGCGTCCGGCTCGAACGGTTTCGTGATGTAGCCGTCGGCCCCGCCGCGCAGGCCCTTCAGCACCGCTTCGCGGCTCGCCTCCGCGGTGAGCATGACTACCGGGATCGTCCTGAACAGCGGGTGCAGCCGCATCTTCGCGAGCACGTCGAAGCCGTTC
>JAOAFL010000081.1 GCA_026416295.1 Burkholderiales bacterium | reverse complement strand
GGGGGCGATCACGCTCGTTGCGACGATGATGACTTCCGGGGTGAACAGCAACATCACCGGCGGGAACCTGCTGCTCGACACGACCGACGGCGGAAAGACCTGGACCTGCAAGACCAGCGGCGCGACCGGCCCGGGTGCAGGGGGGGCGCTCGCCGCGAAGTACGTTCCGGGTAACTGCCGCAACTGAGATCGCCGCAAGGGCAAGCCGAAGGGCCCGCGCGCACGCGGGCCCTTCGTTTTTCCGGCTTCGCCCTTTCCCCGGCGAGGCCGTCTTTCAGGGTCTCGCCATCGCGAGCAGTAGCCGCTGCGTCAAGGCATCGACGAGCTCGGGCGGATAGCCCGCATGCTTCAGCTCCAGCTTGAACGCGGTTCCGAACCTCGCGCGGCGGAACATGCCGAGGCGTTCGCGCCGCTGGTACGTCGCAGCGCGGCCACAAAGGTCGTCGATCGTGCGCGCGAGCTGCGCCGCGGTGCGCGCATCCTCCGCCTGCGCCGTCGGCGGAAAGCGCGCGGCGAATTCGCGCGCGAGCGCGATGGCAAAATCCTCGATCTCCTTGGAGCGCCGTCTGTCGAACATGTCTAACGCGGTTGCGACCCGGATGTTACCAGCGGCGCGCATCGGCCCGTGAACTGGCTGACGTCGCTCCTGAAACGGGGGCACGCGACGCCGCCCGCCGCGGCCCCGGATCGCGAGCAGCTCGACGCGTGGTTGCGCGAGGCGTACGAGCACGCGGCGCGCGGCGAGCGCAGGGAGGCCGAGGGCCTCTACCGCAGGCTGCTCGAGCACGATCCGCGCGATCCGGACGCGCTTTATTTTCTCGGTGTGCTCGCGACGGCGGAAGGTCGGGATCTGGAAGCTGCCGAGCTGCTGCGCCGGGCGATCGAGGCGCGGCCGCAGGACCCGGCGTTCTGGTTCGCCTTCGGCGTCGCGTGTCACCACCTGCGGCGGCTCGCCGAAGCGGTGCAGGCCTACCGCGAAGGGCTGCGCCTGCAGCCGGAAAACGACGTGATGCGGGCGAACCTTGCCGCCACTCTCATCGAACTGGGGCGCGGCGAGGAGGCGCTCGCGGAATCCGAGCGGCTGCTCGCGGCGGGCTACGAGTCGGCGCAGCTGCGGCACAACCTGATCAACGGCTACCGCGAGCAGGGGCGCATCGACGAGGCGATCGCCGCCGGGCGCCGCGCGCTCGAACTCGCGCCCGACAACGCGGCGACCTTCACCAACTATCTGCTCACGCTCAACTACAGCGATCGCTGGGACGCCGCGGCGATCTACGGCGAGCACCGGCGCTACGGGGCGCGGTTCGCGCGACCGTGGTCGGCGCCGCAGCCCGACCTGCGGTGGCCGCGGCGACTTCGGGTGGGCTACGTCTCGCCCGATTTCCGCTCGCACGTGGTGGCCTGTTTCGTCGAGCCGATCCTCGCGCGTCACGACCGAAGCGTCGTCGAGGTCTTCTGCTACTACAACCATCGCTGGGAAGACGCCGTGACCGAGCGGCTGCGCGCGCTCGCCGAGCACTGGGTCGATTGCGTGCACCTGAGCGACGAGGAACTCGCGGCGCGGGTGCGGGCCGACGGCATCGACATCCTGGTGGATCTGGCCGGACACACCGGGGACAACCGCCTGCCGGTATTCGCCGCCAAACCCGCCCCGGTGCAGGTGAGCTACCTCGGCTATCCGAACACGACGGGACTTGCGGCGATGGACTATCGCCTCACCGACGCGCACGCCGATCCGCCGGGCGACGCCGAACGGCTGAGCACCGAGCGCCTGCTGCGCCCGTGGCCGACGTATTTCTGCTACCGGCCGCGCGAGGAGGCGCCGGAGCCGGGGCCGCTGCCGGCGCGAGCGGCCGGCTACGTCACGTTCGGCTGCTTCAACAATCTGCCGAAGATGTCGCCCGCATTTCTCGATGCGGCGGCGCGCGTGCTCGCGGCGGTGCCGGGCGCGCGGCTCGTACTGAAGAGCGGAGCGCTGCGCGTACCGCACGTCGCCGAACGGTTCCGCGCGCACTTCGCCCGCGCGGGCGTCGATCCCGCGCGCGTCGATCTGCGCGGCTGGGAGCCGACGGTGCAGGCCCATCTCGCAGCCTACCGCGCGATCGACATCGCGCTGGACAGTTTCCCCTACAACGGCGCGACGACGACCTGCGAGGCGCTGTGGATGGGGGTGCCGGTGGTGACGCTCGCCGGCGACCGGCACGCGGGGCGCATGGGTGCGAGCCTGCTGAACGCCGTGGGCCTCGGAGACCTGGTCGCGCGCAGCGTGGACGGCTACGTCGAGACGTGCGCCGCGCTCGCTAGCGATTGGGAGAGGCTCTCGGCACTGCGGGCCTCGCTGCGGGAGCGCATGCGCGCCTCGCCGCTCATGGACGAACAGGGGTTCGTTCGGGCGCTCGAGCGCTGCTTCGTCGAAATCTGGCGCGAGCGGGTCGCGCCGGCGGGGGAAAGACCGCTCGCGGACGATCGCGCGATCGCAGCGCAGCTCGAGCGCGCGCGGGGGCTGCGCGCCGAAGGTCGGATCCTGGAGGCCGAGCAGGCCTGCCAGGCTTTGCTCGAGGGCGAGCCCGCGCACCGGCCGGCGCTCGAACTGCTCTGGGAGCTTTCGGCCGAGACCGGCAACCACGGGGTCGCGGTGGAGTGGCTCGCGCGCGGCATCGCCGCGAACGGCACCGACCCGCGCCTTCACTACATGCTCGGCTGCTCGCTCCTTGAACGCGGCAACCCGGCGCAGGCGGCCGAGGCGTTTCGCCGGGCGCTTGCGCTCGACCCCGCGATGGCGAAGGCGCACAACAACCTCGGCTGCGCGCTAGAAGCCGAGGGGCGCATCGCGGAGGCGGCGCAATGCTACCGCCGGGCGCACGAACTCGATCCGCAGCTCGCGGACGCGCTCTACAACCTCGGAAACGCGGAGCGTCAGCGGGGCCGGTTCGACGAGGCTGCGCGCCTGATCGAGCGCTCGCTCGCGCTGCAGGGCGCGCGCGCCGACCGTCACTGCAACCTCGGCGACCTGCACTACTACGGCCTGCGGCTCGAGCAGGCGCTCGCGTGCTACGAGCGCGCGATCGCGCTCGATGCGCGCGAAGCGCGCGCCTACGCCGGTCGGGCGCTGGTCCTCGAAGAACTCGGGTGCCCGGAGGATGCGCAGGCCGACCGCGCGCGGGCGCTCGCGCTCGAGCCGGGTAGCTCCGCGCTGCACAGCCAGCGGCTTCTTGCGCTTCACTACCGGCACGGCGAGGAGGGCGACAGGCTCCTTGCCGAGCACCGCACCTGGGCCGAACGCCATGCGCGCCGCATCGGCCGTCAGGCGGCGCGCGCCGCCCGCGAGCGCGATCCGCAGCGCCGGCTCAACATCGGCTATGTGTCGGGCGATTTCCGGCGTCATTCGGTCGCCTGTTTCATCGAGCCGGTGCTCGCCGCGCACGACCGAAGCGCGTTCAAGGTGTTCTGCTACTCGAACGCCGAGTTCGGCGACGAGGTGACGGCGCGGCTGCGCGGCCTCGCCGAGGAGTGGCGCGACATCGCGCGCTGGAGCGACGACTGGGTCGCCGAGCGCATCCGCGCCGATCGCATCGACATTCTGGTCGACCTTTCCGGGCACACCGGCAGCGGGCGGCCGTTGCTGTTCGCCCGCAAGCCTGCGCCGGTGCAGGTGAGTTGGCTGGGGTATCCGAACACGACGGGGCTGGAGGCGATCGACTGGCGGCTGAGCGATGCGCTGGCCGATCCGCCGGGGCGTACCGAGCGGTTTTACGTGGAGAAGCTCGTGCGGCTGCCGCGGGGGTTTTTGTGCTACCGGCCGCCGGAGGAGGCGCCGGCGGTGGGCGAGTTGCCGGCCTTGCGCAGCGGGCGGCTGACCTTTGGCTGTTTCAACCATCTGCCCAAGCTCACCGACGAGATGCTGGCGCTGTGGGGGCGGTTGCTTGCGGCGTTGCCGCAGGCGCGGCTGATGCTGAAGGCGTTCGGGCTGTCGGCCGA
>JAOAFL010000076.1 GCA_026416295.1 Burkholderiales bacterium | reverse complement strand
CGGCGACGTTCTCGGCCAGATCGTCGAAGAACCAGACGCGGGCGGGTTCCGCGCCGAGCGCTTCGAGCGCGTGGCGAAAAGCGCGGGCATCGGGCTTCATCAGCCCGGTGCGGAACGAGGCGAAACAGACATCGAAGAGCGTCTGCGCCTCGCGAAGGCGCGCCCAGTGCACCGGGTTGGTGTTGCTCAGGCACGCGAGGCGATAGCGCAGCCGAAGCGCGCGCAGCAGCTCCGGCGCGCCGCGATAAAAGCCCGTCACCCACTCGGCGAAGGAGGCGAGGAACTCGTGCGGCGAAAGCTCAAGCCCCCACTCGCGCACGAATTCGCGCGCGAACGCCTCGGCCGCGAGCCGCCCGCTTTCGAACTCGGCGAGCGCGCGCGAGCGCTGCCAGCGGCGCGCGATCTCGTCTGCGCCGAGCGCAGGCAGCCACCGCGCGAGGGCCTGCACGGTCCGCGTCTCGACGAGCACGCCGCCGAGGTCGAAAACGAGCACCGCCTCGCTTCGCGTCGCCGCCTCGGTCATCGTGTTCCGATCCTGCGCCTCGCGCCTACGGCGAGATCGCCCGCGCGATGAGCGATGCGCCGCTTGCGAGCAGAACGAGGGCGACCGCGCGCAGCAGCGCCTCGCGCGAGATGCGCCGGAACGCGTGCGCGGCTGCCCAGATGCCGGCAAGCCCCGCGGGCACCACCGCCATTGCGTAGAGCCAAACTTTCAGGTCGAGCAAAAAGCCGGTGGCGAAGAACGCCGCCACCCGCAGCGAAATGCTCGTGAGCGTCGCAAGGCCGAGGGTCGCCCGGAACTGCTCCTTCGTCAGGCCGCGGTGCGCGAGGTACATCGCGTAGGGCGGGCCGCCTGCGCCGAAGAGCGCGCTCGTCACGCCCCCGCCGAAGCCGGCGACCCAGGCCCAGCGCGGGCCGAGCCGCGGACCCGCGCCTGGCCCCGAGGCGAGGCTGTAGAGCGCGAACCCCGCGACGAACAGGCCGAGGGCGAGCATCGCCGCATCGCGCGGCAGGCGAACGAGAAGCGCCACGCCGACGACGGTGCCGGCGAGGATCGCCGGCACCATGCGCAGCCACTCGGCGCGCACCGCGTTGCGCGGATTCTCGAGCCCGACGCGCAGGGCATTGGCGAGGTCCATCAGCACGTAGAGCGCGAGCGCGAACGGCAGCGGCACGAAGTGCGTCGCGAGCGGGATCGTGACGAGCGCCGCGCCGAACCCGGTCAGGCCGAAGACGACCGAGCCGGCGAACGCGAGCGCGGCGAGCGCCGCTAGCTCCGCAGGCGCGACGCTCACGCGCCCGGGGACGGCGTCACGACGAGCGCGCGCGCGTCCGAGCGGTTCATGCGCCGCAGGCGCTCGACGAAACGCGCGAACGGCAGCCGATAGCGCGCCTCGAGGCGCTTCGCGCGCTCGCGCAGCTCGCGCCATTCGATGCGCGCCGGCGCGCCCTTCAGCGCGAGCGCGACGATGTTCGGGTCGGCGAGCGCCGGCAGCGCGAGCACCGCGCCACCGAAGGCGCGCTCGAGGCGCTCTAGATGCCGGTCGAGGTGGCGGTCGTCGTCCATGAAGTTCATGACGAGCACCCCCGGCTCTTCGAGCGCGAGCCAGGCCGCGTCGAAGAACGCCTGCGAAACGAGCGCCGCAGGCGTCGTCTCGTCCTCGAAGCCGTCCACGACCAGCAGGTCGCAGCATTCGGGTTCGAGCGCCTCGCATCCGTCGCCGTGCTCGACCGAGAAGCGGGCGTCGTCGGCCGGCACGTGAAAGAACGCGCGCGCCGCCGCGATCACGCGCTCGTCGCGCTCGCGCACGCGAAGCCGAAGGTGCGGGAAATGCCGGTGCAGGAACTTGGCGAGCGATCCCCCGCCCAGCCCGACCATCAGCGCGCGCCGCGGCTCGGGATGAAAGAGCAGGAACGCCATCATGCAGCGCGTGTAGTCGAGGGCGAG
Organism: Burkholderiales bacterium; assembly: GCA_026416295.1. Lineage (GTDB taxonomy): Bacteria > Pseudomonadota > Gammaproteobacteria > Burkholderiales > SG8-39 > RBG-16-66-20. Next base: position 1,895 of record JAOAFL010000076.1, on the reverse strand, counting down.
CGCGTACGGGTCATCGAGCCGCATCGCGCTCTGGATCGCCTCGCCGCCGATGTAGAGCTCGCGCACCCCGCGCGACTCGCTGATCGTGATCGGCGGGCGGCGGTGCCTGGGGCGAGCGGGGGGCATCGGCGGCGCAGTATAGCGGCTTGCGCCGCCGGCCTTCAGCGCCGCGCGCGCAGGATTGCGGCGAAATAGCGGGCGAGTTCCTCGCGCGCCGAAAGCGGCAGCACGTGCGCGACGTACTGGTCGGGGCGCACGACCACCATGCAGCCCGCGGCGCGGTCGATGCCGCGCATCGCGTAGATGTCCTCGCCGCGCTTGAGGTCGGCGCAGAAGACCTTTTCGTAATCGCACAGGCCGTAGCGGCCGACCTGAGGCCGCAGCAGCGTCGGCATCTCGGCGAACTCCACCTCGCGAAAGCCCTCCGGAAACACCGCGCGCACGTCGATCACCGCGTCCACGTCCTCGCCCAGCGCGGTGTGGCGCACGACGGGCGAGGCCGGATCGCGCTCGAGCCACTCGCACAGGCCGGCGATCGCGCCGCCTGCGCGTCCGCGGTCGCCCGCGGGCGCGAAAAGAAAGAGCCGGAACCGCGCGTCGGCCTCGACCACATGGCCGAGGTGCATCGGCTTTGCGTCGGCAAGGCGAACGACCGGCGCCGAGTGAAAGCGCTTTCCGATCGGAAAGCCGCGGGCAAGGTGCTGCCAGGTCGGCGCGCCGGTGAGCACGCTCGTCCCGTACTCGACCGTCAGCCCGCAGGTGAACGGCAGGTTCGCGACGAACTGGCGCGCGACCTCGGGCAGCCCCGCCGCCTCGTCTTCCTTTCGCGAGCCGACCGAGCGCGACCACTCCCGGTCGAAATCGATGAGCGCCTGCGCGACCGCGCGCCGCTCGGCGGAATACGTGTGCAGGAGCGCCGGCTCCGCGCGCCCGGTGAGCACGAGGACGAGCTTCCAGCCGAGGTTGAAGGTGTCGCCCATGGAGACGTTCATGCCCTGCCCGGCCTTCGGGCTGTGCGTGTGGCAGGCGTCGCCCGCGAGCATCACGCGCGGGCTGCGGCGTCCGACCTCGGCCTCGGGCACGTCGTCGAACTTGTCCGTGAGCCGGTGGCCGAAGTCGTAGATCGACCACCACACCACCTCCTTCACCTCGAGCGGGAAGGGGTGCAGGATGCGGCGTGCCTTGGCGATCGCGTCCTCGACCGTGAAGCCGCGCTGGGCGGCGCGTTCGTTTTTGGCGAGCCGCTCCAGCTCCACGTAGATGCGAACGAGGTGCCCGCCCTCGCGCGGAAGCACCATGAGGGTTCCCGCGTCGCGCGAACGCACGAACGACTTCATCCGCCAGTCGGGGAAATCGGTCACCGCGAGGAGGTCGGCCACCCCCCAGGCCTGGTGCGACGCTTCGCCGCGCATCGTGCCCCCGATCGCGCGGCGCACCGCCGAGTGCGCGCCGTCGCAGCCGACGACGTAGTTCGCGCGCAGCCGGTGGCGCTCGCCCGCGCGCTCGGGCGTCGTGCGCTCGAGCGTCACCGTCACCGGGTACGTGGGCGCCGTCGGATCGACGTGCACGTCCACCACCTTCAGCCCGTAGTCGGGCTCGAGCCGCGCCGGCGCGTTGCGCATGAGCGCGAGGAACCGGTCGTGCACCCGCGCCTGATTGAGGAGCACGTGCGGCATCTCGGAAAAGCCGTCGGGCACGTCCTGCACCCGCGCGATGCGCTCGAGCGGCCGGCGCTCGCCCGGCCCCCAGAAGGTCGTCTCGTTCACCCAGTTCGCCTCGCGCATCACGCTCTCGGCGAAGCCGAACGCCTGGAACATCTCCATCGTGCGCACGCTGATGCCGTCGGCCTGGCCCTTGTCGATCGGGCCGGGCTTCGGTTCCACCACCATCGTGCG
>JAOAFL010000073.1 GCA_026416295.1 Burkholderiales bacterium | reverse complement strand
TTGCGCGCCTGCTCGGCGTCGAAGATCACGGTTCCGGGAATGTCCTTGTAGGGCTTGTCGAGCGCCATCGGCGTTTCCTCAGCGCGCCTCGTCCGGCCAGTAGAGCCGCATCGGATTGTCCACCAGCAACCGGCGCTGCAGCTCGGCCGTCGGCGCGATGTGCGGGATGAAGTCGACGAGCAGCCCGTCGTCGGGCATGTGCTCGCGCAGGTTCGGGGGCGGCCAGTCGGTGCCCCAGAGGACCCGGTCGGGGAATTCCTCGACCAGGCGCCGCGCGAACGGAATCACGTCGGCGTAGGGCGGATTGTCCGGCCCGCAGCGGCCGGGCAGCGCCGGCGGCCCGGCGACCGAGAGCCGCTCCGGGCAGCTCACCTTCGTCCAGATGTTCGGGTGCTCGCGAAGCAGCCGCAGGAAAAGCCCGAACTCCGGACCGTCGGGAGACTTTCGCACGTCCGGGCGCCCCATGTGATCGACCACCACGACGGTCGGCAGCGCGGTGAAGAAATCCCACAGTTCCGGCAGATCCTGCGATTCGAAGTAGACGACGACGTGCCAGCCGAGCGGCGCGATGCGCTGTGCGATCGCGAGGAGCTCCTCCTTCGGCGTGAAATCGACCAGCCGCTTGAGGAAGTTGAAGCGCACCCCGCGCACGCCGCCTTCGTGCAGCGCCTCGAGTTCGGCATCCGTCACCTCGCGCCGCACGGTCGCGACACCGCGCGCGCGGCCTGCGGCGGCGCGGCAGGCGTCGAGCATCGCTCGGTTGTCCGCGCCGTGGCAGGTCGCCTGCACGATGACGTTGCGCGCGACGCCGAGGCGGTCGCGCAGCGCAAACAGGTCCTCCTTCGTCGCGTCGCAGGGCGTGTATTTTCGCTCGGGCGCGTAGGGGAACTTCGCCCCCGGACCGAACACGTGGCAATGTGCATCCACGCTGCCCGCAGGCAGCCGAAACTGCGGGGTACTCGGGTTCTCGCGCCAGTCGAGCCAGCCGGGCGTCTTCGCGAACCCGCCCGAGACCGGGCGGCCGCCGCTCGCACTCATCGCCCCTGCGCCCGCAGCGCGGCGTCGAGCCGCGGATAGACGCGCCGGGCGTTCGCCTCGAAGATGCGGCGCCGCGCCTCGGCATCGAGCGCCGCCGCTTCGAGGTAGCGGCGCGTGTCGTCGAAATGGTGCCCGGTCTCGGGGTCGACGCCGCGCACCGCGCCGATCATCTCGCTCGCAAAGAGGATGTTGTCCGTCGGAATCACGCGCACGAGCAGGTCGATGCCGGGCTGGTGATAGACGCAGGTGTCGAAGTACACGTTGCCGAGCAGGTGCTCGGCGAGCGGCGGCTTCTTCATGTCCTGCGCAAGCCCTCGGTAGCGCCCCCAGTGATACGGCGCCGCTCCGCCGCCGTGCGGAATCACGAACCGCAGCGTCGGAAAGTCCCGGAACAGATCGCCTTCGATCAACTGCATCACCGCGGTGGTGTCGGCATTGATGTAGTGCGCGCCGGTCGTGTGAAAGCACGGGTTGCACGAGGTGCTCACGTGGATCATCGCCGGGATGTCGTACTCGACCATTTTCTCGTAGATCGGATACCACCAGCGGTCGGTGAGCGGGGGGTCGCGCCAGTGCCCGCCGGAGGGGTCCGGGTTGAGGTTGATCGCGACGAACCCGTACTCCTCGACGCAACGCTTCAGTTCCGCAAGGCAGGTCCGCGGATCGACGCCGGGCGACTGCGGCAGCATCGCGCAGCCGATGAAATTCTGCGGAAACAGCCGGCAGACGCGGTGGATCAGCTCGTTGCAGATCGCCGCCCAAGCGGCGCTCGTATCGAAATCGCCGATGTGGTGCGCCATGAAGCTCGCGCGCGGCGAGAACACCGTGAGGTCGATGCCGCGCTCGCGCATGAAGCGCAGCTGGTTCGCCTCGATCGAGGCGCGGATCTCGTCGTCGCCGATCCGGAGGTCGGAGGCCTTCGGCGCGAGCGCCGGGTCCTTGAGCGCCGCGATCTGGCGTTGACGCCAGTCCTCGAGCGCCTTCGGCGCCGTGGTGTAGTGGCCGTGTACGTCGATGATCATCGGTCTTTTCCCCGTCGGTGGTCAGGCCGGCTCCAACCCGTGCCGGCGCTTTGCCGCCGCCGTCTGCGGCGAGCGCAGGAATTCGAGCAGCGCCGCGACCGGCTGCGGATTGCGCGCCGCGCGGCAGCGGGCGGCGGAAAACACCGTTTCCACCGCGACGCTTGCCGGCAGCGGCCCGAGCAGTTCGATTCCGGGCGCACCGGCGAGTTCGCTCTTTTGCTGAAACCCGAGGTCCGCTTCACCCGAGGCGATCAGCCGCGCGACCGGCACGCCCGGCGGAGCCTGGCGCAGGCGCGGCCGCATCGCCTCGGCGATCCCCCAGCGCTCAAGAAGCGCAAGGAGCGCCGCACCGCTCGGACCCGTAGAGTAGCCGACCGCGCGCGCGGCAAGCAGCGCCTCGCGCAACGCCGCCTCCGAGCCGATGTCGGGGCGCGGGGCGCCGGCGCGCACCGCCGCCGCGAGCGGCGAGCGCGCGAGGTCGGTGCAGGTCTCGGCGACGACGTGCCCGGCCGCCGCGAGCCGCGCGATCGCCTCGCGCGCGAGCACCGCGAGGTCGAACGGCTCGCCCGCCTCGATACGGCGCGCGGCCTCGACCCCGCCCACCGATTCGAAGCGGACCGGCGCGCCGCCGGCCGCGCTCCAGGCGTCGGCGAGCTCGGCAAGGAGCAGCCGGGTGGCCATCGAGGAAATGCCGAGGATCGCGGCAGCCATGCTGGGCGGAAATCGGCCGAAAACCGAATTTTCCGCCTGCGCGGGCGCCGGTTCCAGCGCACTGCGGCGCTAGCAGCTATCGCAAACGGTTATCGGCCTCGAGCAGCGCCTGCAGCAGCCGCAGCGCGCGGGCGCGAAGCGGTGTCGCGGCGCGGTGCGCCGCGACCGCGAGATGCAGCGCCGCAAAGATGCGCGGCGCGACGAGCGGCCGCACGCGGTAGCGCGCCGGATCGCCCGAGGCGAGCACCGCGCTTTCGGTGAGCACCGCGTGGCCGTAGCCGGCGCGCACGAGCTCGAGGATCGCGTGCACGCCCGACATCTCCCAGGCGACCGAGAGCTTCAGGCCCCGGCGCGCCGCCTGCGCTTCGAGCAGCCGGCGGAACGTGTGCGCGCGCTCGGGCAGCACGAGCGGGAAGCGCCCGAGCGCATCGAACCGCACCGCCCGCGCAGTCGGCCGACGGTGCGCGCCGCGCGCAGCGGGCGCCGGGCTGACCAGGCAGAGCGGCTCGCGGCGCACCGGAACGGTCTCGAGCGCCGCGTGCGGCTCGGGCTCGTAGATCGCGGCGAGATCCGCGCGCCCGGTCGCCACCCACTCGGCGAGGTGCCGGGAGAACCCCTCGACGATCGCCAGCCGCGCGCGCGGCAGCTCGCGGGCGAACGCCTCGACGAGCGGCACGGCGAGCGTCGCGGCGAGCGTCGGCGGCAGCGCGACGACGATGTGGCCTGCGGGCTCGCCGCGCCCGGTCTCGAGGTCGCGGCGCGCCTCGGCGAGCCGCTCGAGGATCGCGACGCCGTGCTCGAACAGGCGCCGCCCGGCCTCGGTGAGCGCAACGCCTCGGCCGGTGCGGGAAAGAAGCGTCGTGCGCAGCCCCGCTTCGAGCAGCCGCACCTGACGGCTGAGCGCCGGTTGCGCGACCTCCAGGATCATCGCCGCGCGGCTGAAGCTGCCGGCTTCGGCGACGCGAACGAAATATTCGAGCTGGCGCAGGTTCATCGGTCGGCCGGGCGGCGAGTTCTGCCGGAGAAACGCGCGGTGCGCGACGAGCGGCGCGCTCCGAGGCCGCGCGAAGCGCCCGCACCCGCGCGCTGCCGCGGGCATGTTCGAATCGTACAGGGTCCGGTGCGCCCCTTGCGCCGCGCCGCACGGCGATAATGTCGGCCGGCGAATTCGGAGGCGACCCATGCGCACACAAGTCTGCATCGTCGGCGGCGGCCCTTCCGGGCTGCTCCTCGCTCAGCTCCTGCACCGCGCCGGCATCGACAACGTGCTCCTCGAAAAGCACAGCCGCGCGTACGTGCTCGGGCGCATCCGCGCCGGCGTGCTCGAGCACGGCTTTGCGCGCCTGATGCAGGAAGCCGGCTGCGGCGAGCGCATGGCGCGCGAAGGCCAGGTGCATCACGGCTTCTGGATCGCGCGCGACGGAAGGCTCGAGCGGGTCGATCTGCACAAGCACTCGGGCGGCGGCTCGGTGATCGTCTACGGCCAGACCGAGCTTACGCGCGACCTGTACGAAGCGCGCGAGCGCATGGGCGGGACGGTGCTGCACGAGGCCGAGGCGGTCGCGCTGGAGGGGCTCACGACCGAGCGGCCGAGCGTCGTCTACCGCAAGGACGGCCGCACCGAGCGCGTCGAGTGCGAATTCGTGATCGGCGCCGACGGCTTTCACGGGGTGTGCCGGCGCGCGATTCCGGCAGGGGCGCTGCGCGAATACGAGCGCACGTATCCCTTCGGCTGGCTCGGGGTGCTCTCGCGCACCCCGCCGGTCTCGCCCGAACTCATCTACGTCAAGCACGCGCGCGGGTTCGCGCTCTGTTCGCTGCGCTCGAACGTGCTGTCGCGCTACTACATCCAGGTGCCGCTTTCGGACCGGATCGAGGACTGGCCGGACGAGGCGTTCTGGGAAGAACTCAAGCGCCGCCTTCCGGCCGACGTCGCCGCGCGGCTCGTCACCGGGCCGGCGATCGAAAAGTCGATCGCGCCGCTTCGCGCCTACGTCGCCGAGCCGATGCGCTACGGCCGGCTGTTCCTCGCGGGCGACGCCGCGCACATCGTACCGCCGACCGGCGCGCGCGGCCTGAACAGCGCCGCCTCCGACCTCTACTACCTCTCGCGCGCGCTCATCGCGTGGTACCGCGACCGCGACGCGAGCGGTCTGGACGGGTACTCGGCGCGGGCGCTCGCGCGCGTGTGGAAGGCGCAGCGCTTTTCCTGGTGGATGACGATGCTGCTGCACGAGTTTCCCGAGACGAGCGCCTACGAGCGGCGGCTGCAGGAAGCCGAGCTCGACTACCTGTTTTCCTCCGAGCGGGCGCTCGGCGCGCTCGCCGAAAACTACGTCGGCTTGCCCTACTGAGCGTCGCCGTCGGGTTCGATCCGCAGCGCGACGAGGAAGCGCGAGACCATGTTGTAGGCGGCGATCGTGGCGACGAGTTCGACGATCTCGCGCGGCGAGAAATGCGCCGCGAGGGCGGCGTAGAGGTCGTCGGGCACCTCGATCGCGCGCGTCATCGTGTCGGCGAGCTCGAGGACCAGCCGATCGAGCGCGTCGAGCCCGGGCGGCTCGCGCCCGGCGCCGAGCGCGGCGATCGTCTCCTCGGCAAGGCCTGCGGCGCGCGCGTGCGGCAGGTGCGCCGCGAATTCGTAGCGCGCGCCGTTCAGCACCGCGATGCGCAGGATCGCCAGCTCCCGCAGCCGCGCGGGAATCGAGGTCTTCTGCCGCACGGCGGTGAAGAACGCCTCCCAGCCGTCGGCGAGCGGCGGGCTGTTGAGCAGCACGCGGTAGATCTTGAGGAGCGAGCCGCGCGAGGCGCGAATGCGCGCTTCCAGCGCCGCGAGCTCGGCACGCGTGCCGGGCTCGATCGGCGGGACTCGGGGCGCACTCATCGCGAGGCGATCGGGCGAAAGCGCAGACTTTAGCGAAACGCGCCGGCGGGCGCGAGCCTCAGTACCACAGGCCGTTCCAGTGCCAGCGCGGCCGGCGCGCGATCGCCGGGCGGCCGAAGACCGGATCGTCGCCGTAGTCCCAGGCGGCGGCGCGCGCGCGGCGCTGCGCGCGTTCGAGGTCGAGCAGCCGCCGGATGCGCTCGCCGGTCTCCGGGTGCGTGCGCAGCCAGCGCGGCGGGCGCGCCATGAAGAGGCGTTCGAGCCATCCGCCCTGCAGCCGTTCGAGCCTTTCGAGCGCCGAGGCGAGCCCGAGCGGATCGCCGGTGAGTTCGGCGGCGGCGGCATCGGCCTCGAACTCGCGCGTGCGCGAAAGCGCAAGCTGCAGCAGCGCGGAGGCGACCGGCGCGAGCACCATCACCGCGAGCGGCACGACGGGGATTTCGGCGCCCGCAACGAGCGCGGCGGGCAGCCAGGCGACGAGAAGCAGCTGGCCAAAGAGCGAGAGCACGCCCGTGAGCCGCCCCACCACGTCGGCGAGCGTCATCACCCAGACGTCGTTCGCGGCGAGGTGCGCCCCCTCGTGCGCGAGCACGCCGGCGAGTTCGCGCGGCGCAAGCCGCCTGAGCAGCCCGTCGGTCACCGCGATCGCGCCGTCCTCGGCCCGGCCGGTCGCAAAAGCATTCATCGCCTGCGTCGGCACGTACCACAGGCGCGGCGTGCGCGCGAGCCCGGCGCGCTCGGCGAGCGCCGCGAGCAGACGGTACAGGCCCGGCGCCTGCGCGGGGGCAAGCGGCACCGCCCCCGAGGCGCGCAACACGAGCCGGGGCGAGAGGCGCGGGCCGATCGCGAGGGCGAGCGGCACGAGCAGCGCCGCGACGACGAGGCCGTCGGTGCCGAACAGCACCCAGCCGAGGTAGCCCGCGAGCGCGGCCATCGCCGCAAGGAGCACGAGGGTCTGGAGCGCGTTCGAGAGCCGGTGCGTCACGGTTGTCGCGGTGCGGGGCGGGCGCGCCCGGCGCTCGCCGGTGCTACCATCGCCGCCCCGATTTTTCGCGAGAGTTTCCCATGTCCGGCAGCGAATCCGGCGCCGAGCTGCTCGTTGCGCGCGAGGGCGCGGTGCTCACCGTCGTTTTCAACCGCCCCGAGGCGAGAAACGCGCTGACCTGGGCGATGTACGAGCGGCTCTACGAAGTGTGCGAACAGGTGGACGCGGACGACGCGGTGCGCGTTCTGGTACTGAAAGGGGCGGGCGGCAAGGCGTTCGTCGCCGGCACCGACATCGCGCAGTTCGCCGCGTTCGAGGGCGCCGAGGACGGCCTGCGCTACGAGCGCGACGGCGAGCGGCGCATCGGGCGGCTTGCGCGCGTGACGAAGCCGGTGATCGCGCAGATCGAGGGCGCGGCGGTGGGCGGGGGCTTTGCGATCGCCGCCGCGGCCGACATCCGCATCGCCACCCCCGAGGCGCGCTTCGGTCTGCCGATCGCAAGGACGCTCGGCAATTGCCTGTCGATGGCGAACACCGCGCGCTTTCTCGACCTGCTCGGGCCCTCGCGGCTGAAGGAGATGGTGTTTCGCGCGCGGCTGCTCAGCGCCGAGGAGGCGCTCGCCGCCGGATTCGTGCACGAGATCGTGCCCGCCGAGGCGATCGAAGCGCGCGTGCGCGAGGTGGCGCGCGAGGTGGCCTCGCACGCGCCGATCACGCTCGCGGTGACGAAGGAGGCGGTGCGCCGGCTCCTTGCGGCGCGCGCGCTGCCCGACGGCGACGACCTCGTCGAGCGCACCTACGCGAGCGCCGACTTCCGCGAGGGCGTGCGCGCGTTTCTCGAAAAGCGCAAGCCGGTCTGGACCGGACGCTAGCGGCGCGGGCCGTCAGCCCTCGCGCGCGCGCTCGGAGGCGCCCGCGATCGGCAGCAGGCGGTCGGCGGCGGCGATCGCGAGCGCCGAGACGAGGAAGGTGATGTGAATGCCGGTCTGCGCGACGATCGTCTTCGCGTCGTAGGCGGCGGCGTTGATGAAGGTCTTCAGCAGGTGGATCGACGAGATGCCGATGATCGCGGTCGCGAGCTTGACCTTCAGCACCGAGGCGTTGACGTGCGAGAGCCACTCGGGCTGGTCCGGGTGGTTTTCCAGCCCGAGGTGCGACACGAACGTCTCGTAGCCGCCGATGATCACCATGATGAGGAGGTTGGAGATCATCACGACGTCAATGAGCCCCAGCACCACCAGCATGATCACGGTCTCGTTGAGCTTGTCCGGCCTCTGGCCGCCCTCGACGGTGACCGCCTCGACCACGTGCGCGAGCGCGTGCGGATCGCCGAAGGCCGCGAGCAGCAGGTAGTACAGCTCCTGCCAGAACAGCCACACGTACACCGCCTGCGCGACGATCAGGCCGATGTAGAGCGGCAGCTGAAGCCAGCGGCTGGCGAAGATGAAGGCGGGCAGCGGCCGCAGCGGTCGCGCCTCGGCTCGGGTCGGGCTCGTCTTCGTCATCGGGGTGCGGTCGGAAAAAGGCGCGCAAATTTAGCACGGCCGTCCGCTGGTGTAGGCTAGGCTTGCGATGCCGGGACGCGAGGACTGGGCCTTTCCGGAACACCTGCAGCCGAAGCACGGCGAGGTCGCGTTCGACCTCGAGTCCGCGCTCGACGCGGTGGTGGAGCTCCGCGCGCACGTTCCGCCGGAGGCGTTCACCGCGGGGATCCTCGGCACCGAGCGCGCCGGAAACGGTGTGGTCATCGGCGCCGACGGCCTCGTGCTCACGATGGGCTATCTGATCGTCGAGGCGCAGGCGATCTGGATCGCCACCCGCCGCGGGACGGTGCTCGCCGGCCATGCCCTCGCCTACGACCAGGCGAGCGGTTTCGGTCTGGTGCTCGCGCTGGGCGAGCTGGGCGCCGCGCCGCTTGCGCGCGGCAGCGCCGCCGCCTGCCCGGTCGGCGCGGAGGTCTTTCTCCTCGGCGCAGGGGGCATCGCGCACGCGCTGCGCGCGCGCGTGTTCGCGCGGCGCGAGTTCGCCGGCTACTGGGAGTACGTGCTCGAGGACGCGATCTTCACCGCGCCGGCGCATCCGCAGTGGGGCGGGGCGGCGCTCGTTGCGCGCGACGGACGGCTCGCCGGCATCGGGTCGCTGCTCGTGCAGGAGCTGCACGACGGACGGCTCGTACAGGGCAACATGATCGTGCCGATCGATCTGCTCGAGCCGATCCTCGACGACCTCGTGCGCTACGGGCGCCCGCGGCGCGCGCCGCGCCCCTGGCTCGGCATGTACGTGCAGGAAGCCGACGGCGCTCTGGTGGTCGGCGGGCTGGTCGCCGGTGGGCCGGCCGAGCGCGCGGGCGCAAGGCTCGGCGACGCGGTGCTCGCCGTCGCCGGCGAGCGCCCGGCGGGGCTTGCCGACCTCTTTCGCCGCATCTGGGCGCTCGGACCGGCGGGCACCGAGATCCCGCTCACGCTCGGGCGCGGCGCAAAGCGGCTCGAAGTGCGCGCGGTCTCGGCCGACCGGAACGATTACCTGCTGAAACCGCGACTGCACTGAGCGCACAGCCGCGCCCGCTCTTCCCGGCGACACGTGCAGATGAGAAAACTTCTCGCGCACCGCGTGTGGCGGGCGGCTACGCCCGTTGCCTTGCCCTCGCCCGCCTCATGCGCGCTGTTCGCTATGTAGAATACGCGCCCGATCAGGTCCTTGGAGGGGGGACAGCCAAAGTGCCCGAAAAGCTTGACGGGCTCGATACTTTTCCGAAGCTGCTGCTCTATCACGCGCGCGAGCGCGGCGAGCGGCCGGCGGTGCGCGAGAAGGCGCTCGGCATCTGGCAGACCTGGACCTGGCGCCAGTACGCCGACGAGGTGCGCGTGCTCGCGGCCGGACTCGCGGCCGCCGGCTTCGCGCGCGGCGATCATCTGGCGATCGTCGGCGACAACCGGCCGCGGCTCTACGCGGCGATGTGCGCCGCGCAGTGCCTCGGCGGCATTCCGGTGCCGCTCTACCAGGACGCGGTCGCGGCCGAGATGGCGTTTCCGATCCAGAACGCCGAGATCGCGTTCGCGGTGGTCGAGGACCAGGAGCAGGTCGACAAGCTGCTCGAGATCCTGCCGCGCTGCCCGACGCTCAGGCGCATCTGGTACGACGATCCGCGCGGCATGCGCCACTACGCGCAGCGCGAGCTTGCGCCCTACGAGCGGCTGCTGCAAGAGGGCCGCGCGGCCAATGCGCGCGACCCGGGCTTCGTCGAGACCGAGATCGCCAAGGGCTCGGGCGAGGACACCGCGGCGATGTTCTTCACCTCCGGCACCACCGGAAACCCGAAGGGCGTCGTGCTCACGCACCGCGCGCTCATCGACCGCGCGCGCGTCGCCGCCGAGATGGAAGGGCTCTCGGATCGCGACGTCGTGCTCGCCTACCTGCCGCCCGCCTGGATCGGACAGAACATCTTTTCCTACGCGCAGCCGTTCGTCACCGGCTACTGCATCTGCTGCCCGGAATCGGCCGAGACGGTGATGACCGACATGCGCGAGATCGGGCCGACGTACTATTTCGCCCCGCCGCGGGTGCTCGAGGCGCTGCTTACGCAGGTGTCGATCCGCATGGAAGACGCCGGGCGCGTAAAGCGCGCGCTGTACGAGTACTTCATGGCGCTCGCGCAGCGCGTCGGCGGCGCGATCCTCGAGGGCCGGCCCGTCGGGCTCGCCGACCGGCTGCGCTACTGGCTGGGGGACCTGCTCGTCTACGGACCGCTGCGCAACGTGCTCGGCATGAGCCGCGTGCGGCTCGCCTACACCGCGGGCGAGGCGATCGGGCCGGATCTTTTCAAGTTCTACCGCTCGATCGGCATCAACCTCAAGCAGCTTTACGGCTCGACCGAGACGAGCGTGTTCGTCTGCGTCCAGCCCGACGGCGCGGTCAAGCCCGACACCGTCGGCCCGCCGGTGGCGGGCGTGGAGCTGAAGTTCACCCCCGAGCGCGAGCTCCTCATCCGCTCGCCGGGCCTGTTCAAGGAGTACTACAAGAACCCGCAGGCGACGCTCGAGGCGAAGGACGCCGAGGGCTGGTTCCATACCGGCGATGCGGGGTATCTGGACGCCGACGGCCACCTGAAGATCATCGATCGGGTGAAGGACGTCGGGCGGCTCGCCGACGGCACGCTGTTTGCGCCGAAGTACCTCGAGAACAAGCTCAAGTTCTTCCCCTACATCAAGGAGGCGGTCTGCTTCGGCCACGGGCGCGACCGGGTGTGCGCGTTCGTCAACATCGACATGGAGGCGGTCGGCAACTGGGCCGAGAAGCGCAACATGCCGTATTCCGGCTATGTGGACCTCGCCTCGCGCGACGAGGTCTACGAGCTCGTGCGCGAGTGCATCGAGCGGGTGAACGCCGACCTCGCCGCCGAGCCCGAGCTGGCCAATTCCCAGATCCACCGCTTCCTGATCCTGCACAAGGAACTGGACGCCGACGACGAGGAGCTCACCCGCACGCGCAAGGTGCGCCGGCGCTTCATCGCCGAAAAATACGCGCCGCTGGTGGAGGCGCTCTATAGCGGGCGCGACTCGGTGCACGTCGAAGCCAGGGTGCGCTACGAGGACGGGCGCACGGGCACGATCTCGGCCGACCTCAAGATCCGCGACGCGAAGACGTTCGCGCCCGCGGCGGCGAAGAGGGCGGCGTGACGGCGGACGCGGCCTTCGCTGTCCAGGCCCAGGTTGCGGCCGCGCAACCGCAGGGGCTCGCGCGCGCGGTGGGCGAACCGATCCTCGTCGTCGAGAACGTGTCGCTCGCCTTCGGCGGGGTAAAAGCGCTGCAGGATGTCTCCTTCGACGTGCGCGAGCGCGAGATCCGCGCGATCATCGGCCCGAACGGCGCCGGCAAGTCCTCGATGCTGAACGTACTGAACGGCGTCTATCATCCGCAGGCGGGCACGATCCGGCTGCGGGTGGGCGAGGGCTGGCGCGAATTCCACGACATGGACCCGCACGAGGCCGCACGCCTCGGCATCGCACGCACGTTCCAGAACATCGCCCTTTTCAAGGGCATGACGGTGCTCGACAACATCATGACCGGTCGCAACCTCAAGATGCGCGCGAGCTTCGTCGAGCAGGCGCTGTGGCTGCCGCGCGCGCGCAGGGAGGAGTACGAGCACCGGCGCGCGGTCGAGGAGATCATCGACTTCCTCGAGATCCAGCACATCCGCAAGACGCCGGTCGGGCGGCTGCCCTACGGGCTGCAAAAGCGCGTGGAACTCGCCCGCGCGCTCGCCGCCGAGCCGCGGATCCTGCTTCTCGACGAGCCGATGGCCGGCATGAACCTCGAGGAGAAGCAGGACATGTGCCGCTTCATCCTCGACGTGAACGAGCAGTTCGGCACCACGATCGTGCTGATCGAGCACGACATGGGCGTGGTGATGGACATTTCCGACCGCGTCGTCGTGCTCGACTACGGGCGCAAGATCGGCGACGGCACGCCCGAGGAGATCCGCCGCAACCAGGCGGTGATCGACGCCTATCTGGGAGTCTCGCATTGAACGTCGGGTTCCTCTTCGAGGTGCTGATCGGCGGGCTGCTCGCCGGCGTCATGTACGCGCTGGTGGCGATCGGCTTCGTGCTCATCTACAAGGCCTCGGGCGTGTTCAACTTCGCGCAAGGGGCGATGGTGTTTTTCGCCGCGCTCACGTTCGTTCAGCTCGTCAAGATGTTCGGACTGCCGATGTGGCTCGCGTTTCCGGCGACGCTCCTCGTCATGGTCGCCGTCGGCGTGGCGACCGAGCGGTTCGTTCTGCGGCCGCTCGTCAACCAGCCGCCGATCACGCTCTTCATGGCGACCATCGGGCTCACGTTCGTGCTGGAAGGCCTCGCGCAGCTCGTCTGGGGCTCGCAGCCGCACGGGCTGGAGCTCGGCATCGAGGACGTGCCGATGGAGTGGCTGTCGCAGGCCGCCGGCATCAACGTCAGCCAGTTCGATCTGGCGGCCGCCGCGATCGCCGGGGTGCTGGTGGCGGTGCTCGCGGTCTTCTTCCAGTACACGCGGATCGGCCGGGCCCTGCGCGCGGTCGCCGACGACCACCAGGCGGCGCTCTCGGTCGGCATCCCGCTCAAACACATCTGGGCGATCGTCTGGGCGGTCGCCGGCTTCATCGCGCTCGTGGCGGGGCTTCTGTGGGGTGCGCGTAACGGGGTGGGCTTCTCCCTCACGTTCATCGCCCTCAAGGCGCTGCCGGTGCTGCTGATCGGGGGTTTCGAGTCGGTGCTCGGCGCGATCGTCGGCGGTCTCATCATCGGCGCGAGCGAGAAGCTCGCCGAGGTCTACATCGGGCCGTATTTCGGCGGCGGGATCGAGCTCTGGTTCGCCTACGTCGTGGCGCTCCTCTTCCTCCTCGTGCGGCCCGAGGGGCTGTTCGGCGAGAAGCACATCGACCGGGTGTAGGCGTGCTCTACCGGGAAGCGGGACAGTTCAGGACCAGTTACGCGGAGGACCAGCGGATCTTCCCGATCCGCCAGGACCGCGTCGCCATCGCGCTCCTGCTCGCGTTCGCCTTCTTCGTCGTGCCGGCGGTCGCGAGCCACTACTGGCTGAAGGCGCTGCTCATTCCGTTTCTCATCCTGTCGCTTGCGGCGCTGGGGCTGAACATCCTCACCGGCTACGCCGGGCAGCTCTCGCTCGGTACCGCCGGCTTCATGGCGGTGGGCGCGTTCATGGCCTACAACTTCGAGCTGCGGCTGCCCGAGCTGCCGATCCTCGTCTCGTTCGCGCTCGCGGGGCTGTGCGCCGCGGCGCTCGGCATCGTCTTCGGGCTGCCCAGCCTGCGCATCAAGGGCTTCTACCTCGCGGTCGCGACCCTCGCCTGCCAGTTTTTCGTGCTCTGGGTGCTGCAGCGCGTGGGCTGGTTCACGAACTACAGCTCCTCCGGGGTGATCAGCGCGCAGGAGATCGTCATCCTCGGCCACACGTTCGACAGCGCGCAGGAGAAGTACTTGCTCACGCTCGCGATCGTCGCGCTGATGGCGCTCGCGGCGAAGAACCTGATGCGCTCGGAGACCGGCCGCGCGTTCATGGCGGTGCGCGACATGGATGTCGCGGCGAGCGTGATCGGCATCCCGATCATGCGCACCAAGCTCCTCGCGTTCGCGATCAGCTCGTTCTACTGCGGCGTGGCCGGGGCGCTCTACGCCTTCTGCTACCTCGGCACCGTCGAGCCCGAGGCCTTCAGCCTCGACCTTTCGTTTCGGGTGCTCTTCATGATCATCATCGGGGGGGTGGGCTCGATCCTCGGCTCGTTCCTCGGGGCGGCCTTCATCACGCTGCTCCCGATCTTCCTCAATCTCGTGTCCGGGTTCCTTTCCCACGCCTTCGGCGTGGACGTGCCGCACGCCTGGCTGTCCAACATCGAGCTGATCATCTTCGGGGCGCTGATCGTGTTTTTCCTGATCGTCGAGCCGCACGGCTTGGCGCGGCTCTGGCAGATCGGCAAGGAAAAGCTCCGGCTCTGGCCCTTCCCGCATTGAGGGGCAAGGACTAAGATATGCCGGTCGCAGGCACAAGCCCTGTCCAAGGAGGAGGCTAACCATGAAACGCAGCATGCTGGCGCTCGCGCTCGCCGCGGCCGCGACCGGGTTTTCCGGGACGGCGGCGGCGCAGGCGAAGGAGCAGTTCATCCCCGCCGCGTTCTACTGGGTCGGACCGTTCGCTCCCGGCGGCAGCGGGATCGCCGCCGGGTTCCTCGATTACCTGACCTTGCTCAACGAGCGGGACGGCGGCATCAACGGCGTCAAGCTCACCTGGGAGAAGTGCGAGACCGAATACATCACCTCGCGCGGCGTGGAGTGCTACGAGCGGCTGAAGAAGCGCGGGCCCACCGGGGCGTCGCTCTTCCATCCGCTCTCGACCGGAATCACGTACGCGCTGATCGACCGCGCGCCGATCGACAAGGTGCCGCTGATCACCCTCGGTTACGGCCGGACCGACGCTTCCGACGGGCGCGTCTTCCCGTACGTCTTCCCGCTCATCACGAACTACTGGTCGCAGAACACCGCCAAGATCCGCTTCATCGGCCAGCGCGAGGGCGGCATGGACAAGCTGCGCGGCAAGCACATCGTGAACCTGTATCACGACTCGGCCTACGGCAAGGAGACGCTGCCGGTGCTCGAGAAGCAGGCCGAGATGTACGGGTTCAAGGTGACGAACATCGCCGTGCCCTCGCCCGGCAACGAGCAGTCGGCGCAGTGGCTGCAGATCCGCCAGCTCAAGCCCGACTGGGTGATCCTGCGCGGCTGGGGCGTGATGAACCCGACGGCGCTCAAGGCCGCCGCGCGCGCGGGTTTCCCCCGCGACCGCATCGTCGGCGTGTGGTGGTCCGGGTCGGAAGAGGACGTAATCCCGGCGGGCGACGCGGCGAAGGGCTTCATCGCCGCCGGCTTCAACGCCGCCGGCGACAAGTTCCCGGTGATCCAGGAAATCCGCAAGCACGTCTACGGCAAGGGCAAGGGCGAACTGGAGGACAAGAGCCGCATCGGCACGATCTACTACAACCGCGGCGTGATCTTCGCGATCGTCAGCACCGAGGCGATCCGCAAGGCGCAGGAGCGCTTCGGCAAGGGCCAGCCGATGACCGGCGAGCAGGTGCGCTGGGGGCTCGAGAACCTGAACATCGACGAAGCGACCCTCAAGCGTCTGGGCGCCTCCGGCTTCATGCCGACCTTCCGCATCACCTGCGAGGACCACGAGGGCGGCGGCGGCGTGCGCTTCCAGCAGTGGGACGGCAAGCAGTGGAAGATCATTTCCGACTGGATCCCGACCGACCAGAAGCTCGTGCGGCCGATGATCGAGGCCTCGGCGATGCAGTACGCGAAAGAAAAGAACATCACGCCGCGCGACTGCGCGAAGGAAAAGTAACCGGCGAACGGAGGACGGGCGGGGCGAAGGCCGCAGCCGAGCCCCGCCTTTTTCATGTCTGCAGTTCCTGAACCGAGCCCGGCGAGGCGGCTGCCGCTCTCGGTCGCCAACGTCGAGGTCATCTACGACCACGTCATCCTCGTGCTGAAGGGCGTCAGCCTGCAGGTCGAGGAGGGTCAGATCGTCGCCCTGCTAGGCGCGAACGGCGCCGGCAAGACGACGACGCTCAAGGCGATTTCCAACCTCCTCGGCGCAGAGCGCGGCGAGGTGACCAAAGGGCAGATCCTGTTTTACGGCGAGCGCGTGGATCGACTGACGCCGAACGAGTTGGTCCGCCGCGGGGTGATCCAGGTGATGGAGGGCCGCCGCTGTTTCCAGCACCTGACGGTCGAGGAGAATCTGCTCACCGGCGCCTATACGCGCGGCCGCGCCGATCTGCGCGCGGACCTCGAGCGGGTGTACGCGTACTTTCCGCGCCTGAAGGAGCGGCGCAAGTCGCTCGCCGGCTACACCTCCGGGGGCGAGCAGCAGATGACGGCGATCGGACGGGCGCTGATGGCGCGGCCGAAGCTGATGCTCCTCGACGAGCCGTCGATGGGGCTCGCGCCGCAACTCGTCGAGGAGATCTTCGAGATCGTGCGCGAACTCAACCAGAAGGAGCGCGTGAGCATTCTGCTTGCCGAGCAGAACGCGAACATGGCGCTCCGCTACGCCGACTACGGCTATATCCTGGAAAACGGCCGCGTCGTGATGGACGGCGACGCGAAAGCGCTCGCCGAAAACGAGGACGTGAAGGAGTTCTACCTCGGCTTTTCCTCTGCAGGGCGCCGGAGCTTTCGCGACGTCAAGTCCTACCGGCGCCGCAAGCGCTGGCTCTAGGTCGCGCGGCGTGAGCGAATACTTCGACGCGCTGGAGACGCGATCGCCCGCGGAGCGCGAGGCGGCGCTTTTTGCCGCGCTGCCCGGGCTCGTTGCGCACGCCAAAGCGAACGCCCCCGGCTGGGCGCGCATCCTCGCCGACGTCGATCCTCAGGCGGTGCGCTCGCGCGAAGCGCTTGCGCGCCTGCCGGTCACGCGCAAGTCGGAGCTTGCCGAGCTTCAGGCGCGCGAGCGGCCGTTCGGAGGGCTCGTCGCCGCGCCGCTGGCGAGACTCGCGAAGGTATTCGCCTCCCCCGGCCCGATCTACGAGCCCGAGGGCCACGGGCGCGACTGGTGGCGCACCGCGCGCGCGCTCTGGGCGGCGGGCTTTCGCGCGGGCGACCTCGTGGTGAACACCTTCGCCTACCACTTCACGCCCGCCGGCTCGATGGTCGAGGCGGGCGCCGCCGCGATCGGTTGCACGGTGGTGCCGACCGGCGTCGGCCAGACCGAACTTCAGGTTTCGACGATCCGCGATCTGCGCGCGAACGCCTTCGTCGGCACGCCTTCGTTTCTCAAGCTGATCCTGGAGAAGGCCGACGAGCTGGGCGCGGACGTCTCCTGCCTCCGGAAGGCGCTCGTCGGCGCCGAATACCTGCCGCCGGCGCTGCGCGAACAGATGCGCGCGCGCGGGCTGCGCGTGCAGCAGCTCTACGCCACCGCGGACCTGGGGCTCCTCGCCTACGAGAGCGCCCTTGCCGACGGCACGCCCACCGAGGGCATGATCCTCGACGAAGGGCTGATCCTCGAGATCGTGCGCCCGGGGACCGGCGACCCGGTGCCCGAGGGCGAGGTGGGCGAAGTGGTGGTGACGAGCTTCAACCGCGACTATCCGCTCATCCGTTTCGCGACCGGGGACCTTTCGGCGGTGCTGCCGGGAACGAGCCCGTGCGGTCGCACCAACACCCGCATCCGCGGCTGGCTCGGGCGAGCGGATCAGACGACCAAGGTGCGCGGCATGTTCGTGACCCCGAAGCAGGTCGCCGAGATCGTGCGCCGCTTTCCCGAGATCGCGCGCGCGCGCCTGGTGGTCGAGGGAGACGTGGGCGCAGACCGCATGACGCTGCGCTGCGAGGTCGCCGCGCCGCCCGAGGGTCTCGTCGAACGGATCGTCGGCGCGATCCGCGATGTCACCAAGCTGCGCGGCGAGGTGCAGCTCGTCGCGCCGGGCTCGCTTCCGAACGACGGCAAGGTGATCGAGGACCTGCGCAAGTACGGCTGAGCGCAAGGCGCCGCGCCGCTGCGCGACGCGCGCTGCGCCTGCTATGGTTGGGCGAGGAGGGGAGGACCGCGATGCCGGGCAGATTCGTGACGGTGAAGTACGGCGTCACCGGCCGCATCGCCCGCATCACCCTCAACCGCCCCGCGCGCCTGAACGCGATCGACGAGCGCATGCCGGGCGAGATCCGGCGCGCGGTCGAGGCGGCGAACGCGGACGACCGGGTGCACGTGATCGTGCTCTCGGGCGCGGGCCGCGCCTTCTGCGCCGGCTACGACCTCAAGCGCTTCGCCGAAGGCGACCCCGAGAACCGCTGGACGCAGCCGATGCCGTGGGATCCGATGCGGGACTTTCGCTTCATGAAGGCGAACACCGACGATTTTCTGTCGCTCTGGCGAAGCGCAAAGCCCGTGATCTGCAAGGTGCACGGCTACGCGGTCGCCGGCGGCTCCGACATCGCGCTCTGCGCCGACCTCGTCGTCATGGCCGAGGACGCGAGAATCGGCTATATGCCCGCCCGCGTCTGGGGCTGCCCCACGACCGCGATGTGGGTGTACCGGCTCGGTGCCGAAAAGGCGAAGCGGCTGCTTTTCACCGGCGACACGATCGACGGGCGCACCGCCAAAGCCTGGGGACTCGTCTACGACGCGGTGCCCGCCGCGGAGCTGGACGCCGCGGTGGAAGCGCTCGCCGGCCGCATCGCGAGCGTGCCGAAGAACCAGCTGATGATGCACAAGCTCATGATCAACCAGGCCTACGAGAACATGGGCCTTGCCGGCACGCAGATGATCGCGACGCTTTTCGACGGCATCGCGCGCCACAGCCCGGAAGGGCTGTGGTTCAAGCGCTACGCCGAAAAGCACGGATTCCGCGCTGCGGTCGAGTGGCGCGACAGCGGGCGGCCGATTCCCGAGGGGCGCGAGCCGCGACCGGCGCGCACGCGAGGTCGGGCACCGAAGCGAGGGAGGCGTTGATGGCGAACTACGCAGGCATCATGACGGGCGAGCTTTCCGCGCGCACGCGCGACATCCTCGTGCGCTACCGGCGCATCGCGATGGTGGGGGTGTCGGCGAACCCTGCGCGCGCGAGCTACCGGGCGCTCGTTCACATGAAAAGCATGGGCTACACCGTGTATCCGGTGAACCCGGGCGCCGAGGAAATCCTCGGGCTGCGCTGCTACCCGACGCTTGCCGCGATCGGCGCGCCGGTGGACATCGTGGACATCTTCCGGCGCGGCGAGACGGTGCTGCCGCTGGTTGCCGAGGCGCGCCGAATCGGCGCGAAGGTCTTCTGGATGCAGATCGGCGTCGTGAACGAGGAGGCGGCGCGCGCGGCCGCGGCCGCCGGCATGGAGGTGGTGATGGACCGGTGCGTGAAGATCGAGCACTGCCGCTTTTTCGGCAAGAAGGACTACGGGCTCGACGTGGTCGGGCTCTCGACCGGCGTCATCACCGCGCGCCGCTACGACACCGTGTTCGAATAGGAGGCGCCATGGCGGAAAAATTCGACTTCGGGTTCGACACGCGAATGCTCCATGCGGGGCAGACGCCCGATCCGACGACCGGCGCGCGCGCGATGCCGATCTACCAGACGACCTCGTTCGTGTTCGAGGACACCGAGCACGCGGCGCATCTGTTCGCGCTCAACAAGTTCGGCAACATCTACAGCCGCATCTCGAACCCGACGGTGGCGGCGTTCGAAGAGCGCGTCGCCTCGCTCGAAGGCGGTGTCGGGGCGCTCGCCGCCGCTTCCGGTCAGGCGGCGCAGCTGGTGGCCATCGCGACGCTGCTCAGGGCGGGCGACGAGATCGTCTCCTCGCGCACCCTCTACGGCGGGACCTACAACCAGTTCGCGCTCACCTTCCGCCGCTTCGGGATCGAGGTGAAGTTCGTCGATGCCGCGGACCCGGAGAACTTCGCGCGCGCGATCGGCCCGCGCACGAAGCTCCTCTACGGCGAGACGATCGGGAATCCGAAGGCGGATGTCTTTCCGATCCGCGAGGTCGCCGACATCGCGCACGCGCACCGCATCCCGCTCATGATCGACAACACGTTTGCCTCGCCGTACCTCTGCCGGCCGTTCGAGCACGGCGCGGACATCGTGGTGCACTCGGCGACCAAGTTCATCGGCGGGCACGGCACCTCGATCGGCGGCGTGATCGTGGACGGCGGCACCTTCCCCTGGGACAACGGCACGTTCCCGGAGATGGTGGAGCCCTCGCCCGGCTACCACGGCATGCGTTACTGGGAGACCTTCGGCAACTTCACCTTCATCATGAAGGCGCGCGTGGAGATGATGCGGGACCTCGGCGCCTGCATGAGCCCGTTCAACGCGTTCCTGTTCCTGCAGGGGCTCGAGACGCTTTCGTTCCGGATGGAGAAGCATGTCGCGAACGCGCGCGCGGTCGCCGAGTGGCTGGAAAGGCACCCGCACGTGGGCTGGGTGAGCTACCCGGGGCTGCCCTCGAGCCCCTACTACGAGCGGGCGAAGAAATACCTGCCGAAGGGCGCAGGTTCCATCTTCGCCTTCGGCGTCAAGGGCGGGCGCGAGGCGGGCCGGCGCTTCATCGAGGCGGTGAAGCTGCACTCGCACCTTGCGAACGTCGGCGACGCGAAAAGCCTCGTCATCCACCCGGCGAGCACCACGCATCAGCAGATGAGCGACGAGGAGCAGATCGCCGCCGGCATCGGCCCGGACATGATCCGCATCTCGGTGGGGCTGGAGAACCTCGAGGACATCCTCTGGGATCTCGACCAGGCGCTCGCGGCGTCGCAGAAGAAGGATTGAACGTCACTTCCACATCCGGGAATCGAAGCTGAACGGTCTCGGGCGGCCGATCCGCAGCTTCGCAAAATCGGGATGGACGGGGTTGAAGACGAAGTTCCACTCCGTCGGAATGATCGCGGAGGGAACTTGCAGCACCGCACCGCGGCCCGAGCGCAGCCACGCCGACCCGAAGCGCATGCTCGCCTCGCCGGGCGGCTCGGTCTGCCAGCCTTGGGGCGGGCGCGGGCATCTTCGCACGGGCACCGTGTCCGGGATCTCGATCCGGAAGTACACGAACCGGATGTGCAGACCGTCCTCGCCGAAATGGACGAAGGTTTCCATCGCCGCGAGCGCGAGCGACGAGGACGCGTAGATGGCACGATCGCCCGGAAGGTTCCAGCGGCCGCCGGCAAGGCGCACGCCCTCGCCGCTGAACGCGGTCTGCGCATGCCGCGCCTTGACGATGCGGAACGCAAACCGGTTCAGGTGTAGACGCCGTGTTCTAGGCGAAGGAGAAGCTTCTCCACTTCGTCGCGGCCGGCGTCGGTGACGAGCAGGGACAACGGGGTGCGCCCGCCCAGGCCGGGCTGAGGCCGCTTGAGCCAGCGCACCGCGGGCTCCTCGCCTTCCAGCACCTCGGCCGCGAGGGCGACGATGCGCGCAAGCCGGAAGAGCCGGTCGCTCGCCACCGGATCGAGCCTTGCCTTGCCTGCCCGCGCGCGCGAAAGCGTCTTCGCGCTGATGCCGATCAGTTCCGCGAAGGACTTGTCCGCGACCGCGATCCCGTCCTTGAGCGCCTCGGCCGACTCCACCGGCATGCCGGCGAGAATCAGCGCCTGCCAGTCCAGGAAGGTCTTCGGGCGGGCACCGAGCGTCTTTTTCCCGCCCAGCACTTCGGTCACCGCCGCCAGGGTGCTCATGCGCGCTCCGCGATGGACAACTGAGCGTATCATATCGGACATCTGTCCGAGGCACAGCGGGGCGCCCCATGGCGGTACGCATCGAAAAGAAAGGCAAGGTCTGGACGGTGATCCATTCGCGCCCGGAGGCGCGAAACGCGATGGACCCGGCGAGCGCCGATGCGCTCACCGAGGCGTTCAAGGCGTTCGACGCCGACCCCGAGGCCGCGGTCGCCGTGCTCTGGGGCGAGGGCGGCGCCTTCTGCGCCGGCTGGGACCTCAAGTACTGCGCCTCGCTCGTCAAGGACCCGGCGGAGCTGCACGCGCTCGATTATCCGCTCGATGATCGCGCGCCGATCCCGCGCGGGCCGCTGGGGCCCACGCGGCTCGAGCTCGACAAGCCGGTGATCGCCGCGGTCGCCGGCCCCGCGGTCGCAGGCGGCTTCGAGCTTGCGCTCTGGTGCGACCTGCGGGTGATGGAGGCGTCGGCCTACTTCGGCGTCTATTGCCGGCGCTGGGGCGTGCCGCTCGTGGACGGCGGCACGGTGCGGCTTCCGCGCCTCGTCGGCGTCGGCCGGGCGCTCGAGATCATCCTCACCGGGCGCAAGGTGCCCGCCGAGGAAGCCCTTCGCATCGGCGCCTGCGAGCACGTCGTGCCGGACGGCACCTCGCGCGAGTTCGCCGAAGGGCTCGCGCACGAGATCGCGCGCTTTCCGCAGGCTTGCGTGCGCGCCGACCGGCGCTCGGTCTACATGCAGCAGGGGCTCTCGATCCGCGAGGCGATGCGCAAGGAGTGGTACAACGGCTTTCCCGCCTTCGTCGCCGAAGGCGCGGCCGGGGCGGCGCGCTTTGCCGCGGGCAAAGGCCGGCACGGGGATTTCGCGGACATTTGAGCCGCCCTGCCTGCGCGGCGCGACGAGGAGAGCGGCGACCGCCTGCCGATCCAGCCGGGCGCGGCGGACGAGAACATCGACACCCGCTGGCGCTCACGCGTCCCTGTCGGCGGCGGTGCGCGCGGGTTCCAGCGCGCGTCGGCGCGCCGACAGCTCCGCCATCACCCGGGTGCGCTCTTCCTCGCTCATCTCGCGCCAACGCGCGATCTCATCGAGCGTGCGCAGGCACCCGGTGCAGTAGCGCCCCGCGGCATCGGGCGCGCAGACCTTGACGCAGGGCGATGCGATCACGCGGCGCACTTTGCCGCAAGCGCCCGTCCTGCGCGGCTTGCGGACTCGCGGCCGATCGCGCGGCAGATCCACTGGCCGATCTCGACGAGCTTCGCGAGCGCGACGCCGGTTTCGATCCCGAGGCCATCGAGCATGTAGACGACGTCTTCGGTCGCGACGTTTCCGGTCGCGCCCTTCGCGTACGGGCAGCCGCCGAGGCCCGCGACCGAGGCGTCGAAGGTAGAAACGCCCATCTCCATCGAGGCGTAGATGTTGGCGAGCGCCTGCCCGTAGGTGTCGTGGTAGTGGCCTGCGAGCCTTTCGATCGGCACGCGCCTTGCGCACGCCTCGATCACCCGCTGGATCTTTCCCGGGGTGCCGACGCCGATCGTGTCCCCGAGCGAGATCTCGTAGCAGCCCATGTCGTAGAGCGCCGCCGCCACCTCGGCCACCTTTTCCGGCCGCACTTCGCCCTCGTATGGGCAGCCGGCGACGCAGGAGATGTAGCCCCGAACCCGGATGCCGTGGCGCGCAGCAGCCTCGAGCACCGGCCGGAAACGCTCGAACGACTCCGCGATCGAGCAGTTGATGTTCCTTCGCGAGAACGCTTCGCTCGCGGCAGCGAACACCGCGACTTCGGTCGCCCCCGCCGCGCGCGCCGCCTCGAACCCTTTCAGGTTCGGCGTGAGCACCGGATAGGAGACGCCGGGCTTGCGGCGAATCCGCTCGAGCACCTCGGCATGGTCGGCCATCTGCGGCACCCACTTCGGCGAGACGAACGCGGTCGCCTCGACCGAAGGAAGCCCGGCATCGGCCAGCCGCTCGATCAGTTCCACCTTGATCGCGGTCGGCACTTCGCCCTTTTCGTTCTGCAGCCCGTCGCGCGGTGCGACCTCCACGAGGCGGACTTTCGTCGGCAACGTCACGTCAAGCCTCCTTCAGGCGGGCTCGAGGCGTAGCAATTCCGCCCCCTCGGCGACCTGCTCGCCCGCCCGGTAGTGGATCGCGGCGACCCGCCCGCCGTGCGGCGCTGCGATCGTGTGCTCCATCTTCATCGCCTCGAGCACGAGAAGCGGCGCGCCCTTTGCGACCACCGCGCCCGGCTCGACGAGCACCTGGATCACCTTGCCGGGCATCGGGGCGGTGAGCGTGCCGCCTGCGGTGTCGGCGTGCTCGGCTTCCTCGCCGCCTTTCAGCGAAAGCACGCGATGGCGGCCGTCGCGGAACACATGCCATTCGCTGCCGTCGCGAAAAACCCCGCAGCAGAAACTGGCCTCCCCGAGCCTCAGGCGCAGCCGATCGCCGTCGCGCTCGCCCGCGAGCGCATATTCGCGCCCGCCGACCGAAAACCGATAGCCCGACCGCTCGAACCGGAGCGCGACGCGGTGCTCGCGCTCGCCTTCGCGAAACACGAACTCGTGGCGAGCACCGAGATTCAGCCGCCAGCCGTCCACCGCGCACCAGGGCGAATACGGGTCGCCCGAAGCGCGCGCCTCGGCCCGCGCCGCCTCCTCCTCGAGAAAAAGCTCCGCGAGCGCTGCGCAGGCGAGGTCTTGGTCGGCGGCGCCGTCCTGTACGGGAAAAAGCTCCTCGCGCGAGCGCTCGATCAGGCCGGTGTCGAGGTCGGCCGCCGCGAACGCGCGGCTTGCGCAAAGGCGGCCGAGGAACTCGACGTTCGATGCGACGCCGACGATCTCGAATTCGGCGAGCGCCGCGCGAAGGCGCGCAAGCGCCTGCGCGCGCGTCTCGCCCCAGGCGATGAGCTTCGCGATCATCGGGTCGTAGTGGGGCGTGATCTCGTCCGCCTCGCGCACGCCCGAATCGATCCGAAGCGGTGCCGCCGATGTGAATTCGCAGGCGCGCGGCGTACGCAGGCGCCGCAGCCGCCCGGTCGAGGGCAGGAACCCGCGTTCGGGATTCTCGGCGTATATGCGCGCCTCGATCGCGTGTCCGCGGATGCGCAGCTCCTCTTGCCGTAGCGGCAGCGGCTCGCCGGCCGCGACCGCGATCTGCCACTTGACGAGGTCCACGCCGGTGATCATCTCGGTCACCGGATGCTCGACCTGAAGCCGCGTGTTCATCTCCATGAACCAGAAGCGGCCGTCCGCCTCGGCGATGAACTCGACGGTGCCTGCGCCGACGTAGCCGATCGCGCGCGCGGCCGCGACCGCCGCCTCGCCCATCGCGCGGCGCCGATCGTCCGTCATGCCCGGCGCAGGCGCCTCCTCGATCACCTTCTGGTGCCGGCGCTGCACCGAGCAGTCGCGCTCGAAAAGGTGCACGACGTTTCCGTGCCGGTCGGCGAACACCTGGAACTCGATATGCCGCGGCCGAAGGAGGTATCTCTCGAGAAGCACGCGGTCGTCGCCGAAGGCGGCTTTTGCCTCGCGCCTTGCCGCCTCCAGCGCCGCGCGAAAGTCCGCCGCTCGCTCGACCACCCGCATGCCCTTGCCGCCGCCGCCCGCCGACGCCTTGATGAGCACCGGATAGCCGATTCTTCGCGCTTCCTCGGCGAGTAACGCGGCATCCTGATTGTCTCCGTGATAGCCGGGCACGACCGGCACGCCCGCTTTCGCCATCAACGACTTCGCGGCCGCCTTGTCGCCCATCGCTGCGATCGCCTCGGCGGTCGGCCCGACGAAGACGATCCCGGCGCGTTCGCAGGCGCGGGCGAATTCGGCGTTTTCCGAAAGAAACCCGTAGCCCGGATGGATCGCCTCGGCGCCCGAGGCCTTCGCGGCGGCGAGGATCGCCGCGATATCGAGGTAGCTGCTGCGCGCAGGCGCAGGGCCGATGCAGCGCGCTTCATCGGCCATCGCGACGTGGCGTGCGCCGGCGTCGGCGTCCGAAAAGACGGCGACCGTGCGGATGCCGAGATCGCGCGCGGCGGCGATCACGCGGCAGGCGATCTCGCCGCGGTTTGCGACGAGGAGCTTACGGAACACCCGGGCCTTTCGGCGCAAGCCAGGCGGGCTTGCGCTTTTCCAGGAACGAGGCGATGCCTTCGCGGCCCTCGGGCGAGACGCGGATCTCGGCGATGCGGCGCGCGGTCTCCTCTGATAGCGCATCGCTCACCGGCCCGCCGCGGGCGACCGTCCGGATGAGGTCCTTGATCGCGCGGTGCGCCTGCGGCCCGCCGGCGAGAAGCTCGCCGAGGGTCTTCTCGACCGCGGCGTCGAGCGCCTCCGGCGCGCAGACGCGGTGAAGAAGCCCAAGCCGCAGCGCCTCTTCCGCGCCGAAGCGCTCGCCGGTGTGAAAGTAGCGCCGCGCAGCGCGCTCGCCGATCGCGCGCACCACATACGGGCTGATGGTCGCGGGCGACAGCCCGATTCTCACCTCGGTGAGCGCTGTCTCTTATACACATCT
>JAOAFL010000062.1 GCA_026416295.1 Burkholderiales bacterium | reverse complement strand
CCGCCCGAGCGCCTCGTCGCGCCGGTAGCCGGTGAATTCCTCGAACGCCGGGTTGACGTCGAGATACGTACCGTCGCGGCGGCGAACGAGCGTCATCATGTCCGGTGCCGCGCGGAAGATCTCGCGAAAACGCGCTTCGGATTCGCGCAACGCCTGTTCCATCGCCCTTCGCGCGGTGACGTCGCGCGCGACGCCGCGGTAGCCGCGGAAGCGACCATCGGCGTCGTAGACCGGACGGCCGCTGACGCTCATCCATCTCGGCTGTCCGCCGGGAGGGCGAGCCGGGTACTCGAAGTCGCGGAATTCCTCGTGCGCTTCGAGCTTGCGTCGGTGTTCCGCCCACTGTTCCTCGGAAAGTCCCTCGGAGGCCACTTCCCAGCGAGTCTTTCCGACGACCCAGTCGAGCCAGGGCGCATGGCCGCCGGAGTCCGTCTGCGTGAGCGGAACGAAGCGGAAATTCTCGTCCTGCTCCCAGTACCAGTCGGAGGAGAGTTCCGCCATGTCGCGGAACCAGCGCTCGCGCGCCGCAAGCTGCGCAGCGATCCGCGCGCGTTCGAGTTCGGCGGCCGCGCGCGCGGCGAAGATACGCAGCACCGTGCGCGCGGTGTCCACCTCGCCAAGCGGCGCGAGGTCGGCGATCGCGAGCACGCCGAGCGGCTCGCCCGAGGCGGCCGCGAGCCGCACGCCGAAGAACCCTTGCGCGCCGAGGTCCCGCAGTCGCGACTCGCCGCCGAACCGTGCGCCGAGGCCGTCGCGGACGAGCAGCTCGCCCTGCGCGAGCACGGTCTCGCACGGGCTCGAGGCGAGCGGGTACTCGTGCGGTGCGAGGTACGCGTCGCCGTTCCAGAACGCGAGTACGCGCGCGCGCCCGGGGGCCGAGGGTTCGAGCACGCTCACGAACGCGAATCGCACCTCGAGGGCCTGCGCGAGGTTGCGCACCAGCGCGCGCAGGAACTCCTCGCCGGTCGCCGCCGCCGTTCCTTCCAGGATCGCGCGCAACAGCCGCTCGGCGCGCCGGCGCTCGCGCAGGTCGCGCAGGCCGCAGCAGACGAACGTCTCGCCCCCGAGGCGGAGCGGGCCGAGGCTGATCTCGACCGGAATCGGCGTTCCGTCCTTGTGCAGCGCCACCAGCTCGCCTCCGGCGCCCAGCGGCCACGGCACCGGCCCGCGCGCGTACCGTGCCCGTTCGACCGTATGTTGCGCGCGCAGATGTTCGGGAACGAGCGTTTCCACGGGCTTGCCCGTCAGTTCGTCCGGCAAATAGCCGAGCAGCGCTTCCAGGCGCCGGCTCGCATACCGAATCCGGCCGTCTGCGTCGGCGATCAGCATCGGGTCGGGCGAAGTGTCGAGCAGCGCGCGAAGCTCCTTCAGCCGTCGGCGGCGGAGGTTCTCCAGTTCGCGCGCGACGATCGGCGCAAGCCGCCCGAGCCGCGCCCGGCCGAGCACGGCGCGGGCGCCGAGCGAGATCAGCTCGGCGGCGAGCGGCTCCTCCTCGCGTTCGCTCACCGCGATCGCCACGACTTCGCTCGCCGACTCGCCGAGTTCTCCGAACAACGCTTTGCAATCGGCGCCTTCGGCGCGCGGGTCGCAAAGGAGCACGTCCCATTCGCCCGCTCGGAGGGCTGCGCGAAGCTCTGCTTCATCCGCGACCGCCCGATGCACGACGGCGTAACGGTGCGCGAGCGCAGCGCGCGCGAGCCGAAAGATTTCCGCCTCCGGGCCTGCCTGCAGCACGCGCAGGTCGGGACGCGCGCCGGCGCGGTCCGCGCCGGTGTCTACTTCCGATCCGGGCCCTTCGCCGGTCATCCGGGCGCCGAGTCGGCAAGCGAAGGACGCGGGGGCAGGCGCCCGTCGGGCCTATTCCTATTTTCCCGTCTGGCCACCGTTTGCCGCGCTGCCGAGAGTGAAGTAGAAGATCGCGCCTGCGCCGGGTGCGCTTTCCGCCCAGACGCGCCCGCCGTGGCGCGCGACGATGCGGTGCACGATCGCGAGCCCGATGCCGCTACCCTCGAACTCGGCGCCGTGCAGGCGCTGAAACGGCCGAAAGAGCTTGTTCGCCCAAGCCATGTCGAACCCTTCGCCGTTGTCGCGCACGAAATAGGCATCCGCGTCCTTCGCGTATCCGACCTCGACGCGGGGTTCGGGTCGCCGGGCGGAGTACTTGAGCGCGTTGCCGATCAGGTTGACGAGCAGCTGCTCGGCGAGCGCGCGGTCCGCGTTCGCGGGCGGCAGCTCGCCGATCTCGATCCGGGTCGCCGGATAACCGGCCGAAAGCTCGGCGGCGACCTTGCGCGCGAGGGCCGCGAGGTCCGTTTCCTCCCTGCGCAGCGTCGCCCGGCCGATGCGCGACAGCCGCAGCAGGCCGTCCACCAGCCCGCCCATGCGCAGGGCGTTCGCCTGGATCACGCCGAGCAGCCGCCGCCCCTCGTCCGAGAGCCGTGCGCCGTCGCTTTCCTCGAGCAGGCCGGCAAAGCCGTGCACCGCGCGGATCGGCGCGCGCAGGTCGTGCGCGACCGAATACGCGAACGATTCCAAGTCGCGGTTCGCCGCCTCCAGCTCCGCGGTGCGTTCGGCGACGCGGCGCTCGAGTTCGGCGGTCAGCTCGCGAAGCTGCTGCATCGCGCGCACCTCCTCGGTCGCATCGCGGCCGATCATGACGAGAAAGTCGCGGCCGCCCGCGGCGAAACGCGCGATCGCGGCATCGAGCGGAAACTCGCTGCCGTCAGCGCGCAGGCCGGCCACCCGGGCGGCTTCGCCCATGCGCCGGTAGGACTCGCCGCCGGCGGCGAAGCGCCGGAGGTGCTCGCGGTGCGCGGCGCGAAAGCGCTCGGGAACCAGCAGGTCGAGCGACGTGCCGACCATTTCCGAAGCGCGCCGGCCGAAGATGCGCTCGGCGGCCGGGTTCGCGAGCGCGATGCGGCCCTCGGTGTCGGCGACGACGATCGCGGCAGGGGCGCCTTCGACGATCGCACGCAGCATCTGTTCGCTGTCGCGCAGCGCGTCGAACAGCGTCTGCACTTCGGCGGTGCGCTCGGCGACGCGCCGCTCGAGTTCCTCGTTCAGGACGCGCAGCCTCTCTTCGGCGATCTTGCGCTCGGTGATGTCCACGCTGGTGCCGGCCGCGCGCAGCGGGCGGCCGGTCGCGGCGTCGCGCTCGGTGACGCGCCCGCGCGTGAGCACCCAGCGCCATTCGTCCCCGGGGCCGCGCATGCGGTGCTCCACCGACCATTCGTCGGCGCCGCCGGGGCAAAGCGCTTCGGCAGCCGCCGCGCGCAACGATGCGTGCTCTTCGACCGGGACGAGTTGGAGCGCCTCGGCGCTCGTCAGGTGCTGCGGCAGGCGCAACGCGCGGTCAGGATCGTCGAGGCGCCGCTCGAGGCTGACCGTCCCGGAGGGCAGATCCGCCTCCCACAGCACGACGCGCGCGGCCGAAAGCGCCCGCTCGAGGCGCTCGTCGGCCTCGCGGCATGCGGCGTCGGCCTGCTCGCGCGCCGCGATCTCGCGCCTGAGCCACCGTTGGAGGCGAAGCAGCCCGAACGCGAGCGCAAGGCCCGCCGCCCACAGCACCGTGTACATCGCGCCGATCGCCTCGCGCCGGGACTCGCGCGCCTCTGCGAGACGGCGCTGCTCCGCGGCCGTCGCCGCCCGCAGGTCGTCGCCGATCAGCAGTTCGGGACGCACGAGAACGAGCGTTCGGAGCGCCGCCGCAGGGCCGAGCGCCGCGCGGGTCTCGTCGAAAGCGGCGAAGTGCGCCCGCCGCTCGGCGACCAGTTCGGCCGCGCGCGAAAGCAGCTCGGCGTAGCGCTTCGCAGCCTCCGTAGCCTGCAGCGTTTCGAGCAGGCGCGCGGCGGCACCGATCGCCTCGTCGCGGCGTGCGCGCATGCGCACGTCGCCTTCGATCGCGTAGCCGCGATGGTTCGCGAGGCTGCGGTAAATCTCGGTCTCGAACTGCGCGAACAGCCGCACGATCTGCTCGCTGCGTACCACCTCGTCGCCGGCCTCGACCGAGCGGCCGGCGACGTAGAGCGACGCCGCACCGAGCAACACGAGCATGCCGAGCCCTGCCGCGAACGACCGGAGGAGCCAGCGCTCGAGCCGCCGCAGGCTCGCGAGCCGCCTTGCCGCATGCCAGTCCGGCTTGCCGCCGGGCGTATGGAGAACGACGAACAATCAAACCCTCGCTAACCAAAGGGCTTGCATGTTAGCGCACGCCTCGCGTGTGCAATAAAAAGCAAAAGCGGCATCGCTCGTGAATCCGCAGGACAAGCACCCGCCCCCGATGCGCAACATGGTGCAAGTCGCGCGGCGATCGCACGAGCGAAATGGGGCCGAAAAAAGCCCTTTATTTCTCGAAGCGGCACCCGATACCGCCTCGGAGAATGCGGCGTGCCCAGCGCGGCAGACGACGGTCTCTGTCTCGCATGCGACGGGCGCGGCGACCTCTTCCGTGATCACGGCCTATGCGGGATCCGAAGGTACAGCCGACGTCCCCGACGCCTCGCCGGGTGAGATGCCTGCCGGTGCCGACGCCGCGCTCTTGACGGGTGCGGCGCACGCCTCTTGCGGGCCGATGACGGCGCGCGATTAAGGTCGCTCGCCGAATCGCAGCCGGCTGTGGTGACGCAGCCGCTGCGGCTGAACGAATCAAGCAGTTGTGGTCCGCTGCTCGATGCAGCGGGCAAGGGGGGTTCCATCTTTCTGCGAGGAGTTTCGAGTGCGAGATAACGGGCCAGTCACCCAACGCGAATTCGATTACGACGCAGGCCAGATGATTGTGTCCATGACCGACCTCAAAGGTCGGATCACGTACGCGAACGACGCCTTCGTGACGGTGAGCGGGTTTTCGCGCGAGGAGCTGCTCGGCAAGGCGCACAACATCGTGCGCCATCCGGACATGCCGCCGGAGGCTTTCGCCGATCTGTGGGCGACGCTCGAGGCGCGCCGCCCCTGGACGGCGTTGGTGAAAAACCGCCGCAAGAACGGCGACCACTACTGGGTGAGGGCGAACGTCACCCCGGTGCGCGAGGGCGATTCGGTCGTCGGGTATCTCTCGGTACGGGTCAAACCGGAGCGCGAGGAGATCGAGGCGGCCGATGCGCTCTACCGGCGCATGCGCGAGGGCACGCTTCGCGGCCTGCGCCTGCACCGCGGCCGGCTGGAGCCGACCGGCGGGCGGCGGTGGGCGTACGCGCTTCGCGCGATGCGGGTCGGCACGCGACTCTGGGTCGCGTTCGCCGCGTGCGCGCTCGCCCCGACGCTCGCCTGGCTCGCGGGCGCAGGCCAGGGCATGCAGGCGCTCGCGGGCGTGGCAGTCGCGGCGCTTGCCGCCGCGTGGCTTCGCGCGCAGGTCGTGCGGCCGTTCGCCGGCCTGTTGCCGCTCGTCGAGCGCATCGCGAGCGGCGACATGCGCGCATCCCGCGCGGGCGCCGTCGAAACGCAGCGCGCAGACGAATTCGGCGACCTCTACCGAGCGCTCACGCAGATGGCGCTGAACATCGGCGCGGCGGTGCAGGACGTCGTGCGTCAGGTGAAGGAGACCCACGCCGCGATCGGGCAGATCGCGCAAGGCAACCAGGACCTTTCGGCGCGCACCGAGGCGAACGCCGCGAGCCTCGAACAGACCGCCGCCTCGATGGAGCAGATGAGCGCGAGCACGCGCAACACCGCCGAGGCAGCCGAGCGCACGGCAAAGAGCGCCGCGACCGCCGAAGCGGCGGCGCGGGACGCTTCCGCGGCGGTCGCCGGACTCGACGACACCATGCAGCGGATCGCGCAGGCGAGCGCGCGCATCAAGGACATCGTCGGCACCATCGACGGGATCGCGTTCCAGACCAACATCCTCGCGCTCAATGCCGCGGTGGAAGCCGCCCGCGCCGGCGAATCCGGTCGCGGCTTCGCGGTCGTGGCGAGCGAGGTGCGGCAGCTTGCGAACCGGGCGGGCGCGGCGGCGCGCGACATCCGCAATCTGATCGCCGAGAGCGTCGAACGCGTGGAGCGCGGCGCGCACGCGGTGAGCGCGGCGCGCCAGAGCGTGGCGGCGCTGCTCGACCAGTTGCGCGAGGCCGCCGAAGCGATGGGCGAGATCCGGTCGATGGCCGCCCAGCAGGCCGCCGGCATCGGCGAGGTGAACGACGCGGTGGCCGCGCTCGACCAGAACACGCAGCAGAACGCGGCGATGGTCGAGCAGGTGGCCGCGGCGGCCGACAGCCTGCGCGAGGTCGCGCAAAAGCTGCTTTCCGCGGTGGCGGTCTTTCGCGTCGAGGGCGGGGTGGCGGCGAACGAAGCGTTCGCGCGCCCGATGCCGCAGCGCGGCTCCCGCACCGGCGAAGACGCGAGCGGGGGCGCTTCCGCGGGGCGCTCGGCCGCGCGCCAGGCCGACGGCACCCGGCTGCGAGCGCAGGCACCGATGCCGCAGGCAAAAGCGGCCTGAGCGGACGCAGGCCGACCGGGTTACGACGCCACCGGATCAAAAGCGAAAAAAGCCCTCTATTTCGACTGCGCGAGGCCGATAACCGCGGGAAGAATTCGCGGACGCAGCGCGCAGCAGAGAACGGAATCCGGCGATGGGCGAGGGAACGAAACAGGAGTCGGCGGCTGCCCGGTCGTTGCTCGACGCGTATGCCGAGATCTGCGGGCGCGAAACGCGCGGCGTGCGCGGCGATCTGGCCCAGCTCGACGGGCTGCTCGCCGACGCGGCGGCGCGGCTCGCGGCGAGCTTCGAGCGGCTCTCGGCGCTCGCCTCCCGCTGCTGCACCGATGCCTACATCGAGCCGCGCCCGGCGGCGAACGACGCCCCGCAGGACGCGCCCGCGCCGGCGGCCGCGCGCCCGGCCTCGGACGAGGCGGCGAGCGCGTTCAGCGAGGCGGTGACCGCGTTGCAATTCCAGGATATCGCGAGCCAGCTCGTCGGCCATGCGGCGGCGCGGCTCGAGGCGCTCGAGCGCATCGCGAGCGAGCTTGCGCGCCTCGGCGACGCCTCGCCCGAGGCGCTGAGCCGGACGCTCGCTGCAGCGCACGGCGATCTGCGAGCGAGCCCCGTCGGCCAGCGCCGGCTGAGCGAAGGGGCGGTCGAGCTGTTCTGAAAAGGAGGAGCGAGCGAAATGGCGAAGACGATCCTCGCCGTGGACGATTCGGCCTCGATCCGGCGCATGGTCGGCTTCACCCTGAAGGGGGCCGGCTACGAGGTGATCGAGGCGGTGGACGGACAGGACGCGCTCGAAAAAGCGCGCGCGCGCCAGGCGAACCTGGTGCTCACCGACCAGAACATGCCGCGCGTCGATGGCCTCTCGCTCATCCGGTCGCTGCGCGCGCTGCCGCAGTACCGCGCGGTGCCGATCCTCGTCCTCACCACCGAGGCGAGCGACGAGATGAAGGCGCAGGGGCGCGCGGCGGGCGCGACCGGCTGGCTCGTCAAGCCCTTCGACCCGAAGCGGCTGGTGGACGTCATTCGCCGCCTGATCGGATAGCCCGATGACCGACACCGACCTCGCCCAGTTTCACGGCGTCTTCTTCGACGAGGCCGCCGAGCACCTCGCCGGCATGGAGTCGCTGCTCCTTGCGATCGACGTCGCTGCGCCCGAAGCCGAGCAGCTGAACGCGATCTTTCGCGCGGCGCACTCGATCAAGGGCGGCGCGGCGACCTTCGGCTTTGCCGAGATCGCCGAGCTCACGCACGAGATGGAGACGGTGTTCGACCGCGTGCGCAAGGGCGAGATGGCGCTCTCGGCGGCGCTCGTGGACGCGTTTCTCGCCGCCGGCGACCTGCTGAAGGCGATGCTCGCTGCGCGCCGCGGCGACGGCGCGAGCGTCGATTCCTCGGAGGTCGCGGCGCTCTGCGCGCGGCTGCGCGCGTTTCTCGACCCGGGCGGGGCGCGCCCGCAAGGCGCCGCGGAGCCGCCGGCCCCGTCGCGCCCGGTGCCCGCGCCGCGCACGGTCGAGATCGAATTCGGGCCGTTCGATGCGAAGTTCTCGTGCGCGGACGTGGACAAGCTCCTTGCCGACCTGCGCGGCTTCGGCGAACTGGAGGAAACGACCGCGCCGTCGCCCGCGAAAAGGAGGGGCCGCGCGAAGCCGCCGGCCGTCCGGCGGTTCCGGATCCGTACCGAGGTGAGCGCCACGGACCTTGCCGACGCGCTCGCGTTCATGGCCGATCCCGAGCGCGTGAAGGTAGCCGAGGTCGAGCCGGCGCCGGCGGTCGCAGAGCAGACGCCGCCCGCCGAGGAGCCGCGCGCGGCGGCCGTCGAGGACGCAGGCTTCGGCCTCTTCGTCGATCCGGCGACGGTCGCGCCGCCCGCCCCCGAGCCCCGCAAGGAGCCGGCGAAGGTGGTGGAACTCAAGGCGCCGGCGAAGCCGAGCGCACCGGCGGGCGGCGACGCCTCCTCGATCCGCGTGAGCGTGCAGAAGGTGGATCAGCTCATCAACCTTGTGGGCGAACTGGTGATCACCCAGGCGATGCTCGCGCAGACGGCGTCCCGCGCCGACCCGGTGCTCTACGAGGCGCTGTTCAACGGACTGGCGCAACTGGAGCGCAACACGCGCGACCTGCAGGAAGCGGCGATGTCGATCCGCATGATGCCGATCTCGTTCGCGTTCTCCCGCTTTCCGCGCGTCGTGCGCGACCTCGCGCAGAAACTCGGCAAGGAGGTCGAGCTGCACACCGTGGGCGAGGGCACGGAACTCGACAAGAGCGTGATCGAGGCGATCGTGGACCCGCTCACGCACCTCGTGCGAAACAGCCTCGACCACGGCATCGAACTTCCCGCCGAGCGGGTCGCGAAAGGCAAGGTGGCGAAGGGCACGATCACGCTGCGCGCGTTTCATCACGGCGGCAACATCGTGATCGAGGTGAGCGACGACGGCGCGGGCCTGAACCGCGCGAAGATCCTCGCCAAGGCGCGCGAGCGCGGCATGAACGTCTCGGACGACATGGCCGACGCCGACGTCTGGCAGCTCATCTTCGAACCGGGCTTTTCCACCGCGTCGCAGGTGACCGATGTCTCCGGCCGCGGCGTCGGCATGGACGTCGTGCGGCGCAATATCAAGCAGCTCGGCGGGCGCATCGACATCGAATCGGCCGAGGGTATCGGAACCCGCATCCGCATCCGGCTGCCGCTCACGCTCGCGATCCTGGACGGCATGTCGGTGCGCCTCGGGCGCGAGATCTTCATCCTGCCGCTCACCTTCATCACCGAGTCGCTGCAGCCGGCGCCCGGCGCGGTGCGCTCGCTGCAGGGGCGCGGGCAGGTGATCAGCGTGCGCGGCGAGTACGTGCCGGTGATCGCGCTGTCCGAGGTGCTCGGCATGGCGGGCGAAAGGCAGCGCTTCGAGGACGGCATCCTCGTGATCCTCGAAGCCGAGGGCGGAAAAACCGCGCTCTTCGTCGACGAACTGGTCGGCCAGCACCAGGTCGTCATCAAGAGCCTCGAGACCAACTACCGCAAGGTGCCGGGGATTTCGGGCGCGACGATCATGGGCGACGGCCGCGTCGCGCTGATCCTCGATGTGGCGTATCTCGTCGGCCGCGCGCACAGCCGGCTCGAAAAAGCGGCCTGAGCCGCGGCCGGTCACGAAAGGAAACGAACATGATGCTTCAGGAACGCACACAGGAGACGGCGGCGGGCGCGGCGCTCGTCGCGCAGACGAACGAGTACCTCACCTTCCGGCTCGGACGCGAGGAGTACGGCATCGAGATCCTCAAGGTGCAGGAGATCCGAGGCTGGGAGCAGCCGACGACGCTCGCGAACGCCCCCGACTTCATCAAGGGCGTGATCAACCTGCGCGGCACGATCGTGCCGGTGGTGGACATGCGCGTGAAGTTCGCGCTCGGCGAGGCGCGCTACGACCAGTTCACGGTGGTGATCATCCTGAACGTCTCGGGGCGGGTGGTCGGCATGGTGGTGGACTCGGTCTCGGACGTCGTGCGGCTCGGCCCCGAGCAGGTCCGCGCGGCGCCGGACTTCTCCGCCAGTTTCGACACCCGCTACATCACCGGGCTCGCGGCGGTGGAGGACCGCATGCTGATCCTCGTGGATATCGAGAAGCTCATGACCAGCGCCGACATGGGGCTGGTCGAGGCGGCGGTTCATTGAGCGGCAGGACAGCGTCGACAGGGAGGAAGACATGCTGGGGAAGACGAGCGTAAAGACGCAGCTGGGCACGGGTTTCGGCGTGCTGATCGTCGCGATGATCGCGATGGCGGGGGTCGGCCTCGTCGGCATGCACAGCGTCAACGCGCACCTCGAGCGGATCGTGCAGGTCGAGTCCGCCAAGGTGGAGCAGGCGAACAACCTCAACAACGCGATGCGCGGCAATGCGCGGCGCATGATGGAGATGCTCGTCACCACCGACGCCGCCGCGATGCAGCAGATCAGGGACCGAATCGAGGCCAACCGCAAACTCGGCAACGAGGCGCTGGAAAAGCTCGAACAACTGGTCGTCCGTCCGGAAGCGAAGACGCTGCTCGCGCGGATCAAGGACGAGCGAGGCGCGTTCGTCGCGAGCCTGACGCGGGTCCTGAAGCTCGTCGACGAGGGCAAGCGCGCCGACGCGGTCGCGCTGGCGCTGGGGGAAGCGAAGCCGCTGCTCGACAAGGCGCTCGCGGCGAGCGGCGAGCTGCTCGAACTCCAGAAGCGGGCGATGGCCGAGGCGGAGACGGCGGCGCGGGCAGGCTTCGCGCGCGCGCGCCTGCTGATGATCGCGATCGCGCTCGGTGCGCTCGCGCTCGCGATCGGGATCGCGTGGTGGATCACGCGTTCGATCCTGCGTCAGCTCGGGGGTGAGCCGGGCTATGTCGCCGAGGTGGTGTCGCGGGTGGCTGGGGGCGATCTGGCGGTGGAGATTCGGACGCGGGCGGGCGACGAGACGAGCCTGCTTGCGGCGATGCGGCGCATGGTC
>JAOAFL010000028.1 GCA_026416295.1 Burkholderiales bacterium | reverse complement strand
GTTCGCGGCCAGACTGAAAAACCCGGCCGGGACGGCGATGGTGGAAAACCCGGAGGCGTCGACGTCCGAGCCGAGCGCCTTCAGCGACACGATCAGCTTCTGGGCGGCGAGCTTCGCGAACGCGGCGGCCACCGCCTCGCGCGGGGCTTCCGGGATCCGCTTCGCGATCTCGCCCGCGCTGTGGATCCCGTCCACGAGCACGAGAAGCTGCAGTTCGAGCACCGAGAGTGCCGACTCGCCGGACTTCAGATGCCGGTTGCCCTTCTCCGTCGGCGCAAAAACCTCCTCGTCATCGAAGACGACGGGCCGGGGCGCTGGCATGAGCGGCCATGATAGCCCGACTCGCCCCCAGCGTCACGATCCGGCCGGTGCTCGCCGGGTCACTCCGGCTTGATCCCGGCCTCGCGAACGATGCGCGTCCAGCGAGGAATCTCGTCGGCGATCAGGTCGGCGAGCTGCCGCGGCGTGCTCGCTTTCGCAATGACGCCGAAGTTGCGGAAACGCTCTTGCACGTCGGGCAGCGCGAGCGCCTTCGCCACCGCGTCGTTCAGCCTCCCCACCGTGTCCGCAGGCGTGCCGGCCGGCGCGAGCAACCCGAACCAGATCTCGACCCGATAGCCCGGCAGCACCGAATCGACCGTCGGCACCCCCGGCGCAAGCACAGAGGGTTCCGCGGTCGAGACCGCGAGCAGCCGGATCTTTCCTTCGCGGATGAAATTGTTCATCGCCGCCGATGAGGTCGTGATCAGCAGCTTAATTTCGCCGGTGGCGATCGCGTTCGTCGTCGGCGCCTGGCCCTTGTAGGGGATGTGCACCAGCCGCAGCCCCGCCATGCGCGCGAAAAGCTCGGTGGCGAGGTGCCCGAGGGAGCCGATTCCGGCCGAGCCATATTCGAGCCCCTGCGGCTGCGCGCGCGCATACTCGATGAACGCTCGGAGATCGCCGGCGGGAACGGTGCCGGCCACGGTGACGAAGAGCGGCGCCGACGATACCTGCGAGATCGGTGCGAAATCCTTCAGACCGTCGTAGCCCGCGTCCTTGACGAGCAGGGGCGTGGTGGACGAGGGCCCGTTGTTCGAAAAAAGCAGCGTGTGACCGTCGGGCGCAGCACGCGCCACCTCGCGCGCGCCGATCGCTCCGGCGGCACCGCCGCGGTTCTCCACGATCACCGGCTGGCCGAGCGTCTTCTGCATCGGCTCTTGCAGGGCGCGCGCCATCAGGTCGGTGGTGCCCCCGGCGGGGTAAGGGACGATGATCCGGATCGGCCGGGATGGAAAACCCTGCGAGAACGCCGCCGTGCAGGCACCGGTGAACAAGGCTGCCGCGATCCATCGCTTCATTGCATTGTCTCCTCGTCGGTGATCAGAATGCGCTGCCGAATCAGGGTTTCGATCTCCTCGCGCCCCATGCCCAGGCGCTCGCCGAGCACTGCCGCGCCATCGCGACCGAGCGGGGCGATCCACCCGCGCGCCCCGGCGTGCGCGCGGCGCAGCTTGAACGGCGTATCGGCGACCCGGAACGTTCCCGCGCGGTCCCTCACTTTGGCGAACGATCCGCGCCCCTGCGCGTAGGCACTGTCCATCGCCTCGCGCAACGTGCAGTAGCGCGCACACGGCACCCCCTCCGCAGCCATCGCCGCTTCGCAGTCGGCGGCAGAGCGGTCCCGCGCCCAGCCATCGAGCAGATCCATCAGTTCGTCCCAGTGCTGCTCGCGCGATCGCGCGTCGCGAAAGCGGGCATCGTCGATCCATTCGGGGTGCCCTGCGGCGCGCGCCATCGCCTCGAAATTTGCGTCGCTCACCGGCGCGAGCATCAGAAAGCCGTCGCGCGCTCGCACCGGCCGATAGAGGGGGCGCCGCCGCTCGACGGGGAACTGCGCCTCTGCGCATTCGTACGCCATTAGGCTGAACATCGCGTCCATCAGCGCGAGATCCACGTAGTCGCCCTCGCCGCTCGCCGCGCGCCGCGCGAGCGCCGCGCTCACCGCGCCGAAGGCGAGCGCGCCAGCGAGCACGTCGGCGACGAACAGTCCGGTCTTGAGCGGCCGATCTAGCCCCTCCTGATAGGCGAGGTTGGCCAGGTCGTAGCCGCAGGCGGCGTGAACGATCGGCGCATACGCGGGGCGCTGCGCCTCGGGCCCCTGCTGCCCGAAACCAGAGATCGAGCAATAGACGAGGCGCCGATTGGCTGCCGCGACGCTCTCGTAGTCGAGTCCCAGCCGTTTCATCACGCCTGGACGAAAGTTCTCGACGAGCACGTCGGCGCGCTGCGCGAGCGCGCGCGCGACCTCCCGCCCGCGCTCGGTGCGCAGGTCCAGCGCGACGCTGCGCTTGCCGCAGTTGAGGGCGCCGAAGTAGGCGCTCTCACCCGCGCGCAGAGGCGATCGCAGGCGCATGTAATCGCCCTCCGGCGGCTCGACCTTGACGACCTCCGCGCCGAGGTCGGCGAGCAGCCGCGTGCAGTAGGGGCCGGCGACCATCGCGCTGAAGTCGAGCACGAATACGCCGTCGAGCGGTCCGCTCATCGGCCTCGTCCGTACGCACCGAGATGCCAGCGCTGAAGGCGTCGCAGCATCGTCTCCATCTCCCTTGCCGCCGCGGCGGCGTCGCGCGCCTTCAGGTGCGCGAGTAACCGGCGCCGCGAGGGCAGTACGTAGCGGTTAGGGCGGTAGCCGATGCGGTTCACGAAATGCCGCGTCATCTCCATGAGCGCATCGGTGAGCACGATGAGCACGGGGTTGCCCGTCGCGCGTGCAAGGAGGCGATGAAACTCGTAATTGATCTCGGCACGCGCCGACATGTCGCCGCGCGCCGTCGCCTCCTCGGCCGCGCGCACGTTTGCTTCGAGCGCCGCGAGATCCGCCGCGCGGCGCCGCCGCGACGCGAGCCGCGCGACTTCGGTGCCGACGATGATGCGCGCCTCGGTGAGGTGTTCCGGCCGGATCGCGCCGAGGCGAAAGAGGTCGGCCAACCCCGCGATCGCGGCCTCGCCGCCGCCCGCGCGGATGAACGCGCCGCCGGCGGCTCCCTTGCGCAGCTCGACGAGGCCCGCAATTTCGAGCGCGCGCAGCGCCTCGCGCAGCGTGTTGCGGCTGACGGCGAAGGCACCGGCCAGCTCGCGCTCGGGCGGCAGCCGGTCCCCGGCCTTCAGTGCGC
Source organism: Burkholderiales bacterium (assembly GCA_026416295.1). Taxonomy (GTDB): domain Bacteria; phylum Pseudomonadota; class Gammaproteobacteria; order Burkholderiales; family SG8-39; genus RBG-16-66-20. The sequence continues at coordinate 5,988 of JAOAFL010000028.1, read as the reverse complement.
CGCTCGCGAGGCGTTCGCGGATCTGGCGCGCGATCTCCTCGAACGCGCGGCGTGCGGCGACCGGACGGAACCCGCGCGTGCCCGCCTCGGTCGCTGCGCCGCGCACCTTCCCCCCTAGCGCAGACCGAGCAGATGCCGCGCGATCACGATGCGCTGGATCTGGTTGGTACCCTCGAAGATCTGGTTGATCTTCGCGTCGCGCATGTACCGCTCGACCGGGTAATCCTTCATGTACCCCGCGCCGCCGAAGACCTGCACCGCGTCGGTCGTGACCCTCATCGCGACGTCACTGGCGAAACACTTGGCCATCGAGGCCATCTCCGACAGGCGCGAGAAGTCGCCGGCGTCCGCCTGACGGGCACATTCGTACACGAGCGCGCGCGCCGCCTCGACCTGCATCGCCATGTCGGCGAGCATCCACTGCAGGCCCTGAAAATGTCCGATCGGCCGACCGAACTGGCGGCGCGACTTGGCGTATTCGATCGCCGCGTCGAGCGCGCCCTGCGCGACGCCGACCGACGCTGCGCCCACCGTCGGGCGGTTGAGGTCGAGGATGCGCATGCAGGCGAGGAACCCCTGCCCTTCCTCGCCGATCATGTTCTCCGCCGGCACCCGCACGTCGTCGAAGAACACCTGCACGTTCGGCACGCCGTTCAATCCCATCTTGCGCTCGTTGCGTCCGACGCGAAATCCGCGCGAGGCGGTGTCCACGAGGAAGGCGCTGATGCCCTGAAAGCCCTTCTCGCCGCTCGTTCGCGCGAAGACGAGCAGCCAGTGGGCGATGCTGCCCCAGGTGATGTAGCACTTCTCTCCGGTGAGCACCCAGCTCGACCCGTCCCGGCGCGCACGCGTCTTCATCGCGGCAACGTCGGAGCCGGCTTCCGGCTCGGTGATCGCCACGCCGGTCCACGTGCGTCCCTTGGCCGCGAGCGGCAACCAGTGACGCCTCTGCTCCTCGGTGCCGAAATGAAGCAGGGGCAGTACCAGACCGATCGAGTTCATGCCCGCGATGAGCGCGCAGGCCTCGGAGACGCGCGCGATCTCCTCGCGCGCCATGCACACCGTGGTCAGGTTGCCGCCGGGGCCGCCGTACGCCTCGGGCACCCAGAGCTGCAGCAGACCCATGTCACCGAAGAGGTGAAAAATGCGTTCCGGGATGCGGTCGGTCGCGTCGATCTCGGCGGCGATCGGCCGGATCTCGCGCTCGACCATGCGCCGGATCGCGTCGCGCAGCGCGAGCTGCTCATCGGTGAACTGCGGCACCCTGCCCTCCGGCTTGTGTTCAATGGTTGAACCAATTACACTTCGGCGCGACGCGTTCTGTCAAGCCGGCCGCCATGTCCGCCACGCCCGACTATCGCCGCTACCGCTGTCTGAGTATCGAAAAGACCGACGGTCTCGCCACCGTCACGCTCGACCGGCCCGAAAACGGCAACCGCATCGACCGCGACTTTCACCACGAGCTGCAGGACATCTGGCGCGATCTGGCCGACGACCGCGAGGTCCGTGCGGTCCTGCTCACCGGCGCCGGGCAGTATTTCAGCGTCGGCGGCAACGTGAAGGGCATGCTCGAGCGCCCGGGCGGCGACGTGTTCGCCGAGGGCGAGACGATCGAGCCGCGCGGCGCGCGCAAGATCGTACAGAACCTCCTCGACTGCGAAGTTCCCGTCGTCTGCGCGGTGAACGGCGACTGTATCGGCTTGGCGGCGACGGTCGCGCTTTTCTGCGACATCACCGTCTGCGCCGAGGACGCGCGCATCGGCGATCCTCACGTGCGCATCGGGCTGGTCGCCGGCGACGGCGGAGCGGTGATCTGGCCGATGCTCGTCGGCCCGAACCGGGCGAAGGAGTTCCTGATGCGCGGCACCCTTCTTTCCGGTGCAGAGGCGGCGCGGATCGGACTCGTCAACTACGCCGTACCGCGGGAGGCGGTGCTGGAGAAGGCGCGCGCGATCGCGCGCGAACTCGCGGACGGCCCGCCGTGGGCGATTCGCTGGACCAAACTCGCGGTCAACAAGGCGATCAAGGATCAGGTGAATCTGATCCTCGACGCCTCGTTCGCGCTTGAGATGGCGACGTTCGCGACCGAGGACCATCGCGAGGCAGTGCGCGCGTTCATCGAGAAGCGCACGCCCCGTTTCACCGGTCGCTGAGAGAAAAAAAAGGGCTGCCGTGCAGCCCCGGGTTGTTCTGGCGCGCCCGGCAGGATTTGAACCCACGACCCCCTGGTTCGTAGCCAGGTACTCTATCCAACTGAGCTACGGGCGCGAGGCCGCGGATTATCCCCCGTCGCGCGGGTCAGAAGAGCGGGACGCCGAGCGCCCCGCCGGCGGCGAGGATCCAGAGCGGATTGAGCCGCGTCGCGTAGAGCGCCGCGGCGCTCGCGCCCGCGATCGCGCCGCTGCGCCAGTCGTCCGCCCCGAGCGGTGTCGCGAGCAGCCACCCGCCCGAGAGCACGAGCCCGACGGTCACCGGAACGAGCGCGCGCCGCACCGTCTCGCGCCACGGCGCCTCGCGCATGCGATCCCAGAGGCGCCCCGCCCAATACGCGAGCGCCGCCGCCGGCACGCAGAACGCGGCGAGCCCCGCGAGCGCGCCGGGCATCCCGTAGAGCTTCCAGCCGATCAATGCGGTGATCAGCACGTTCGGCCCCGGCGAGGCCTGCGCCACCGCGAAAAGCTGCGTGAACTCGGCGGCGCTCATCCAGCCCTTCGTCTCGACGACGAGCCGCTGCATCTCGGGCAGCACCGAGGGCACGCCGCCCACCGAGACGAGCGAAAGCAGCGCGAGGTAGAGGACGAGTTCCGCCATCAGAGCCTGCCCGAGCGCGCCGCGAGCCAGGCGAGCGCGATCGCGATCGGCAGCACGACGAAGAGCGACACGCGCCCGAGCGCGACGGCGGCGAAGCAGCCGACCGCGATCGCGACACCTGCCGGTCGCCGGGCGATCGGCGCGGCGAGCTTCAACGCGGTGCCGATGAAAAGCCCGCCGCCGGCAACGCCGACGCCGGTGACCGCCGCGCGCACCGCCGGATGCGAGGCCCAGTCGGCGTAGAGCGCGACGAGCGCGAGTACCCAGAGGAGCGGCGGCGCGACAAGCCCCGCGAACGCGACCGCCGCCCCCGCCGAACCGAACCAGCGCCGGCCGAGCACCACGGCGGCGTTGCCGACGTTCGGCCCGGGCAGGAACTGGCAGAGCGCGATCACTTCGGCGAACTCGGCTGGCGCGAGCCAGCGTCGCTCCTCCACCATCACGCGGTGCGCCCACGGCAGCACGCCGCCGAACGAGCGCGCCCCGATCGCGGCGAATCCGAAGAAGAGTTCGCGCAGGCTCCGCGGCGGCCGCGCCTCGCTCTGCGACGCCTGCACTTCAGTAGCCCCAGTAGTCGAGCCCTTCGGGCAGCGGCTCGCCGTGGTGCAGCGCCGCGAGCTTCGCGTACTGGCCGTTCGCGTAAAGGAGGGGTTTGCCCTTCGCGCCGATGCGCAGCGCTTCGACCGCGCCGAAGAACACGCTGTGCGTGCCGTGGTCGTGGCGCGCGGCGACCCGGCAGTCGAAGGACACGAGCGCGCTCGCGAGCACCGGCGCGCCGGTCGCGAGCCGCAGCCATTCGCCTGCGCGAAAGCGTCCTTCGCCCTTCTGCACGCCGCTGAAGATCGCCGACAGTTCCCGGTCCTCGTAGCGCAGCACGTTGACGCAGTACACGCCGCTTCTCGCGATTGCGCCGTGCGTGCTGGTCGCGCGGTTGATGCAGACGAGGAGCGTGGGCGGATCCGCCGAAACCGAACAGACCGCGGTCGCGGTCATGCCGTAGCGGTGGCTCGCGTGGCTGCTCGTGATGATCGTCACCGCGCCGGCGAAGGCGCGCATCGCCTGCTTGAACTGTGCCGCTGCCTCCTGCGCGTTCGCCGCCGGCCCCATCGGCGCGATTCTACCGTCGCGTCCGCCGCCGATTTCGGGTCAGCGCGCAGCGCGCAAGTTGACGAGAAAGATTCCGGCGCCCACGAGGAGCGCCGCGGCGGCAAAGCGCGGCGTGAGCGGCTCACCGAGCAGAACGACGCCGGCCATCATGCCGAAGAGCGGCGTGAGAAACGTGAACACCGAAAGCCGCGCAGCCGGATAATGGCGCAGCAGCCAGAACCAGGCGAGAAAACTCGCGAACGCGACGACGACGCACTGGTAGGCGAACGCGCCAAGCACCACGGGCGTGAGCCTCGTCACCCCCGGCTCGCCGATCGCGAGAGAGGCGGCAAGGAGCAGCGGGCCCGAGACCGCGAGCTGGTAGAAAAGCGTCTTCGTCGCGCTCGCCGAGGCGAGCTTCGTCGCGCGGATGACGACCGTGGTCGCCGCCCAGAGGGCCGCGGCGACGACGCCCGCCGCATCGCCGAGCGAGGTGCCGCGTCCGGCGACGAAACCGTCGGCGAACGCGAGCGCGATGCCGGCGAACGCGACGCCGATCCCCGCCCACTGCAGCCACCCGAGCCGCTCGGCGGGCACGAACCAGTGAAGGCCGAGCGCCGTGAGGCACGGCGCGAGATAGACGAACACCGCCATCCGCGCCGCGTCGGTATAGGCGAGCCCGCCGAAGATGAAGAGGAACTCGCCGCCGAAGAGCAGCCCCGCGACGATGCCGGCCGGCAACGTCCCATCGCGCTCGAAGAGCGCGATCCTCTGCCAGCGGCTCCAGGCGAGAAGGAGGAGCGTCGCGATCACCGAACGCAGGCCCGACTGTAAGACGAGCGAAATCCCCTCGGCGGCGAGCTTCGCCGCCGCGTGCCCCACGCCCCAGACGAGGCAGAGGAGCACCATCAACGAGACCGCAGCCGCGTCGAGCGGCTTGCGTTCGGCCATTCAGCCGGCGAGCGCCGGCCAGGCGCGCGCGAGGATCGCGCCGAAGTCGGTCGCGGCGGGCAGCTCGCCGAACGCGCCGCCCGCGAAGGCGCGCTCCGACAGGCGCGAGGCGCAGAACACCTCCGCGACGAATCCGGGCGCATGCTCGACGAGGATCGCCGCCTGCACCGCGAGCGCGATCGCCTGCGCGATCGCGCGGGCGCGGGTTTCCAACTCCTCGGGGCGCCGCAGCTCGTCCTTGAGTTTTCCCGCAAAGCGCGAAAGCCTGGGTTCCCGCGCAGCGCCCCGCTCGATCGCCGCGGCGAGCGCCTCCAGCGTCTTCGGATGCTTGCGGAAGGCGCGCAGGATATCGAGGCACATGATGTTCCCTGAGCCTTCCCAGATCGAGTTGAGCGGCATCTGGCGATAGAGGCGCGGGAGCACGCTTTCCTCCACGTACGCGACGCCGCCGATCGCCTCCATCGCCTCGGCGGCGAACGCCGGGCCGCGCTTGCAGATCCAGTACTTCGCCGCAGGCGTGAGCACCCGCCGGAGCAGCGCCTCCGCTTCGTCCTTCTGCGCGTCGAAGGCGCGCGCAAGCCGCATCGCGAGCGCGGTCGCCGCCTCCGATTCGAGCGCGAGGTCGGCGAGCACGTTTCGCATGAGCGGCTGCTCGATGAGGCGCCTGCCGAAGGCGCTGCGGTGCGAGCAGTGGTGAAGCGCCTGGGTGAGCGCCGCGCGCATGAGGCCGGCGGTGCCGAGCGCGCAGTCGAGACGGCAGTACGTGCCCATCTCGAGGATGATCGGCACGCCGCGGCCTTCCTCGCCGACGAGCCGGGCGCGCGAGCCCCAGAACTCGACCTCGGAGCTTGCGTTCGAGCGATCGCCCAGCTTGTCCTTCAAGCGCTGGATGCGGATCTCGTTCGGCCGCCCTTCGGGGGTGAAGCGCGGAAGAAGAAAACACGACAGCCCCCCGGGCGCCTGCGCGAGCACGAGGAACGCATCGCACATCGGCGCGGAGAAAAACCACTTGTGGCCGACGAGGCGGTACTCGCGCCCGCCCAGGGGCTCGGCGCGCGTCGTGTTCGAGCGAACGTCGGAGCCGCCCTGCTTCTCGGTCATGCCCATGCCGAGCGTGACGCCCTTTTTCTGCGCGGCCGG
>JAOAFL010000008.1 GCA_026416295.1 Burkholderiales bacterium | reverse complement strand
AGATGTGTATAAGAGACAGGTCATGTTCTTCACGCAGTCGCGGTACGGCGTGTGCTTCGGATCGACGGTCCACACCGGGTTCGCCTCGTACGCCCGTAGCGGCTGCGTGATGTAGCCAATGGCCGCCTGCTGCCACGGTTCGTACTGCTCTTTTTCCATCATGAAGGCGACGAACGCCTTGGCGGCGTTCGGAAACTTCGTGTAGCGGAAGACCATGGCCTGCGTGAACAGGTGCAGCTCCGTCGGCCTCCCTGCGGGACCGATCGGGTAGTTAGCATGCCCGATGTCGGCCGCGATTTCGCGCACCTTTGGATCCTGTGCGTTCTTGGCGGCGTAGTAAATCGAGATGCCGTTGTTGGTCAGCGAGATCTGGCCGTCGAGGAATGCCTTGTTGTTGTTCGGATCGAGCCAGGACAGCGTGCCGGGCACGAAGGTCGCATACAGCTCCTTCGCGTACTCCAGCGCGCGAATCGTCTCCGGACTATTGATCACGACGTTGTTTTTCTCGTCCACCAGGCGGCCGCCGAAGGCCCACAGCACCCAGTGGCACCACGAGTTGCCGTCGCCCACCGCGTTGCCGAGCGCGAAGCCGGCCGGCGTGCCTTTCGCCTTCAGCGCCTTGCACAGCTCGAGGAAGCCGGCGGTGTCCTTCGGAAACTGCTTGAAGCCGGCCGCCTCGACGTGGCTGATGCGGTGCACGAAGGTGGCGCCGGCCGCACCCAGCGGCAGCCCGATCCATTTGCCGACGCGCATGCCGTACGTGCGGCAGACGTCGTACCAGCCGCCGTACTTCGCGCCCAGGTAGTTGGCGACGTCGCTGAGGTCGACCAGCTTGTCCGGGTACTGATGCGGGTCGTCGAACCAGCCGTAGATGATGTCCGGTCCGCTGCCGACGTTGGCGGCCACCGCCGCCTTCGGTCGCACGTCCTCCCAGCCCTCGTTATCGACGCGCACCTCGACGCCGAATTTTTCGGTGAACTTCTTGACGTTGGCCATGAAGGCGTCCTCGTCGCCCTGCACGAAACGCTTCCAGCGCAGCACGCGCAGGCGCGCGTTCTTCTCCGGCCGGTAGGTGAACGCCGGCGCGGCGCCCTTGGCCTGGGCGGCGGCCTCCTCGGCCGCCAGCGGCAAACCCGCCGCCACGCCGGCCGCCAGTTTCAGTACGTCTCGCCGTTTGATGCCGCTCATGTCTCCTTCCTCCTTCTCAGTGGGCGATGTTCGCTGCGGTCATGCGAGCCGGGTCCCGCTCGCGGGGTCGAACAGGTAGGTCAGTTGCGGGCGCAGGCGCACGACCTCGCCCGGATGAAAGGTGTGCCGCTCGCGCACCACGGCCGTGACGTCGCGCCCGGCGACGCGGCAGAAAATCTGCGTGTCGGCACCGGTCGGCTCGACCACCAGCACCTCCGCCGGCACGCCGCCGTCGGCGGTGACGCTCAGATGCTCAGGCCGCACGCCAACGATCACCTCGGCGCCCGCGGCGACCGGCGCGCCGCGCGGCGCCTCGATGCGCACGCCTTCGCCGACCACGACCGCGCCGTCGGCGATGCGCCCCGGCAGGAAGTTCATCGCCGGGGAGCCGATGAAACCAGCAACGAACAGGTTGGCGGGGTTGTCGTACAACGCCAGCGGCGTGCCGATCTGCTCGACGCGGCCGGCGTTCATCACGACGATCTTGTCGGCCATCGTCATCGCCTCGATCTGGTCGTGTGTCACGTACACCGAGGTGGTCTGCAAGCGCTGGTGGAGCGCCTTGATCTCGGTGCGCATCTGCACGCGCAGCTTGGCATCCAGATTGGACAGCGGTTCGTCGAACAGGAAGACCTGCGGCTCGCGCACGATCGCGCGGCCCATCGCCCCCCGCTGCCGCTGCCCGCCGGAGAGCTGGCGCGGATAGCGGTCCAGCAGCTCGGTCAGCCCCAGGATGCCGGCGGCCTTGTTCACACGCGCCTCGATTTCTTCTTTCGGGCGCTTGGCCAGCAGCAGACTGAAGGCCATGTTGTCGCGCACCTTCATGTGCGGGTAGAGCGCGTAGTTCTGGAACACCATCGCGATGTCGCGCTCCTTGGGCGGTACTCGGTTCACCACCTTGGTGCCGATGCGGATTTCGCCCTCGGTGATCTCCTCCAGCCCGGCGATCATGCGCAGCAGCGTGGTCTTGCCGCAGCCCGATGGCCCCACCAGCACCGCGAACTCGCCGTCGGCGATGTCGATGCTGACACCGCGGATAACGTGCGTTCCGCCGAAGAACTTCTGCACGTTGCTGATCGTGACCGACGCCATCTACTCGCTTCCGATTCCGTTGCGTCCTTCCACCACCACATAGCGCGGGCGCCCGGTGCGCGCCCAGTCGATCAGATTCTGCGCCGCCTTGCGCCGCAGCTCCACCTCCGCCGCCTCCGAGTAGAACGCCGCGTGCGGGCTGAGCAGCACGCGCGGATGCGCGAGCAGCGGGTGGCCCGCCGGCGGGGGCTCCTGCGGCAGGACGTCGAGCGCCGCCCCGTCCAGCGCGCCGGCCTCCAGCGCCGCCAGCAGGGCGTCGATGTCCACCACCGCGCCGCGCGCGGTGTTGACGAGGATGGCCCCGCGCCGCATGCGCGCCAACGTGCGGGCGCCGAACAGCCCGCGCGTCTCGTCGGTCAGCGGCACGTGCAGTGAGACCACGTCGGCCTGCGCGCACAGCGCCTCCAGGTCGACGCGCTGCACATAGGCCGGAAAGTCGCCGTCGATCAGGTACGGATCGCAGGCGATGACGCGCGCGAACACGTTGCGCGCCACGTGCGCCATGCGCTTGCCGATGCGGCCCAGCCCGACGATGCCCAGCGTCAGCTCCGAGGCGCGCCGGATCGGACCGGGGGTGGTGTAGTGCCAACGGCCGGCGCGCACGTCGCGGTCGTACTGCGGCAGGTGCCGCAGCAGTGCCAACGCCATGGCGAGCGCGTGCGTGGCGACCTCCCCCACCCCGTAGTCGGGCGAATTCGCCACCCAGACGCCGTAGGCGCGCGCGTCGGCGACGTCGATCGTGTCGTAGCCGGCGCCGTAGCGGCTGGCGATGCGAATCTGCGGCCGCGCCGCAAACACGCGCGCATTGACCGGCGCATACTGCACCAGCAGTCCGTCGCAGCCCGCCGCGGCGTCGATCACATCCTGCTCGGTGCGGCACTGGGCCTCCACCAGTTCCATGCCGGCCTCGCGGAACAGGCGCCGCTCCAGCTCCAGGTCCGGGAAGTCGTAGTCGGTGACCAGAAAGCGCGCCATCGTCGTCAATGGTTGTCGCGCGGCACGAAGGCGCCGCTCTTGCCGACCAGGAAATCGAAGTCGGCCCCCTCGTGGGCCTGGTTGACGTGCTCGACGTACAGCTTCCAGTAACCGCGCGCCAGCGGCGGCTTGGGCGGCTTCCACTGCGCGCGCCGGCGCGCGAGTTCCTCGTCGCTGACGTGCAGATGCAGGCGTCGCCGCGGCACGTCCAGTTCGATCAGGTCGCCGTCGCGCACCAGCGCCAGCGGCCCGCCGGCGGCCGCCTCCGGGGCGACGTGCAGCACCACCGTTCCGTACGCGGTGCCGCTCATGCGGGCATCCGAGATGCGCACCATATCGGTGATGCCGCGCTTCAGCAGCCGCTGCGGCAAGGGCATGTTGCCCACCTCGGCCATGCCCGGGTATCCCTTGGGCCCGCAGTTCTTCAGCACCAGCACGTCGCTGGCGTCGATCTTCAGCTTCGGATCGTCGATGCGGCGGTGGAAATCCTCGATGTCCTCGAACACCACCGCGCGCCCCTGGTGCTTCATCAGCCGCGGCGTGGCCGCCGACGGCTTGATGATCGCGCCATCCGGCGCGAGGTTGCCGCGCAGCACCGCAATGCCGGCATTGCGCTTGAATGGCCTGGAGAACGGCATGATCACGTCGCGGTTATGGTTCGGCGCGTCCTTGCAGTTTTCCCAGATCGTCTTGCCGTTGACCGTCGGCGCGCGCTTGTGCAGCAGGCCCGCTTCGCCCAGCTCGCGGATCACCGCCGGCAGCCCGCCCGCGTAGCAGAAATCCTCCATTAGGTACTTGCCGCTTGGCATCAAATTGACCAGCGTGTGCACGCCGCGGCCCAGCCGGTCCCAGTCGTCCAGCGTCAGCGGCACGCCGATGCGGCGCGCGATCGCGATCAAATGAATGACCGCGTTGGTCGAGCCGCCGATGGCGGCATTGACGCGGATGGCGTTCTCGAACGCCTGCCGCGTCAGGATGTGTGACAGCCGTACGTCCTGCTTGACCAGTTCGACGATGCGGCGCCCCGCCATGCGGGCCAGGACGTTGCGGCGCGCATCGACGGCAGGATACGCGGCGTTGCCCGGCAAGCCCACGCCGAGCGCCTCCACCATCGAAGCCATCGTGGAGGCGGTGCCCATTGTCATGCAGTGCCCGTGCGAGCGGTGCATGCACGATTCGGCCTCGTGGAATTCGGCGAGCGTGATTTTCCCTGCGCGCAGGTCTTCCGACATCGACCAGACGTTCGTGCCCGAGCCGATGTCCGCGCCGCGGTACTTCCCCGAGAGCATCGGGCCGCCCGAGACCGCGATCGCGGGCAGGTCGACGGAGGCGGCGCCCATCAGAAGCGCCGGCGTCGTCTTGTCGCAGCCGACGAGCAGCACGACGCCGTCCAGGGGGTTCGCGCGAATGGACTCCTCCACGTCCATCGAGACGAGGTTGCGATAAAGCATCGCGGTGGGGCGAAGGAGCGTCTCGCCGAGCGACATCACCGGGAATTCGAGGGGGAAGCCGCCCGCCTCGAGCACGCCGGCCTTCACCTGCTCGGCGAGCGTGCGAAAGTGCGAGTTGCACGGCACCAGTTCCGAGTAGGTGTTGCAGATGCCGATCACCGGCCGGCCGTCGAACTGGTCGTGCGGCACGCCGCGGTTCTTCACCCAGCTTCGGTAGATGAACCCGTAAATGTCCTCGCGCCCGAACCAGTGCGCCGAGCGCCGTCCGATCTTTTCCTTCTTCTTCGCCATCGCTAGTAGGTCGCCCGACCGCCGGAGATGTCGAACACCGCGCCGGTGGAAAAAGAGCATTCCTCCGAGGCGAGCCAGCAGGCGAGCGCGGCGATCTCATCCACCGTCACGAACCGCCCCATCGGGATTCTGGCGAGCATGTAGTCGATGTGCTCGCGCGACATTTGCTCGAAGATCGCGGTCTGCGCCGCCGCCGGCGTCACGCAGTTGACGAGCACGCCGGTCTTCGCCAGCTCTTTCCCGAGCGACTTCGTGAGCGCGATCAGGCCCGCTTTCGCCGCGCTGTAGGCGCAGGCGTTCGGGTTGCCCTCCTTTCCGGCGATCGAGGCGATGTTGACGATGCGCCCGTAGCCTGCGCTCACCATGTGCGGCACCACCGCACGGCAGCACAGAAACGGCCCGGTCAGGTCCACTTCCAGCACGCGGCGCCATTCCTCGATCGGGTATTCGACAAGCGGTCGCGTCGGCCCGGCGATCCCGGCGTTGTTGACGAGCACATCGATGCGGCCGAGCTCGGCGATCGCGCGCGCGGTCGCTCGCTCGACCGCGGCGGCGTCGGCGACGTCCACCGGGTCGGCAGCCGCTGCGACGTCCCAGATGCGGACCTCGGCGCCCGAATCGCGCAGCCGCCGCGCGATCGCGGCGCCGATGCCGGCCGCGCCGCCGGTGACGATCGCGGTGCGTCCCCTGAAATCGAGCGCGTGCAAGTCTCCTCCCCCTCGGCGCGCGGCTGCCTCGGCCGAATTGTAGCCGCTATAATCGCCGCTCTTTTCGCGGGAGAAGACGCGTGGCAGGCAGACTCGCAGGCAAGGTCGCGTTCGTCACCGCGGCCGGGCAGGGCATCGGTCGCGGCGCCGCGCTCGCGTTCGCGCGCGAGGGCGCGCGCGTCTGGGCGACCGACATCAACGCGAAGACGCTCGCCGAACTGGAAGGCCGGGACGGCATTCGCACGCGGGTGCTCGATGCGACCGATGCGCAGGCGATCGCGCGCGTCGCGGCCGAAGTCGGCGCGGTGGACGTGCTCTTCAACTGCGCGGGGTTCGTGCATCACGGCACGATCCTCGACTGCTCGCCCGAGGACTGGGACTTCAGCTTCAACCTGAACGTGAAGTCGATGTACCTCGTGACGCGCGCGTTTCTGCCGGGGATGCTCGCGAAGGGCGGCGGCTCGATCATCAACATGTCGTCGGTCGCCTCCAGCATCCGCGGCCTTCCGAACCGGTTCGTGTACGGGGCGACCAAGGCGGCGGTGATCGGCCTCACGAAGGCGATCGCCGCCGACTACGTCCGCCAGGGCATCCGCTGCAACGCGGTCGCGCCGGGCACGGTGGACACCCCGTCGCTTGCTGAGCGGATCGCGCGCTTTCCCGACCCGGCGAAGGCGCGCGCCGATTTCATCGCGCGCCAGCCGATGGGGCGGCTCGGGACCGTCGAGGACATCGTTGGGATCCTCGTGTTTCTCGCCTCCGACGAGTCGCGCTTCGCGACCGGATGCGTGTTTTCGATCGACGGAGGAATGACCATATGAAGCTGTGCCGCTACGGCAGAAACGGCTACGAAAAGCCGGGCATGATCGACGCCGAGGGGCGGCTGCGCGACCTGTCGAAGGTCGTGGACAACATCGGGCCGAACGAGATCTCGCCGCGCGGGCTGAAGATGCTCGCGAAGGTCAAGCCCGAGTCGCTGCCGGTGGTGACGAACAACCCGCGCCTCGGCGTCCCCTACGTCGGCATCGGCAAGTTCGTCGCGATCGGCCTCAACTACTCGGACCACGCCAAAGAGGCCGGCATGCCGATCCCGAGCGAGCCGATCGTGTTCCTCAAGGCGACCACCTGCATCAGCGGCCCGTACGACGACATCGTGCAGCCGAAGGGCTCGACCAAGCTCGACTGGGAAGTCGAGCTCGGCGTCGTCATCGGCACCAAGGCGCAGTACGTGAGCGAGGCGGAGGCCCTTTCGCACGTCGCCGGCTACTGCGTCGTGAACGACGTCTCCGAGCGGGCGTTTCAGCTCGCCACCAGCCAGTGGGACAAGGGCAAGGGTTTCGACACCGCCGGCCCGATCGGGCCGTGGCTGGTCACGCCCGACGAGATCGCGGATCCCCAGAACCTCGACATGTGGCTGGACGTGAACGGCCGACGCATGCAGACGGGCAACACGCGCACGATGATCTTCTCGGTCGCGAAGCTCATCTCGCACGTGAGCCACTACATGACCCTCATGCCCGGCGACATCATCACCACCGGCACGCCGCCCGGCGTCGGCATGGGCATGAAACCCGAGCCGGTGTTTCTGAAACCCGGGGACGTCGTCACCCTCGGTATCCAGGGGCTCGGCGAGCAGCGCACCCGCGTCGTCGCCTGGAAGGGTTGAGGGCGACGCCGGCCGGCGGCGCCGCGCGCCGCGGGCGGCTCAGGCGAGCTGTGCGGTGATCGCGGCGAGCCGCGCAGCCATCGCGCGCAGCAGCGCCCGGCCGAACGACGGGCTGGTTCGCACGAGCGCGATGAAATCGTTGCGGTTGAGCGCCATCAGCTCGCAGTCGGTTTCGGCCTGCGCGGCGGCGCTCCTCGGCGACTGATCGACGATCGCCATCTCGCCGAAAAGGCCCCCGGGACCCACGCGCTCGATCGGATGGCCCCGGACGAGGATCGCGACCGTGCCCGCCGAGACGACGTACATGAACGCGGCCGCCTCGCCCTCCCGGAAGATCGTCTGCCCGGCCGCGTAGCGCGCCGGCGTGCGCTCGCGCAGCAGGTTCCTCAATCCGGTCATCATCGTGCGGTCGAGGACGGGCGCAGGTTTCTGCGCGCGTGGCGCGCCCGCGGCGCCGCCGCGCGCGCCGAGCGCGGCGGCGGTCTGACGGATGCGGTGACTGAAGACGCCCATCAGCATCAGCGCGAATTCCGGATTCTGCGCGAGACCCTGCTCGAACTGCCGGCCGTCGAGCGCGATCAGCCGGCAGCGGGTCAGCGCGATCGCGGTGGCGGTGCGCGGCTCGTGCGTGATCGCCGCCATCTCGCCGAAAAGCTCGCCCGCCTTGACTGTCGCGAGCGGATAATCGCCCGCCTGCAGCACGACCTCGCCTTCCAGCACGAGGTACATCCGGTCGTCGCGCGAGAAAAGCCCCGCGGTCTTTTCGCCGGCGGAAAACAGCACCGTCCCCGGCGCTGCGTCCTGCGGTTTCCCAGCGCCGCGGAAGAACGCCATCGCGATCGCCGCGTTGTAGGCCGGGCTCGCGGCGGCGCGCTCGGGCTCGATCGCGCGCGCGCCGCGGCCCGTCACGGTATCGCCAGACTCGCTCACGGCGAAAGTGTAGTACGCCGCCGTCAGTGCGCCGCCTGGCCGCGGAACGCCCAGCGGGTGAAGCGCGCCTCGATCCCGGCGGTGACCGCGTAGAGCGCGATGCCGAGCACCGCGAGCACGAGCAGCCCCGCGAACACGATCGGCACCTGGAACGCCGCCTGCGCATCGAGCATCAGCTTGCCGATGCCGCGATTGGCGCCCACGGTCTCGGAGACGACCGCGCCGACGAACGCGAGCGTGATCGCCACCTTGAGCGAACCGAAAAAATAGGGAAGCGACCGCGGGATGCCCACCTTGCGCATGACGTCGAGCTTCGAGGCCCCGAGCGCGCGCAGCACGTCTTCGAGCTCCGGCTCGGTGGTGGCAAGGCCCGTGGCCACATTCACCACGATCGGAAAGAACGAAATGAGAAAGGCAGTGAGCACCGCCGGGACCTCGCCGATGCCGAACCAGAGGATGAGCACCGGCACGACCGCGACCTTCGGGATCGAGTTGAAGCCGACGAGCACCGGATAGACGCCGGCGTAGAGCGCACGGTGCCAGCCGACGGCGATACCGAGCGCAAGGCCGAAGACGGTGGCGATCAGGAACCCCGCGAGCGTCGTCCAGAGGGTGACGACCGCATTGGCCGCGATCGGCGCGCGGTACTGCCACAGCGCCGCGAACACGTCCGACGGGGCGGGAAGTACCGTGATCGGCACCGCGAGCGCGCGGCACACCAGCTCCCAGAGCGCGAACATCGCCACGACGAACGCGGCCGGCGAGCCGACCTTGATCGCGAATTCGCGCCGGTCCATCGCTCTCAGTGCTGGCGCAGGCCGATGCGGCGGCGAAGCTCGTGCACGATCTCCTGGAACTGCGGCGTGTAGGTGACCTCCAGGTCGCGCGGGCGCGGGAGGCCGACCTCGCAGCGCATCACGATCCGGCCCGGGCGGCTCGACATCACGTACACCGTGTCGGCGAGGAACACCGCCTCGCGCAGGTCGTGGGTGACGAGCATCACCGTCACCCCGCGCTCGGCTTGCAGGTCCCGGAGCGCGCACCACAGCTCTTCGCGCGTGAAGGCATCGAGCGCACCGAAGGGCTCGTCGAGCATCAGGATTTCGGGTTCGTGCACGAGCGCCCGGCAGATCGAGGTGCGCTGCTGCATGCCGCCGGAAAGCTCCCAGGGATACTTGTCGGTAAAGCCGGCGAGCCCGACGGATTCGAGCAGCCGCTGCGCGCGTTCGCGGTAGCGCGCGCGCTCGCGGCGCATACGGCTGCGGTGCGGCTCGACGATCTCGAGCGGCAGCAGCACGTTCTCGAGCGCGGTGCGCCACGGAAGCAGGTTCGAGTTCTGAAACGCCATCCCGACCGACTTGATCGGCCCGCGCACCGGCTCGCCCTCGACTTCCAGTCGCCCGGCGGCGGGCGGATGAAGCCCCGAGATCAGCTTCATGAGCGAGGACTTGCCGCAGCCGGAGGGCCCGACGACCGCGATGAATTCGCCGCGCGCGATCGTGAGGCTCACGTCCTCGATCGCGCGCACCGCCCCCGCGCCGCGACCATAGACCATCGAGACGCCCTCCAGGCGCACGAGCGTCGGCGAGGCGGAGGAGGCGTTCGCGGCCATGCGCTCGGCGGAACTCGGCGCTTTTCGCCAGGCGCGGAGGCGGGCGCGCCGGGGCGCTATTTCACGAGCCGCTGCTCGCGCGGCGGCAAATACTGGGCGGTGAAGACGTCGGCCGCGCTCGGCCGGTTGGTGAACTGGAACGTGAGGCCGATCTGGTCGATCGCGCGTTCGAGCCGCTTCATGTCCACCGCGCCGAGCCCGTTCTTCAGCACATCCGGGGTGACGAAGTTCTTCTCCAGCGCGAGCTTCAAGCGCTCCAGTTCCACGTCGCGCTTGGCGATCGGGTTTCGCTTCATCACCGAATCGATCGCCGCCTCCGGGTTGCGGATCGTGTCCTGGATGCCGCGGATCGTGGCGCGCAGGAACCCGGCGATCTGCTTGCCGTTGAAGCGCATGAAGTCGGGATTCGCGATGATCGCGTTGCCGTAGAGGTCGACGCCCCAGTCGCGCATGTGCAGCACGACGATCTCGGAGGCGGGCACCCCTTGCGCGCGCAGGTTCATGAACGAGGAGAACCAGAACCCGGTGACGGCATCGACCTTGCCTTGCGCGAGCATCGGCTCGCGCACCGGAAAGCCGACGTTCTCGATTCTCACCTTGGCGGCGTCGATGTTGTTCGCCTTGACGAAGATCGGCCATTGGGCGTAGGCGCCGTCGGCGGCCGGCGCGCCGAGCACCTTGCCTTCCAGGTCCTTCGGCTTGGCGATGCCGTTCTTCTTCAGCGTCACGATCGCGAAGGCCGGCGTGTCGTAGACCATCATCACCGCCTTCACCGCGAGGTTCCTCGGGTTGTCGCGATACTTGACGAGCGAGTTGATGTCGGCGAAGCCCATGTCGTAGGCGCCGGAGGCGACCCGGTTGATGCCCTCGACCGAGCCGGAACCGGGATCGATCGTCACCTCCAGCCCCTCGGCCTTGTAGTAGCCCTTGTCGATCGCGACGAAGTACGGGGCGGAGGGGCCTTCGAAGCGCCAGTCGAGCGCAAAGCGAACGGGGGTGAGCTTCTGAGCGGCGGCCGGGGCGGCGACGAGCGCCGCGAAAAGCGCCGCCGCGAGCGTCTGGGCGAGGCGTACGATGGGCATCGAAATCGCTCCGGCGTCGGGGTGCGTCGAGTGTAATTTGGAGTAAGCTTCGCCGACAAGCCCCGCAAGGAGAGCCGTCGCCATGAACGAGAGAGCCCGTCCGGAAGCCGTCGCGACCCTGTCGCTCGAACAAAGCGCCTGGTTCATGCCGTTCACCATGAACCGGCAGTTCAAGAAGCACCCGCGGCTGGTCGCGCGCGCAGAAGGCATCTGGTATTACACGCCCGAGGGCCGCAAGGTGCTCGACGGCACCTCCGGCCTGTGGTGCGTGAACGCCGGCCACTGCCGCAAGCGCATCGTCGAGGCGGTGCAGCGGCAGGTCGCGACGCTGGAGTTCGCACCGCCCTTCCAGCTCGGGCATCCGCTCGCCTTCGAATTCGCCGACCGCGTGGTGAAGCTCGCTCCCGAAGGCCTCACCCGGGTCTTCTTCACCAACTCGGGCTCCGAATCGGTCGAGACCGCGCTCAAGCTCGCGCTCGCGTATCACCGGCTGCGCGGCGAGGGCCACCGCACGCGGCTGATCGGCCGCGAGCGCGGCTACCACGGCGTCAACTTCGGCGGCACCGCGGTGGGCGGCATCGTCGCCAATCGCAAGATCTTCGGCGCGCTGGTGGCCGGCGTGGACCATCTGCGGCACACGCACGACCCGGAGCGCAACGCCTTCTCGCGCGGTCAGCCGAAGCACGGCGCGGAGTTCGCCGACGACCTCGAGCGGCTGTGCGCGCTGCACGACCCGTCGACGATCGCTGCGGTGATCGTCGAGCCGGTTTCCTGCTCGGCGGGCGTGTTCGTTCCGCCGGTGGGCTACCTCGAGCGGTTGCGCGAGATCTGCACGAAGCACGGGATCCTCCTCATCTTCGACGAGGTGATCACCGCCTGGGGACGGCTCGGCCGGCCGTTCGCCGCGCAGCGCTTCGGCGTCACGCCCGATCTCATCACCACCGCCAAGGGCATCACGAACGCGACCGTGCCGATGGGCGCGGTCTTCATGAAGGAGGAGATCTTCCAGACGTTCATGCAGGGCCCGGAGAACGCGATCGAGCTGCCGCACGGCTACACGTACTCGGCGCATCCGCTCGCCTGCGCCGCGGGCCTCGCGACCATGGACGTGTACGAGGAAGAGGGCCTTCTCACGCGCGCCGAGGCGCTGGAGCCCTACTGGCAGGAGCAGGCGCATTCCCTTCGCGATCTGCCGCACGTGGTGGACATCCGCAACATCGGCCTGATCGCGGCGTTCGAGCTCGCGCCGCGGCCCGGTGCGCCCGGCGCGCGCGGGCTGGAAGCGCATATCCGCGCGTTCGAGAAAGGCGCCTACATCCGCGTCACCGGCGACATCATCGCCCTTGCGCCGCCGCTCATCATCCAGAAGCCGGAGATCGACCAGCTCTTCGCGACGGTGCGGGAGGTGCTGAAGTCGCTGCCGTAGCGGCTTGCGCGAGGCGATCCGGTTCACGCTGAACGGCGAGCGGGTCTCGCTCGCCGGGGAAGACCCGACGCGCACGCTGCTTTCCTGGCTGCGCGAGGCGCGCGCCCTCACCGGCGCAAAGGAAGGCTGCGCCGAGGGCGACTGCGGCGCCTGCACCGTGGCGCTCGTCGAGCCCGAGGCGGTGCGCCCGATCGCAAGCTGCATCGCGCTGCTCGGCGCGATGGACGAGCGCACGATCGTCACTGTCGAGCATCTCGCCGCGCACGGCCGCCGGCATCCGGCGCAGGAGGCGATCCTCGACTGCCACGGCTCGCAGTGCGGTTTCTGCACCCCCGGGTTCGTGATGGCGCTCTATGCGCACTACGAATCGGGCGGCGCGGCCGAGCGCGCCGCCCTTTGCGATGCGCTCGCCGGCAACCTTTGTCGCTGCACCGGCTACGCCCCGATCCTCGCCGCAGGCCTTGCGATGGGGACGAGGCCCGCGCCCGCGCGCAGGCCGTCGCCTTCGCAGAGCACGCTTTCGATCGAGCGCGGCGGGCGACGGTTTTTCGCGCCGGCGACGCTCGCGGAGCTTTCGCGCTGGCTGCTCGCGCACCCGCAAGCGCGGCTGCTTGCCGGCGGCACCGATCTCGGGCTGGAGGTCACCAAGGGGCTTCGCGACCTCGACTGCGTCGCCTACCTCGGCAAGGTCGCCGAGCTGAAGGAGGTCCGCGAGACCGACGAGGCGCTCGAACTGGGCGCCGCGGTCACCTACGCCGAAGCGTTCGAAGCGCTCGCGCGCCTGCATCCGGACGCGCGGGAGCTCCTTCGGCGACTGGGCGGGGCTCAGGTGCGCGCGATGGGCACGATCGCGGGCAACATCGCCAACGCCTCGCCGATCGGCGACACGATGCCGATGCTTCTTGCCCTCGGCTGCACGCTGACGCTGCGCCGAGGCGAGTCGGAACGGCGCGTTCCGCTCGAAGACTTCTACACCGGCTACCGCAAGACGGTGCTCGCGCCGGGCGAATTCATCCGCAGCGTCCGGATCGAAAAACCGCGGCCCGGCGCGCGCTTTGCCGCCTACAAGCTCTCCAAGCGCTTCGATCAGGACATCTCGACCGTCTGCGCCGCCTTCCATGTGACGGCCGAAGGCGGCGCGCACTTCGGCTTCGGCGGCATGGCGGCGACACCCGCGCGCGCACCGCGCGCCGAAGCCGCCTGGCCGCGCGGCGTGGAGGCCGCCTGCGCGGCGCTCGCCGAGGATTTTGCGCCGATTTCCGATCATCGCGGCTCGGCGAGCTACCGGGTCGCTGCGGCGCAGGCGCTGCTGCGCAAGTTCGCCGCCGGCATCGGACCGCGCGCGCTCCTCGAACTCGAACCCGTCGCATGAAGGCCGAACGACCGGCGGCCGGCGCGATCGGCGAGCCGCTCGCGCACGACAGCGCCGAGCTCCACGTCTCGGGCAGCGCGCGCTACGTGGACGATCTTCCCGAGCCCGCCGGCATGCTCTACGGCGCGCTCGGGCTCTCCGAGGCGACGCACGCGCGCATCCTCGAACTGGACCTCGAGCCGGTGCGCCGCTCGGCGGGCGTTCGGGCCGTGGTTGCCGCCGCCGACATCCCCGGCGCGAACAACATCGGCCCGGTCGTCGCCGACGAGCCGGTGTTCGCCGCAGAGCGCGTCCTCTACCATGGACAACCGCTCTTTGCGGTCGCCGCAGACAGCGCGCGCGAGGCGCGGCGCGCGGCGCGCCTTGCGCGCGTGCGCTACGAGGCGCTTTCCCCGGTGCTTACGCTGGACGAGGCGCTCGCGCGCGGCGAGTTCGTGCTGCCGACGCTGCGCGTCTCGCGCGGCGATGCGCGCGCGGCGCTACTGCGCGCGCCGCAGCGGCTTGCCGGGCGGCTTCGCTGCGGCGGGCAGGAGCATTTCTACCTCGAGGGGCAGATCGCGGTGGCGATTCCGGGCGAGCGCGGCGAGATGCTCGTCTGGTCCTCGACCCAGCACCCGAGCGAGGTGCAGCACCTCGTCGCCGCGGCGCTCGCGCTGCCGGATGCGGCGGTGACGGTCGAAGTGCGCCGCATCGGCGGCGGCTTCGGCGGAAAAGAAACGCAGGCGGCGATCTTCGCGGTGGCGGCCGCGCTCCTTGCGCGCGCGACCGGCCGCCCCGTGAAACTGCGCGCCGACCGCGACGACGACATGCGGATCACCGGCAAACGCCACGACTTCCGCTTCGACTACGAAGTCGGCTTCGACGGCGAGGGCCGGATCGAGGCGCTCGTGCTCGACATGGCCTCGCGCTGCGGGATCTCGGCCGACCTCTCGGGCGCGGTGAACGACCGCGCGGTCTTTCACGTCGACAACGGCTACTTTCTGCCCGCGGTCGAGGTCCGCTCGCACCGCTGCCGCACGAACACGGTATCCAACACCGCGTTTCGCGGCTTCGGCGGCCCGCAGGGCATGTTCGCGATCGAAGGCGTGATCGCCGCGATCGCCCGACGGCTCGGGCTCGATTCGCTCGACGTGCGAAAGCGAAACCTCTACGGCAAGACCGAGCGCAACGTCACTCACTACGGCATGACGGTGCGCGACAACGTGCTGCCCGAGCTCGTCGAGGAGCTGGAGCGGACCTCCGACTACCGCGCGCGGCGCGAGGCGATCCGCCGCTGGAACGCGGCGAACCCGGTCTTCAAGCGGGGGCTTGCGCTCACGCCGGTCAAGTTCGGCATCGCGTTCACCGCCACGCCGATGAACCAGGCGGGCGCGCTCGTTCACATCTATCCGGACGGCTCGGTGCTCCTCAATCACGGCGGCGTCGAGATGGGCCAGGGGCTGATGGTGAAGGTTCAGGCGATCGTCGCCGCCGAATTCGGCCTGCCGCGCGAGCGGGTGAAAATCGCAGCGACCTCGACCGCGCGGGTGCCGAACACCTCGCCCACCGCCGCCTCGAGCGGCACCGACCTGAACGGGGAAGCCGCGCGCGCCGCCTGTCGAACGCTCAAGGCGCGGCTTGCCGACTACTGCGCCGCCGCCTACGGCGTGCGGCCGAACGAGGTGGTCTTCGGCGACGGGCACGTGCGGATCGGCGCGGCGAAGACGCTTTCTTTCGCCGCGCTCGCAAAAGAGGCGTACCTCGCGCGCGTGTCGCTTTCGGCGACCGGCTTTTTCCGCACCCCCGACATTCACTTCGACCGGGAGCGCTTCTCGGGCGAGCCGTTCTTCTATTTCGCCTACGGCGCGGCGGTCGCCGAGGTCGTCGTGGACACCCTCACCGGCGAATCGCGGCTCCTTCGCGCCGACATCCTTCACGACTGCGGCCGCTCGCTCAACCCGGCAGTGGACCGCGGCCAGATCGAGGGCGGCTTCATTCAGGGCGTAGGCTGGCTCACCTGCGAGGAACTGGTCTGGGACGCCGAGGGACGGCTCGCCACCCACGCGCCCTCGACCTACAAGATCCCGACCGCGAGCGACTGCCCGCCGGTGTTCCGCGTGCGCATCTGGGAGCGGGGCGAAAACCTGCGCGACATCGTCCACCGCTCGAAAGCGGTCGGCGAGCCGCCGCTCATGCTCGCGCTTTCGGTCTTTCACGCGATCGCGGATGCGATCGGCTCGACGAGCGGCTCGCGCGATCCGGTACCGCTCGATGCGCCGGCCACCCCCGAGAACGTGCTCCGGGCGATCCATGCCCTGCGTCGTTGAGATCGAGGTGCTCGAGACGCGCGGTTCGACGCCCTGCGAGGCGGGCGCGCGCATGTGGGTGAGTGCAGAGGAGACGCGCGGAACCATCGGCGGCGGGCGGCTCGAATACCGCGCGATCGAACGCGCGCGCGCGATGCTCGCCGCGGGGAGAGCGCACGACGAAGGCACCGTGGAACTGGGCGAGCGCTTCGGCCAGAGCTGCGGCGGCGCGGTGCGGCTGCGGTTTTCCCTGCGCGAGGATTTTCCGCAGGCGCACGCGCCCGCATTCGACGTCGTGCTCTACGGCGCAGGCCATGTCGGAAAAGAGGTGGCGCGCATCTGCGAGCGGCTGCCTTGTCGGCTGCTGTGGGTGGACCCTCGGGCGGAGATGTTCCCTTCCGAGGTTGCGCCGAACGTGCGGGTGCGGATCGCGCCGGATCCGGCGGCGACCGTCGTCGGAGCGCCCGCCGGCGCCTACGTCCTCGTCATGACGCACAGCCACGCGCTCGATCTGGAGATCATCGAGCGTTGGCTTCGGCGCGGCGACTTCGCCTTCCTCGGGCTGATCGGGTCCGAAACGAAGTCGGCCAAGTTCCGCGCGGCACTCGCCCGCAAGGGCCTTCCGCCCGAGACGATCGCGCGGCTGGTGTGCCCGATCGGGCTCTTCAAGGCGGGCAAACACCCAGCCGAGGTGGCGGTCTCGGCGCTCGCGCAGGTCCTCGAGCGGGCCCACCGCGCGCGCGGCCGTCCCCTTGAATCGACGGACACCTTGCCCCATTAAAAGGGTCCCGTAGGGGACCCTCGGCGGTGCCCATCGCACGGGGGCGCGCCCGGTTTTCGCGAATCGGCGAAAGGTTTTTTTGCGCCCGCGCGGGCGCCTTGCAACGGAGGAGAGGTCATGCGTGCAGCGATCGCGGTTGCGCTCGCGTTCGCGCTTTCGGCAAGCGCGACGGGGCAGACGCAGAAGGAATCCGCGCCCGCCTACCGCGGCCTTTGGGTCGCGACACCGTATCCGTCTTTCGATGCGCCCGCGGGCGAACCGGTGACGCTCGAGCTCACGGTCCACAACTCGGGGCTTGCGCCGCAGCCGGTGCAGCTCCAGCTCGAAGGCGTGCCCCCGGGCTGGTCGGCGAGCCTGGTCGGGGAAGGCAAGCGCGTTCGCTCAGTGTTCGTCGCGCCGAACGACAAGGCGACGGTGCGCCTGCGCCTTGAGCCTTCGCCCAAGGCGACGCGCGGCAGCTACCGGTTCGCCGTCGTCGCGGTCGGCGCGGAGTCGCGCTTTCGGCTGCCGCTCGAACTCAACATCGGCCAGACGCTGCCGCCGCGCCTTGCGTTGCGCGTGGATCTGCCGGAGCTGCGCGGCTCGCCGGGCACCGAGTTCGACTTCAAGGCGGCGGTGCGCAACGAGGGCGGCGACGACGCGGTCGTGCGCGTCGATGCGGCGGTTCCGCAGGGGTTCCGCGTGCGCGTGACCGAGCAGTGGGGTCAACAGGAGCTGCCGAGCTTCACGCTCAAGGCGGGCGAAGAAAAGACCGTGAGCGTCAAGATCCAGCCGCCGTTCGGCGCAAAAGAGGGGCGCTACCCGGTGCTGCTCGGCGCAACCAGCGGCAAGGCCGAGGCGCAGCGCGAGATCGCGCTCGAGGTCGCCGGCGAGCCGCGGCTGGAGCTCGTCGGGCGCGAGGAGCGGCTGAGCGCCGCGGCCGAAGCCGGACGCGAGACGGCGATCGAGATCGTCGTCGCGAATACCGGCAGCGCGACCGCGCGCGACGTGAAGCTCGATGCGAGCACCCCCTCGGGCTGGAAGGTGACGTTCCAGCCCGAGCGGCTCGATGCGATCGAGCCGAACGCGCGCCAGACGGTGAAGGCGCTCGTCGTGCCTGCGGCGAAGGCGATCGCCGGCGATTACATGATGACGGTGCGGGCATCGGCCGGCGGCGCGAACCGTTCGGCGGATTTCCGCGTGACCGTGCGCACCTCGACCCTGTGGGGCGTGGTCGGGATCCTGGTGATCGCCGCGGCACTGGTCGTGCTCGTTGCGGCGATGCTGCGGTACGGGCGGCGATGAGCGAACCGGCGATCGAGACGCGCGCGCTCACCAAGCGCTACGGGCGCACGCTCGCCGTTGACGGTCTGGATCTGCGGGTCGCACCGGGCGAAGTCTTCGGGCTGCTCGGCCCGAACGGCTCGGGCAAGACCACCACGATCCTGATGCTGCTCGGGCTGACCGAAGTCACTTCCGGCAGCGCCCGCGTTTTCGGGCTGGATCCTGCGCGCCAGCCGCTCGCGGTGAAGCGCATCGTCGGGTACCTGCCCGATTCGGTCGGGTTTTACGACGACATGACGGCGCGCGAGAACCTGCGCTACTCGGGCAAGCTCGCCGGGCTGACGGCAGAGGCGCTCGAGGCGCGCATCTCGGCGGTGCTCGAGCGGGTGCGCCTTTCCGA
The DNA here is from genome assembly GCA_026416295.1 of Burkholderiales bacterium. Taxonomy (GTDB): domain Bacteria; phylum Pseudomonadota; class Gammaproteobacteria; order Burkholderiales; family SG8-39; genus RBG-16-66-20. The sequence goes on along the minus strand of JAOAFL010000008.1, from coordinate 10,034 downwards.
CCGCGCCGATAGCGCGGTGCGGACCTTCTCGCGCGGCATGCGCCAGCGGCTTGGGCTTGCCGAGGTGCTGCTGAAGTCACCGCGCGTCGCGATTCTCGACGAGCCGACGAGCGGGCTCGATCCGCAGTCCACGCACGACTTTCTCGACATGATCCGCGGCCTGAAGGCCGACGGGATCACGGTGCTCCTTTCCTCGCACCTGCTCGGACAGGTCCAGGCGGTGTGCGACCGGGTCGGGCTCTTTTACCGCGGGCGCATGGTGCTCGAGGGGACCGTGGAGGCGCTCGCCGAGCGCGTGCTCGGCGGCGGCTGGCGCATCGAGGTCGAAGCCGAGGGGGGCGACGGTTTTGACGAGCCGCTCGCGCGCATCGCGGGCGTACAGCGTATCGAGCGCCGCGGTGCGGGCGGCTTTACGGTGAGCGCCGCGCGCGACGTGCGCGCCGAGATCGCCGCTGCAGCCGCGGCCTGCGGCGCGAAGCTCCTCGGGCTCGCGATGCAACGGCCGAGCCTCGACGAGGTCTATACCGCGTACTTCCGGGAGATGGCGCATGCGGCGTGAGGGATCGCTCTGGACCGGGGTCGGAACCGTGTTCGCGAAGGAGACCGCCGACCACCTCGGGAGCGTTCGCCTGTGGTTCCTCGAGGGGTTGATCCTCCTTGCGGCGGGCGGCGCCGTGTACGCCGCGATCTCGCGCATCCGCGACTCGGTCGGTCAGGACCCGTTCCTGTTCCTGAGCCTCTTTACGCTCGCGCGCGAGCCGCTGCCCTCGTTCGTCGTCTTCCTCGGGTTTCTCGTGCCGCTGGTCGCGATCGCGCTCGGCTTCGACGCGGTGAACGGCGAGCATGCGCGGCGCACGCTCTCGCGCGTGCTCGCGCAGCCGATCTATCGCGACGCGCTCCTCATCGGCAAGTTCCTCGCCGGGCTCGCCACGCTCGCGATCGCGTTCGTCACGCTCTGGCTGCTCGTCATCGGGCTCGGGATCCTGATGACCGGTCTCGCACCCTCGGGCGAGGAAGTGGTGCGCGGCTTCGCGTTTCTCCTCGTCACCGTCGCCTACGGCGGCGTATGGCTCGCGGTGGCGATGCTCTTTTCGGTGCTGTTTCGCCAGCAGGCGACCTCGGCGCTCGCCGCGCTCTCGGTCTGGCTGCTGCTTTCGGTGTTCTGGGCGATGATCGCGCCGCTTGCAGCCGAGGCGCTCGCGCCGGCCGGCGCGGGGCCGTTCGCGGAGCTCGAGCGCGCGCGGCTGCAACTGGCGATCGCGCGCGTCTCCCCGAACGTGCTTTTCGGCGAGGCGACGCTCGCGATCCTCAACCCGGCGACGCGGGCGCTCGGACCGGTGTTCTTCGCGCAGCTCGAGGGCGCGGTGCTGGGAGCGCCGCTGCCGGTCGCGGAAAGCCTGCTTCTCGTCTGGCCGCAGGCGACCGGGCTCGTCGCCGCGGTGATCCTCGCGTTCACCGTCGCCTACGTGCTCTTCCAGCGTCAGGAGATCCGCGCCTGAGGGCGCGCTAGGGCGTTCGCGCGCCTGCGCGATACCAGCGATCGAGTAGGACGCGCTCTTCCTCGCTCATTGCGCTGACGTTGCCGGGCGGCATCGCCCGGGCGAGCACCGTCTGCTGGTGGATCGCGCTCGCGTGCTGGCGGATCCGCTCGGGCGTGTCGAGAAGAACCCCCTTCGGCGCTTCGGCGAGACCCGGAAAAGCGGGTCTTGCGGCATGGCAGGACGCGCATCGGGCGACGATCACGCGCTCGACCTCGGCGAACGCGACCGGCGGCCCTGCGGGCGCGGATTCCCTCGGCGCGAGCAGCCAGAGGAGCGCGGCGAAGATCGCGGCGGCGGCGGCAAGCGGCCAGGCGGGCGGGCGGCCCTTGTGACGCATCACGAACCAGACGCGCACGAGCGCCCCGGCGACCGTGAGCGCAACGAGCACCAGCCAGTTCCAGCGGCTCGCGAACGCGGTCGCGTAATGGCTGGAGATCATGGTGAACAGGACCGGGAGCGTGAGGTAGGTGTTGTGCACGCTTCGCTGCTTGCCCGCGATCGCGAACTTCGGGTCGGGCGGGCGGCCTTCGCGCATCGCGCGCACGAGCTCTCGCTGTCCCGGGATGATGATGTGGCCGACGTTCGCGGCCATGATGGTTCCGATCACCGCGCCGTAATGGATGAAGGCGCCACGGCCGCCGAAGACCTGCGTGAGCGCCCAGGCGAGCGCCGCGAGAAAGAGGAGAAGCGCCGCCGCGAGCGCCGCATCGTTCCGGCCGAGCGGCGAGCGGCACAGCCCCTCGTACACCGCGACGCCGACAACGAGGCTTCCGAGCCCGAGGCCGATCGCTTGGCTTTTCGCGAGCGGCATCACCTGCGGATCGATCAGGTACGTCTCGGCGTTCGCGTAGTAGAGGAGGACGAGAAGCGCAAAGCCGGTGATCCAGGTCCAGTACGCCTCCCACTTGAACCAGTGGAGCCGCTCGGGCAGCTCGGGCGGCGCAAGCGCGTACTTCTCCGCGCGGTAGAAGCCCCCGCCGTGCACCGCCCAGAGTTCGCCCGCCACGCCGCGCGCGCGGTCTTCCGCACGCTTCGGGGGCTCGAGCGAATCGTCGAGCCAGATGAAGTAAAACGAGGCGCCGATCCAGGCGATGCCGGCGACAAGGTGCGCCCACCTGAGAACGAGCCCTGCCCAGTCGAGGAGGTAGGCTTCCATCTAGCTGCCGCGGTAGGTCGAATAGCTCCACGGCGAGCATAGGAGCGGCACGTGGTAGTGCGCCGCAGGATCGGCGATGCCGAAGCGAATCGGCACCCGGTCGAAAAACGCCGGGTCAGGGAGCGCCACGCCCTGCGCGCGAAAGTAGCCGGCGACGTCGAAGACGAGCCGGTACTGTCCGGCGACGAGCGCCGAGCCCTCGACAAGCGGCCGGTCGGTGCGTCCGTCGGCATTGGTGGTGGCGGTCGCAAGAAGCCGCCAGCGGCCTTCTTCGAGGATCGAAAGGGCGATCCGCATGCCGGCGGCCGGACGGCCGGATGCGGTATCGAGCACATGGGTGGTAAGCCTGCCCATTCAGGCCTCCGTAACGAGCTTTTCGAGCCTTGCCGCCGCGATCTGGCCGATCTGCTCGAGCGCCGCGACAAGCTCCGCCTCGGTCGGGTTGCCGATGCGGCGCGCCATTTCGGCGAGCACCGTCTCGCGCGAGGCGTGGCGCGCGAGCGCGACGATGCACGGAAAGCCGTGCCGCTCGCGGTAGCGGCGGTTGAGCTCCGCAACGCGCGCGGCCTCCTCGGGCGAGAGTGCCGTCAAGCCAAGCCGCGCCTGCTCGGACGCGGAGTTTTCGGTGAGCGCGCCCGCCTCGGACGCGCGCACGCCGAGTTCCGGGTGGGCGCGAACGAGCGCAAGCTGCGCCTCGCGGCCTGCGGCCCGGACTTCCGCCTGCATCGCCTGCGCGAGCGCGCTGCGGCTGGCGAACGGCCGGCGCGCGTGAACGCGCTCCGCGACCCAGGGCGAGCGCTCGTAGACGCCGCCGAGCGCGCAGACGAAGGCGTCGCGGTCCATGCGGTTGAGCGCCTCGAGCGTCGGCATCGGCGGCCTCAGTATACTGGCGCCGATGAGCGGCCCCGACTATCCGCGCGACCTCGTCGGCTACGGCGCGAACCCGCCGAAGGTGAAGTGGCCGGGCGGCGCGCGCATTGCGCTTCAGTTCGTCCTCAACTACGAAGAGGGCGCCGAGAACTCGATCCTGCACGGCGATGCGGCGAGCGAATCGTTCCTCTCGGAGATCGTCGCCGCGCAGCCGATTGCGGGCATGCGGCACATCTCGATGGAGTCGCTCTACGAATACGGCTCGCGCGCCGGCGTCTGGCGGCTGCTGCGCCTTTTCGCGAAGTACGACGTACCGCTCACGGTGTTCGGCGTCGCGATGGCGATGGAGCGCAATCCGGCGGTGGTCGAGGCGTTCCTTCGCGCCGGCCACGAGATCGCGAGCCACGGCTGGCGCTGGATCGACTACCAGCACGTGCCGCTCGAGACCGAGCGCGAGCACATGCAGCGCGCGATCGAGGTCCACCGGCGCCTCACCGGCGAGCGGCCGCTCGGCTGGTACACCGGGCGCACCAGTCCCAACACCCGGCGCCTAGTGGTCGAGGAAGGCGGCTTTCTCTACGACGCCGACGACTACTCCGACGACCTGCCGTTCTACGACGATCGCTACGGCCGGCCGCAGCTCGTCGTCCCTTACACGCTCGATGCGAACGACATGCGCTTCGCGACCCCGCAGGGGTTCAACTCGGGCGAGCAGTTCTACGCGTATCTCAAGGACGCGTTCGACGTGCTCTACGAGGAAGGGCGCACCGCGCCCAAGATGATGTCGGTGGGGCTCCACTGCAGGCTCGTCGGCCGCCCGGGGCGGCTCGCCGCGCTCGAGCGGTTCCTGAAATACGTCACCGGTAAGCCCAAGGTCTGGTGCGCGCGCCGCATCGAGATCGCGCGGCACTGGCTCGAACACCACCCCTACCGCGCGCGCCAGGCCGAAGCCGCCGCCGCCACCGCCGCGCCGCGCTCGAGACGGTAGCCCTCGCGCGCGAGCACTTTCTCCAGCGCCGCGAGCGTTCGAGTGATCGCGGCAAGGCGCGCGTTCGCGCCCATCGCGCCGATCCGCCAGATCCGGCCGTGTAGCGGGCCGAAGGAGGTGCCGATCTCGATCCCGTGCTCATCGAGCATCGCGCGGCGCACCCGCTCGCCGTCCACGCCCGGCGGGATCACGACGCCGGTGATGTTCGGCATCTTGTGGCGAGCGTCGCCGTAGAGCTCGAGCCCCATCGCTTTGAGCCCCGCCACCATCGCGCGCGAGGCGCGCGCATGGCGCGCAAACGCCGCCCGCAGCCCCTCCTTCACCAGCCGCCGTGCGCACTCGCGCGCGGCGTAGAGCATCGAGGTCGCCTCGGTGTGGTGGTTGAGCGCCTTCTCCGACCAGTAGTCCATGATCATCGCGAGGTCGAAGTAGTTCGACGCGATGCGCCGTCCCGGCCCGGGCCGGTAGCCGGGCGGCTGCAAGCCCTGCTCGATGTGCCGGCGGCGGTAAATGAGCTGCGCGGCGCGCTCGGAAATCGTGATCGGCGCCGAGCCCGACGGCCCGCCGAGGCATTTCTGGAGCCCTGCGCTCACCACATCGAGCCGCCAGCGGTCGACCGGAAGGTCCATGCCGCCGAGCGTCGCGGTGGCGTCCACATAGGTGAGCACCCCGTGCCGGGCGCAGAGGGGGCCGACTTCGGCGAGCGGCTGCGCCATCGTGGTCGAGGTGTCGCCTTGACAGATCGCGACCAGCTTCGGGCGGTGCCTGCGCAGCGCGCGCTCGATGTCCTCCGGTTCGAACACGCGGCCCCAGGGGACTTCGATCGTGCGCACCTGCGCGCCGCAGCGCCGTCCGATCTCGGCGAGCAGGTGCCCGAAGCGGCCGAAGATCGGCACGAGCAACCGGTCGCCGGGCTCAAGGAGCGACACGAGCGCCGCTTCGATCCCCGCGCGCGCGGTGCCGTCGACGAGCATCGTCCAGCGGTTGCGGGTCTGGAACACCCGTCGGTAGAGCGCCGAGGTCTCGGCCATGTAGGCGCGAAACTGCGGGTCGAACTGGCCGAGCAGGGGCTTTGCCATCGCCCGCAGTACCTGGGGATAGGCGTTGATCGGCCCCGGGCCCATCAGAAGCCGGCGGGGCGGATCGAGCGGCGCAAGCGGATTCAGGCGGGGCATTAAGCGCAAGGGGCGCCTTGCGGCGCCCCTGCCCGTCAGACGCGTTCGATCCCGCTTGCCTACTTGCCGGCGGCGCGCACGACGCCGAGGCGCCGGCCGCGGACCGGTTGCTTCAAGCGCGGCGGGGTCACCAGGTCGCGGATGAAGTTGGGCAGCGCAAACACCCCTTCGTGCGTCTCGCCGTTGTAGAAGCGCAGGTCCTGGAGCTTGCGCGCCTCGATCCGGCGATCGATCTCGTCGGCGGTGAACGCCTTGGGATCGAGCTTGTCCGAGCAGACCGCCATCGCCCACTGCGCGCCGTAGAGCGGGATGTACATCGTGTAGGGCCGAACGATCCGGAACACGCTGTTCAGCCGCTGGGCAAGGTCGGCGACGCGATCGGGGCGGGCGACCGGCGCGCCGATGTGCAGCACGAGCGCGCCGCCCGGCGCGAGTGCGTGCCGGCAGCGCTGGAAGAACTCGGTCGAGTAGAGCGCCTCGGCCGGCCCCATCGGGTCGTTCAGATCGAGCGCAATCAGGTCGAAGCGCTCCTGCGTTTCGCGCACGAACTTCATCCCGTCGCCGATGACGAGCCGCAGCCGGGGGCTGTCGAACACACCCCGGTGCACCGCGAAGAAATGCTCTTTCGCCACCCGGATCACGTCCTCGTCGATCTCGCACATCGTCACCTGCTCGACCGACGGGTGCTTGAGCGCCTCCTCGGCCGAGCCGCCGTCGCCGCCGCCGATGACGAGCACCCGCTTCGGCGCGGCGTGCGCCGTGAGCGCCGGGTGAATGAGGTTCTCGTGGTAGACGAACTCCTCGCGCTCGGAGGTCATGTTGTAGCCGTCGAGGCGGAAAATCCGACCGTAGTGCGGCGTGTCGTAGATCTCCATTCTCTGGAACTTCGTCTGCCACTCGCCGAGCTTGCGGCTCGCCTTGATGTAGAAGCCGGTCGAGTCGTTGAGCGGCTCCATGATCAGGTGCTCTCCGCGCTCGATCTCGTGCCGTGCCACCTCGCCCGGCTGAAAATGCGCGACGATCGCGTCGAACAGCGCGCGGGCCTTGGCCGAGTTGTCGGCGCTGTAGTTGCAGACGTACACGTCGAGCGTGAGCCCCGAGCGCTCGGGCCAGGTGTGGATCGCGAGGTGCGACTCGGCGAGCACGACGGTGCCGGTGTAGCCCGAGCCCTCGAACTGGTGAAAGCTCGCAGACATCGGGGTGAGGCCGGCCGCGCGCACGAATTCCAGGCACTTTGCCTCGAAGCCCTTGCCGTCGGTGAGCAGCCGCGGATCGCAGCGGCAGCCGCTGAGGTCGCCGATCAGGTGCAGTCCGTTCATCTTGTTCTCCCCGAAAAAACGAGAAGGCGCAGCCCTGCACGTTTTCCTCCAGGCTGCGCCCCCGAGTTACCGCCTCGCGGCGAAAAACCGAGCTCTTCGACTTCGCTCAACTCGTTCAAGGCCCCCGTTTCGGACGAGCGACCGCGCTCACGCTTAGCGCGCGCCCGCCGGGCAGCCGGCCGCTGCGCGCATCTCGCCGACGACGTGATCGATCAGCCGGCGGGCGATCGAGATTCTGCTCGGAAGTTTCGGCAATTGCAATACATCGAACCAGTCCGCGGCCTCGATCTCCCCGGCCTGGGGACGGATGTCGCCTGCAGCCCACTCGCAGACGAACGCGATCATCAGCGAGTGCGGGAACGGCCAGGGCTGGCTGGCGAAGTAGCGGATGCGCGACACTCGCACGCCGACCTCCTCGGCCACCTCGCGCGCGACGCAGCTCTCGAGCGTCTCGCCCGGCTCGACGAAGCCGGCGAGCGCGCTGTACATGCCGGGCGGGAAATGCGGGCTGCGGGCGAGGAGCAGCTCGCGCCCGCGGCGAACGAGCGCCATCACCGCCGGGGCGATGCGCGGGTAGGCGGCAAGGCGGCAGGCGGGGCAGACGCGCGCCCGCTCGCCGGGCTTCGGCTCGGTGAGCGCGCCGCAGCGCCCGCAGTGCCGGTGGTTGCGGTCCCAGTCGAGGAGCTGCAGCGCCCGGCCGGCGAGCGAAAAGCTCGCGTCGTCGAGCACCGAAAAGAGCGCGCGCAATCCCTCGAACGCGAGCCCTGCGGGCGGCGCGACCTGCGCCGGCACCTCGGCGGCCCAGCAACCGGTGCCGGCCAGTTCCCCTAAATACAGGGTGCGAAGAGGCTCGCACCACAAAATGTCGTTGTTCCCTCGCAACACGTCGGGATCCGGCAAGCGCGCCCAGCTCGCGCGCGCGGGCACGCGCGGATCGTCCGACGGCCGCGGACTCGGCGGTCCGATCTCGACGAGCAGCCGATCGCCGCGGAACACGAACCAGCGCGCGCCGGCCTGCGGCGTGCGCGGCGCGAGGCGTTCGACAAAATCGAGCGGGCGATCGAACGGCATCGCGATCATGCGCCGATTATAGGAAGGGGCTTCGCTATAATCGCCCACGCATTCCCCCTTTCCGCGACTTTCCCGCGCCTCGCGTGACGACGGCCCCTGCTTCGCCCAGCGACCTCGCCAACGCGTTGCGTGTGCTGGCGATGGATGCGGTCGAGGCGGCTGGCTCCGGGCATCCGGGCATGCCGATGGGCATGGCAGAGGCGGCGCTAACGCTCTGGGCCGGGCATCTGAAGCACAACCCGGCCAATCCCGCCTGGCCCGACCGCGATCGGTTCGTGCTGTCGAACGGCCATGGGTCGATGCTGCTTTACGCGCTCCTACACCTGACGGGCTACGACTTGCCGATGGAGGAGCTGCGCCGCTTTCGGCAGTTGGGTTCAAAGACCCCGGGGCATCCGGAGTACGGGGCGACGCCGGGGGTCGAGACCACCACCGGACCGCTCGGGCAGGGGCTCGCCAATGCGGTGGGCATGGCGCTTGCCGAGCGGCTGCTTGCGGCCGAGTTCAACCGCCCGGGGCTCGAGATCGTCGATCACCGGACCTACGCGTTTGCGGGCGACGGCTGCCTGATGGAGGGCGTCTCGCACGAGGCCTGCGCGCTCGCCGGGGTGCTCGGGCTCGGCAAGCTGATCGTCGTCTACGACGACAACGGCATCTCGATAGATTCCGAGAAGGGCTCCATCAGCCAGTGGTACGCCGACGACGTGCGCCGGCGTTTTCTCGCCTACGGCTGGCAGGTGCTCGGGCCGATCGACGGGCACGATCTGCAGGCGCTCGATCGGGCGCTCAGGCGGGCAAAGCGCGAGAGATCGAGACCGAGCCTCGTCATCGCAAAGACGGTCATTGCCAAGGGCGCACCCACCAAGGCGGGCACCGGAGCGGCGCACGGGGCACCGCTTGGCAAGGAGGAGGTGGCCGCCGCGCGCAAGGCGCTCGGCTGGCCGTATCCGCCCTTCGAGATCCCCGAGCCGATCTACCGCGGCTGGGACGCAAGGGCCAGGGGGGCGCAGGCCGAAGCGCGCTGGCGGCGGCGGCTTGCGCGCTACGAAAAATCGCACCCGGCGCTCGCGGCCGAGTTCCGGCGCCGGCTTGCCGGCGAGCTGCCCGGGGACTTCGGGCCGAAGGTGCAGGCGCTCGTCGCGCAGGCAGCGGCCGACAAGGCGAGCGTTGCGACGCGCAAGGCATCGCAGAACGCGCTTGAAGTGCTCGTTGCGGCGCTGCCGGAGCTGATCGGCGGCTCGGCGGACCTCTCGGGCTCGAACCTGACGCTCGTCAAGGCCTCGCGCCCGCTGGGCCGCACCGGCGGCGGAAACTACGTCTTCTACGGCGTTCGCGAATTCGGCATGGCCGCGGTGATGAACGGGCTCGCGCTGCACGGCGGCTTCATCCCTTACGGCGGGACGTTCCTCGTCTTTTCCGACTACGCGCGGCCCGCGATTCGCCTTGCGGCGATGATGCGCAGGCGCGTCGTCTATGTCTTCACCCACGATTCGATCGGCCTCGGCGAAGACGGTCCCACGCACCAGCCGATCGAGCACGCGGCGAGCCTGCGGCTCATTCCCAACCTCGACGTGTGGCGCCCGGCCGATGCGGTCGAGACCGCGGTCGCCTGGGCGCAGGCGCTCGAGCGGCGCGACGGGCCGACGGCGCTTCTGCTTTCGCGCCAGGCGCTGCCTGCGCTCGAACACCCGCGCCCCGAGGCGATCGCGCGCGGCGGCTACGTGATTTCCGACGCGCCGTTTGCCCGCGCGGTGCTGATCGCCAGCGGCTCGGAGGTCCAGCTTGCCCTGGCTGCCCAGAGGCTCCTTGACTTTCCGGTGCGTGTGGTCTCGATGCCCTCGACCACGGTCTTCGACCGCCAGGATGCGGCCTGGCGCGAGGCGGTGCTGCCGCGCGAGCTGCCGCGCGTCGCGG
>JAOAFL010000090.1 GCA_026416295.1 Burkholderiales bacterium | reverse complement strand
GCGCTCGGCCTCGGCCGCATCGTCGCCGGGCTGCCCGGGCCGAGCGACGGTGTCGTGCGCGTCGAGGAGACCGAGGTCGAGGGCGCCGCCGATCGCATCGTGCTCGCGGTCTCGCACAGCACGATGCTCGTTTCGGCGCGCGTCGCGCGCGAAGCGGCCGCGTTTCTCGCGACCGGGCGCTTTCTGCGTGAGAGCGGCTAGCGCGCTCGTTGCGGCGCTCGCGCTCTCGGGCTGCGAGACGCTCGGCTACTACGGGCAGGCGATCTCCGGTCACCTCGACCTCATGCGCCGGGCGCGGCCGGTTGCCGCGCTGCTCGCCGATCCGCAGCTGCCGGCGGCGCTGCGCGAGCGGCTGGAGCTCGCGCAGCGCATCCGCGACTTCGCCTCGCGCGAGCTCGGCCTGCCCGATAACGGCGCCTACCGCAGCTACGCCGCGCTCGACCGGCCGTTCGCCGTCTGGAACGTGGTCGCGGCGCCCGAGTTCTCGCTCGAGCCGCTCACCTGGTGCTTTCCCGTCGCCGGCTGCGTCGCCTACCGCGGCTTCTTCGAGCAAGCGGCGGCCGAGGCGTACGCCGCGCGGCTGCGCGCGGCCGGCCACGACGTCTACGTCTACGGCGTCGCGGCGTACTCGACGCTCGGGCGCTTCGACGATCCGCTGCTTTCGACCTTCGTCGAGCGCGGGGAGGTGGAGCTTGCGCGGCTCATTTTCCACGAGCTCGCGCACCAGGTGGCCTACGCGGCCGACGACACCGCGTTCAACGAATCGTTTGCGGTGGCGGTCGAGCGCGAGGGGCTGCGGCGCTGGCTGCGCGACCGCCCGCAGGCGCTCGCGCGGCTCGCGGCGCTGGAAGCGCGGGCGGCCGAGGTGCAGGCGCAGATGGAGGCGACGCGCGCGCGGCTTGCGGCGCTCTACCGCGAGCCGCTCGACCCCGAGACCAAGCGCCGCCGCAAGGCGGCGGAGCTTGCGGCGCTGCGAGCCGCGCTCGGCGCGCATGCGCGGCTCTCGGGCGTGGAGCCGAACAACGCAGTGCTCGCGGCGCATGCCGTCTACACCCGGCTCGTGCCGCAGTTCGAGCGGCTGCTCGCCGAGGAGGGCGGCGATCTTCCGCGGTTCTACGAGCGCGTGCGCGGGCTCGCGGCCGCAGAGCCGCGGGCGCGCGGCGCGTTCGCGCCGCAGGCGCGCTGAGACGCGCTCAGGAAAGCGGCAAGTCGACCACCTTGCGAAAGGCCGGCCGCGCGACCAGCCGGGCGAACCAGGCGCGCACGTTCGGATGCGCGGGCCGTTCGATCGGAAGCCGCATCCAGAGGTGCACGTGGCAGCCGAGGACGATCTCCGCCATCGAAAAAACGCCCGCGAGGTACGCGCGGTCGGCGAGCGCACCGTCGAGGATGTCGAGGAGTTGCGCGGTCCTTCGCCGGCCGTCTTCGATCGCCGCCGGATCGCGCGCTTCGGGCGGCGTGCGCACGAGCCCCCAGAACACCGGCCGCAGCGCCGCCTGCAGCGTGAAGGTCCAGTCCATCCACTGGTTCGCGATCGCGCGGGCGCGCTCCTCGCGCGGCCAGAGCACGCCCTTGCCGTAGGAGGCGGCGAGGTAGCGCACGATCGCGTGCGACTCCCACAGTACGAAATCGCCGTCCTCGATCGTCGGCACGAGCCCGTTCGGGTTGAGGCGCCGGTACTCGGGCGTATCCACCACGCCGTACTGCATGCCGGCGTCGATGCGCTCGTAGGGCAGACGCAGCTCCTCCAGGCACCAGAGCACCTTCTTGACGTTCACCGAGTTCGTCCGGCCCCAGACCTTGATCATCGTGCGAGCGTGCCGCGAGCCCCGGCGCTGCGCCCTCCGGTTCAGAACCCGGCCGCCTGACCGTCGCGCCGAGGGTCGCTCGCAGCGAGATAGCCCTCGGGCAGGCGCCAGATCGCCTGGCAGCTGCCGAAGTCCATGTAGCCTTCCTTCAGCTCGACCAGGCGGTGGCCGCGGGCGGCGAGGTCTTCCAGCACCGACGGCGCAAAACCCGCTTCGACGTTCACCTCGAGGTCCTTTACCCAGCGAAAGCGCGGCCCGTCGCAGGCGGTCTGCGGGTTCTGCCCGTAGTCGGCGATGCGCACCATGACCTGCACGTGTCCCTGCGGCTGCATCGTTCCGCCCATCACGCCGAAGCTCATCACCGGCCGACCGGCGCGCGTCACGAACCCCGGGATGATCGTCTGGTACGGGCGCTTGCGCGGGCCGACGCAGTTCGGGTGCCCGGGCCGCAGCACGAAGGTCGCCCCGCGGTTCTGCAGCGAAATCCCGGTCCCCGGCACCACGACGCCCGAGCCGAACCCCATGTAATTCGACTGGATGAGCGAGACCATCTTGCCCGAGGCGTCGGCGGCGGTGAGGTAGACGGTGCCGCCGGCGGGCGGCGAGCCGGCGGCGAAGACCTGCGCGCGGCGCCGGTCGATGCGCCGCGCGCGCGCCGCAAGATAGGCCGGATCGAGGAGCGTGTCGGCCGCGAACGGCATGTGAGCCGGGTCGGCGACGTAGGCGAGCGCATCGGCGAACGCGAGCTTCACCGCCTCGATCTGCAGGTGCAGGCTGTCGGCGCCGTCGACCGGAAGGCTCGCCAGATCGAAGTGCGAAAGGATCCCGAGGGCGGCGAGCGCGACGATGCCTTGTCCGTTCGGCGGCAGCTCGTGCACGGTGTAGCCGCGGTAGTCGATCGCGAGCGGCGCGACCCAGTCGGATTCGTGCGCGGCGAGGTCGGCCGCGCGCAGACCGGCGCCGTTTGCGCGCGCGTGCGATTCGAGTTTTTCCGCGAGATCGCCGCGATAGAATGCCTCGCCGCGCGTCGCGGCGATTTTTTCGAGCGTCGCCGCGTGCTCCGGAAGCCGGAAAAGCTCGCCCGGCGCAGGCGCCCGCCCGCCCGGCAGGAACGCCTCGGCGAACCCCGGCTGGCCCCGCAGCTCCTCGGCCTGCTGGGCCCACTGGCGCGCGACCGTGGGCGAGACGAGAAAACCCTCTCGCCCGTAGCGGATCGTCGGCTCGAACAGCCGCTCGAACGGCAGTCGGCCGAAGCGCTCCGAAAGCATGCGCCAGCCGGAGACCGCGCCGGGCACGGTGACGGTGTTCCAGCCGCGCTGCGGCATCGCCTGCGCGTTGCCGAAGAACGCGGGCGTCCACGCCGCCGGCGAGCGGCCCGAGGCGTTCAGGCCGTGCAGCCGCTCGCCGTCCCAGACGATCGCGAAGAGGTCCGAGCCGATGCCGTTCGAGACCGGCTCGACGAGGGTGAGCGCGATCGCGGTGGCGAGCGCGGCATCGACCGCGTTGCCGCCGGCGGCGAGCATCGCGACGCCGGCCTGCGCCGCAAGCGGCTGCGAGGTGGCGACGACGTTTTTCGCGAGCAGCGGCTTGCGCGGCCAGCGGTAGGGAAACGACCAGGAGAACGGCGCGCCCACGACCGTATTCTAAGGACGCGCTGTACGCAGCCTCGGTCCGCGATCCGGCGCGCGGCTCATTGGTCGAAGGCGAGCACCACGCGGCCGAGCACCTTGCCGGCTTTCAACTCGTCGAGCACCGCGTTCACCTCGGCCGCCGGGCGCGTCGCGATCGGCCCGGGGCGCAGCCGCCCTTTTCTCGCGAGCGCCACCACTTCCTTCAGCTCGCGCAGGCTTCCGACGTAGGAGCCGACGATGCCGATCGCGCGCTGCGCGATCGGCGGAAGCGGGTGCACCAGCTCGCCGCCGTACAGGCCGCACAGGATGTAGCGGCCGCCCTTTCGCAGCGCGCCGATGCCGAGCGCGGCGGTGGCCGGCGTGCCGACGAGGTCGATCGCACCGGCGAGGCTGCCGTCGGCGAGCTCGGCGAGCTTTTGCGCCGCCTCCGGCGCGCGCGTGTCGAGCACGCGCCTTGCGCCCTGGCGGCGCGCGGCGGCGAGCTTCGCCTCCTCGACGTCGCAGGCGACGATGTTGCGGATGCCGCGCGCGCGCAGCACCGAGATGCACACCATGCCGAGGCCGCCGCAGCCGATCACCGCCACCCAGTCGCGCGCGCCGAGCGCAGGAAGCTTCGCCGTCGCGCTGTAGGTGGTGAGCCCGGAGCAGGCGAGCGTCGCCGCGAACGCGTCGTCAAGGCCTTTCGCGTCCACCAGGTACTTCGGGTGCGGCACGATGACGTGGCTCGCGTAGGCGCCCGGGCGCGTGACGCCGAGAAAGCGCGGCCCGGCGACGCAGTAGTGGTCTTCGCCCGCGCGGCACACCGCGCACTTTCCGCAGCCGATCCAGGGATAGACGATCCGGCGCTCGCCCGCTTTCACGCCGCGCGCGCGCGGCCCGAGCGCCTCCACCACGCCGAACGGCTCGTGCCCGAGCGTGAACGGCGGCACGCAGCCGCGTTCCTTCACGTAGAAGCGCCTGCCGCCGCCCCAGTCGAAGAAGCCCTCCCAGATGTGCAGGTCCGAATGACATACGCCCGAGCGCAGCACGCGCACGAGCACCTCGGTGCCCTGCGGCGTCGGCGTCTCTTTCACCACACGTTGCAGGGGCCTGCCGTGCTCGATGATGTCCCAGCTGAACATCGCCGCCTCCCCGCTAGGCGCGCGCGCTCGCGGCGAGCGCCTGGTCGATGTCCCAGAGGATGTCTTCCAGCGTCTCGAGGCCGACCGACAGCCGGATCATGTCGGGGGTGACGCCCGCCTTGCGCTGCTCCTCCTCGCTCATCTGCCGGTGCGTGGTCGAGGCCGGGTGTATGACGAGCGTTTTCGCGTCGCCGATGTTCGCGAGGTGGCTCATCATCTGCGCCGCCTCGATGAACCGCTCGCCGGCGCGCGCGCCGCCCCGGATGCCGAAGTTGACGAGCCCCGAGGCGCCCCGCGCAAGGTACTTCTGCGCGAGGCGATGGTAGCGATCGCCTTCGAGGCCCGGATAGTTCACCCAGGCGACGCGCGGGTGGTCGGCGAGGAACTTCGCCACCGCGAGCGCGTTCGCGCAATGCCGCTCCATGCGCACGGGAAGCGTCTCGACCCCCTGCAGAAGCAGCCAGGCGGCGATCGGCGAGAGCGCCGGGCCAAAAGTGCGCATCACCTCCATGCGCGCCTTCATCGTGAAGCCGAAGTCGCCGAAGGTCTCGTGAAAGATCACCCCGTGGTAGCCGGGCGAGGGCGAGGTGAATTCGGGAAACTTGCCGTTGCCCCAGTCGAACTTGCCGGATTCCACGATCACGCCGCCCATCGTCGTGCCGTGGCCGCCGAGGTACTTGGTCGCCGAGTGCACGACGATGTCGGCGCCCCACTCGATCGGGCGGCACAGGTACGGCGAGGGTACGGTGTTGTCCACCACAAGCGGCACCCCCGCTTCGTGGGCGATGTTCGCGACCGCCTCGAGATCGACGACGTTGAGCAGCGGGTTGCCGAGGGTCTCGCAGTAAAGGAGCTTCGTGTTCGGCCGCAGCGCGCGGCGGAAATTCTCCGGGTCGTCGGGGTGCACGAACGTCGTCTCGATCCCGAGCTTTGCGAGATTCACGGCGAGCAGCGTGTGCGTGCCGCCGTAGAGCGTCGAGGCCGAGACGATGTGATCGCCCTCGTGCGCGAGCGTGAGGATCGCGGTCGCCTCGGCCGCCTGACCGCTCGCGCAGGCGAGCGCCGCGCGTCCGCCCTCGAGCGCGGCCACCCGTTCTTCGAGCACCGCGACCGTCGGGTTCGAGATGCGCGAATAGACGTTGCCGAAGGTCTGCAGGTTGAACAGGCTCGCGGCGTGGTCGGCCGAGTCGAAGACGAACGAGGTCGTCTGGTAGATCGGCGCCGCGCGCGCCCCGGTCACCGCATCGGGGACCTGCCCGGCGTGCAGCGCGAGCGTCTCGAAGCCGAACTTGCGGTCCGCCATCGCGCGATCGCCGCCGCCGGGCCGTCTAGTCGCGCCGCTCGCCGCCGCCCGAGCCCTGCAGGCGGCGCAGCGCGGCGCGATAGGCCGACGGCGCGATGCCGACATGGTGCTGGAAGAAGCGGGTGAAGTTCGACTGCGCCGAGAAGCCGAGTTCGGACGAGACCTCCGCGATCCTTCCGCGCCCGGCGGCGAGGCGCGCGATCGCCGATTCGACGCACAGCTTGTCGAGAAACGCGCGCGGCGAAAACCCGGTGCTCAGATGAAACAGGTCGTAGAACCGCGAGCGCGAAAGCCCGACGCGCGCGGCCACTTCGTCCATGTTCAGCGCCTTCGTCGGCCGCGCGCGCAGGAGCGCGAGCGCGCGCCGGATGCGCGAATCGGCGAACGGCGAACCGCGCCAGAAGCGCGCGCCTCCGGCGCGCCGCGCAAGGTACGTCTCGGCGATCGAGAACATCGTGTCTTCGACCATGAATTCGAGCCGGTCGGCGGCGAGGAACTGGTCG
This sequence comes from Burkholderiales bacterium, assembly GCA_026416295.1. GTDB lineage: Bacteria > Pseudomonadota > Gammaproteobacteria > Burkholderiales > SG8-39 > RBG-16-66-20. The sequence goes on along the minus strand of JAOAFL010000090.1, from coordinate 5,240 downwards.
GCGAGCGCCTCGAGCGCGAGGAGGTCGGCGAGCTGGCGAAGGCGCGGCGTGATCGGCTCGCGGCGCGCGGGAAACGGACGCGCGCCGCGCGCGAACGCCGCCGGAAAGCGGGCGCGCACCCATCCTTCTGCGAGCTGAAGGAGCAGCAGCTGGGCCGAGGCGCCTGGGTCGCCGTCGGCCGGCGCGAGCGCGAACCGCTCGCCGGGATTGACGAAAACGAGCTGCTCGCGCCCGAGCGTCGCGGCCGCTTCTTCCGCCGGGGCCGGATCGAGCGCGAGCGGCGCGCCCTCGACGAGCGCGAGCACCTGCGGCTCCGACCGCGGCCCGAGCGCGACCGGCTCGCGGACTTCGAGGAGCTTCAGGCGCCCGAAGCGGCCGTCGAAGACGCGGATCGCGAGGCTCATCGGCGCAAGGATAGCCGGCGCGCCGCCGCGGTCAAGGCGTCAGTACGGCAGCCAGCGCGGCCGTTTCGCGGAAATGACGCGCGTGTTGACGCCGACCCAGTTCAGGCCGCCGAACAGCCGCCCGTGCTCGATCTTCACGCAACGGTCCATGATCGCCTCGAGGCCGTGCGCGCGCGCGTACTGCGCCGCCGCCTCGTTTCTCACGCCGAGCTGCTGCCAGAGCACTTTTGCGCCGATCGCGACCGCGTCCTCGGCGATCGGCATCACGTCCTCCGTGCGGCGGAACACGTCGACGAGGTCCACCTTCTCCGGGATCTCGCGCAGCGAGCCGTAGCAGCGCTCGCCGAGGATCTGGCCGCCGCAATAGCGCGGATTGACCGGGATCACGCGGTAGCCGTGCTCCTGCATGTACTTCGCCGCGAAATAGCTCGGCCGGTGCCAGTCGGCCGACAGGCCGACGACCGCAAGCACGCGCGACTCGGCGAGGATGCGGCGCAGCGTCTGGATGTCGTCCTGCATGCCGCTACTATAATCGAACGCATCCGCAGGACGAGGGCGCGGGCGACGATGGCGAAGCGAAAACCGGCGCGTGCGAGCGCGCGGACCGAGGCGCGATGACGCCGCTCGATCCGCAGGCGGCGGCGCTGCTTGAGCGCGCGGCGCGCTCGCCGCTTCCCGCCTACAGCGAGGTACCGCCGCGGGTCGCGCGGCGGCTGTACCGCGACACGCGCGCGGTGCTCGCGCCCGATCCGCCGCCGGTCGCGTCGGTGCGTCTCGTGCTCGCCGACGGGCCCGGCGGGCCGATTCCGGTGCGCGCCTACCGGCCGCAGGGCGCGGCCGACGGGGCGCGCCTGCCGGCGCTCGTCTACTTCCACGGCGGCGGCTGGGTGATCGGCGATCTGGACACTCACGACGTCGTCTGTCGCACGCTCGCGAACGGCGCGCGCTGCGCGGTGTTCTCGGTCGAGTACCGCAAGGCGCCGGAGGCGCCGTTTCCGGCGGCGGTCGAGGACGCGATCGCCGCGACCGCGTGGATCGCGGCGAACGCCTCCGCGCTCGGGGCGGACGCGGCGCGGCTTGCGGTGGGCGGCGACAGCGCCGGCGGCAACCTCGCGGCGGTGACGGCGCCCGCGGCGCGCGATGCAGGCGCACCGAACCTCGTCCTTCAGCTTCTCATTTATCCGGCGACCGACCAGCGCATGGGTCACGCCTCGATCGAGCGAAACGGCGAGGGCTACCTGCTCACGAAGGCGGCGATGCGCTACTTCCGCGGGCACTATCTTCCGCGCGAGTCCGACTGGCTCGACTGGCGCGCTTCGCCGCTACTTGCGCCGCGGCTCGCCGGGGTTGCGCCGGCGTTCGTGCTCACCGCCGGCTACGACCCGCTGCTCGACGAAGGCCGGGCGTACGCCGAGCGCCTTCGCGGCGAGGGCGTCGCGGTCGAATACCGCTGTTACGAGGGCATGGTGCACGGCTTCATCACGATGGGGCGGGTGCTCGATGCCGCGCACGCGGCGCTCGCCGACTGTGCGGCGGCGGCTGCGCGCGCGTTCGCGTCGAACGCATGACGGCCGAGCTTTGCGCGCGCCACGGCGGGCGCATCCTCGCCGACCAGCTCCTCGCCCAGGGCGTGCGCCGCGTCTTCGGCGTGCCGGGCGAAAGTTTCCTTCCGGTGCTCGACGGCCTCTACGACGTGCGCGAACGCATCCCGTTCGTCGTCTGCCGCCACGAAGGCGGTGCGGCCTACATGGCCGAGGCGCACGCGAAACTGACCGGCGAACCGGGCGTCGTGTTCGTCACGCGCGGGCCCGGGGCGACCAACGCGGCGGTCGGCGTGCATACCGCGCACCAGGATTCGACCCCGCTCGTCGTCTTCGTCGGACAGGTGGGCGGCGACATCGCCGAGCGCGAGGCATTCCAGGAGATCGACTACCGGCGCATGTTTGGTCCGCTCGTCAAGTGGGTCGCGCAGATCGACCGCGCGGAACGCATCCCGGAATTCGTCAGCCGCGCGTTTCACACCGCCACCGCCGGGCGTCCGGGGCCGGTCGTGCTCGCGCTGCCGGAGGACATGCTGTATGCGCAGGCCGCCGTCGCCGACGCGCCTGCGCGCCGCACGCCGGCGCCTGCGCCGGCGCCCGAGGACATGGCGCGGCTTGCGCGGCTGCTCGCCGAGGCCGAGCGGCCGCTCGTCATCCTCGGCGGCGGCGGCTGGACCGCCGAGGCGCTCGAGCGGCTGAGGCGCTGGGCCGAGCGGGCCGCCCTTCCGGTCGCCTGCGCTTTCCGCTGCCAGGATTACTTCGACAACCGCAGCCCGTGCTACGTCGGCGACGTCGGCATCGGCGTCAACCCCAAGCTTGCCGCGCGCGTGAAGGAGGCCGATCTGCTCCTCGTCGTCGGCGCGCGGCTCGGCGAGATCACGACGAGCGGCTACACGTTGCTCGACGTTCCCGTGCCGCGCCAGACGCTCGTTCACGTACACGCCGGCGCCGAGGAACTGGGCCGAGTCTATTGGTCGGCGCTGCCGATCAACGCAGCGTACCCGCGCTTTGCCGAGGCGCTCGCGACGCTGGAGGTGGACGGGGCGCGCTGGCGCGCGCGCACGCAGGCGGCGCGCGAAGAGTACGAGCGTTGGGCTGCGCCGGTCCCGATGCCCGGGGCGGTGCAACTCGGCGAGATCGTGCGCTGGCTCTCGGAGCGGCTTCCCGAGGATGCCGTGGTCGCGAACGGCGCCGGCAACTTCGCCGCCTGGGTACACCGGCACTTCCGCTACAAGCGCTACCGTACGCAGCTTGCGCCGACCAGCGGCTCGATGGGCTACGGGGTGCCGGCGGCGGTGGCGGCGAAACTCGCCGCGCCCGAGCGCACGGTGCTCGCCTTCTCGGGCGACGGCGACTTTCTCATGAACGGGCAGGAGTTCGCGACCGCGGTGCAGTACGGCGCGCCGATCGTCGCCCTCGTGGTGAACAACGGCATGTACGGCACGATCCGCATGCACCAGGAGCGCGAATTCCCCGGGCGCGTCTGCGGCACCGATCTCAGGAACCCGGATTTCGCCGCTTTTTCGCGCGCCTTCGGCGGCTACGGCGAGGTGGTCGCGCGCACCGAGGATTTCGCGCCGGCGTTCGAGCGCGCGTGCGCAAGCGGCAAACCCGCCGTCCTCGAGCTGCGCATCGATCCGGAGGCGATCAGCCCGTCTGCGACGCTTTCTGGCGTGCGCGCGGCGGCGCTCGCGCGCGCCGGTCGCTAGCCGGTGGTCGCGATCCAGGCCGGATCGTCCTGGTGTCTGCGCTCGAAGCGCAGGAACTGGTAGTAGCCGCAGGTGCTGCCGTAGGGATAGCTGCGACAGGCGTGCGGGCGCGCCTCGTACACCGTGCAGCGGCGCGTCTTCGGATCGAGCAGCCGGCAGACGCTGCCGAAGTGCTCGTCCTTGCGGTGGCGCAGCACGCGGACTTTCTCGCCGGGGTCGAACTTGGTGTAGCGGGCTTCGGCGCTCGCGTAGTCGAGCCCGAGGCGGCGCGCAAGGCGTTCGATGTCGGCGCGCGAGACTTCGATCAGGGTGTAGCTGCAGCAGTACGCCGGGCATTTGCTGCAGTCGTACGTGCGTGTGCTCATGCGCGATGCGTCTTCTGCGATCCGGCGGCATTCTAATCGAGCGCCTCGCGCGGCGCGGGCGCTGTTTCAGCGTCCGACGGTCGGCCGCCGCGCCGCGCGGGGTCCTTCGCCGCGTCAGGGTTTTTCGCCCGCGACGTGCAGGAACACCGCCGAGGAGTCGAGCTTCGCGCAGCTTGCGCGCCGCGCGGCGAGGAACTGTGCGTGCACGAGCGAGGCGATCGGCGCGGGTCGCTCGAGCTCTTCGGCGAGCGCGAGGAAATAGCGCAGGTCCTTTTCCATCAGCTCGAGCTGGAACTGCGGCGCAAAATCGCGCTCGAGGATCTTCGGCAGCTTCGCCTTCATGAGACGCGAGCCGGCGGCACCCTCGGCGAGGATTTCCATCGCCGCAGCGCGCTCGAGCGAGGCCGCCTCGATCGCCTGCGCCGCCTCGGCGATCGCGGCGGTGAGCGCGGCCGAGATCATGTTGTTGATGAGCTTCAGCGTCGCGCCGGCCCCGCTCGGACCGATCCGGCGCGCAAGCCGCCCCATCGCGGCCATGACGGGCTCGGCGCGCGCAAACGCCGCCTGCTCGCCGCCGACCATGAAGACGAGTTCGCGGTTCTGCGCCTGCGCGAGCGAACCGGAGACCGGCGCATCGAGGTAGGCGACGCCGCGCGCGGCGAAGGCCTTCGCCGCTTCGCGCGCCATCGCCGGCGTGTTGGTGCTCGAATCGACGATGACGGTGCCCGGCGCCGCCGCGGCGATCGCGCCTTCGGGCGCGAGCATCACCGCGCGCGTCGCGCGGTCGTCGGCGACGATCGAGACGACGAACTCGGCGCCCCGCACCGCGTCGGCGGGCGAGGCGCAGACGACGGCGCCCTTCTCGCCGAAGGCGACGGCCTTGGTCCGGTCGCGGTTCCAGACGCGCAGGCGGTGCCCGGCCGCGAGCAGGTTCGTCGCCATGCGCGAGCCCATCGCGCCCAGTCCGAGGAAGGCGATCGTGCTCATGACATCCTCCGTTTTTCGACACGCCGGCGCGCATGATAACGTCGCGCCCCATGCCGCACCCGATCGCGGTCACCGACGCACTGCGGCGCGAACTCGCCCCGACGGGACGGTTGCGCGCCGGGATCAACCTCGCCAACTTCCTGCTCGTCACCGGTCGCACGCCCGCGGGCGAGCCCGACGGTGTCGCGCCCGATCTCGCGCGCGAGATCGCCCGGCGGCTCGGCGTCCCGGTGA
>JAOAFL010000041.1 GCA_026416295.1 Burkholderiales bacterium | reverse complement strand
TCGTTCATCTTCATCTTCGCCGGCGCGCCGTTCGTCGAAACCACGCACGGCAACCTGAAGTTCAGCGCGCCGCTCGCTGCAATCACCGCCGCGGTGGTCGGCGTGGTGGCGAACCTCGCGCTCTTCTTTGCCTGGCATGTACTCTGGCCGCGCGGCTGGACGGGCGGCTTCGAGTGGTTGTCGGCCGCGATCGGTGCCGCGGCGCTCGCCGCGCTTTTCCGCTTCCGGGCCGGGATCATCCCGGTAATCGGCGCCTGCGCGGCCGCGGGTCTCGCGGTCGCGTTCTTGTCTGCCCCGGCCTGAAGGCGCGATGGGTACTTCCTCGCAGGCCGTGGTCGGAATCCTCGTCGCGCGCGCGCTGCGCGATTTCGGCGATGGCTTCGTCGCGGTCATCCTGCCCGTCTACCTGACTGCGCTCGGGATGGGCGCGTTCGAAGTGGGTCTTGTGGCGACGCTCGCGCTCCTCGGCTCGGCGCTCGTCACCCTCGCGATGGGCTGGCTCGGAGCGCGCCACGATCATCGGCGCCTGCTCCTTGCATCCGCGCTTCTCATGGTGGCGACCGGGCTCGCATACGCTGCCGCGGGCCCGCTCTGGGTGCCGTTCGCCGTCGCGTTCGTCGGCACGATCAACCCCGCGGGCGGCAGCACGAGCCCGTTCGTGCCGATCGAGCACGCGGTGCTCGCCGGCGCGGTGCCGCCCGAGCGGCGAACGCGCGTCTTCGCGCGCTACAGCCTCGCCGGAGCGCTCGCCGGGGCGCTCGGCTCGCTCTTCGCCGCCGCGCCCGAATGGCTCGGGCAGGCGGGCCTGGAGCGCATGGATGCGCTGCGGCTCCTGTTCGTCGGCTACGCCGCGCTGGGCGCAGCCGGCGGGCTCGCCTACCGTCGCGTCCCCGCCTGGCGCGACCCCACACCGCAGCCTGCGGCGCCGCTCGGCCCCTCGCGCGGCATCGTTCTGCGCCTTGCGGCGCTGTTCAGCCTGGATGCCTTCGCCGGCAGCCTTGCGGTGCAGTCGCTGCTCGCGCTGTGGCTTTTCGAGCGTTTCGGGCTGTCGCTTGCCGCCGCGGGCCAGTTCTTCTTCGCGAGCGGCCTGCTCGCCTGGCCGCTCGCGCTCTGCCGCGCGCTGAAGATCGCCTACGATCTGATGCTTTTCGCCGCGTTTCGCGGCCTGAAGCCGCCGGAGGAAAGGACGCCCCGATGAGCGGCTTGCGCGCCGGCGCCCCGCACCGCTACTCTGCCCGCCTCATCGTGACCGTGGAGGCAAAAGTTCATGGCGGCATACGTCATCGCGCAGGTGGACGTGAAGGACGAAGCGCTTTTCGAGGAGTATCGGCGGCAGGTACCGGAAACGGTCGCACGCTACGGCGGGCGGTATCTCGTGCGGGGCGGCGCGCTCGAGTCGCTCGAAGGCGGATGGGCTCCGCGGCGGCTGGTGGTGCTCGAATTCCCGTCCGTCGAAGCGGCACGCCGCTGGTATCGCTCGCCCGAATACGCGCCGTTGCTCGCGATGCGGCTCAAGGCCGCCGAGACGAAGGCGCTCATCGTCGAGGGCGTGTAGAAAAAAGGGCGCCTTTCGGCGCCCTCTCCCTCACCCTCCGGGATATGTCCGGTCAGCCGGCCTGGATCACCGCGCAGGCGATGCGCGCACCCGCGTTTCCGGTCGGCTGCGTCTTGTAGTCGTCCGGGTCGGCGTGCACGATGAGGCCGCGGCCGACGATGCTCGCCGGTCCGGGCGTCACCGTGATCTGGTCCATGTCCACCTCGAGGCCAGCGAACCCGTTCGCATCGGCCTCGAGCGAAGGCAGGTCGCCTGCGTGGCGCTCGGCGCTTGCGAAGTGCCCGTGCGGCTTGCCGAATGGGTTGAAGTGGCCCTTCGTGCTCATGCCGTCGCCGGAGCTGCAGTCGCCGACCTCGTGGATATGAAAGCCGTGCTCGCGGCCGGGGACGAGCCCGCTCACCTTCGCCACCACGCGCACCCGTCCGTCGAGCTGATAGAAGTGCACGGTCCCCGCAGCCCTGTTCCCCTTTGTCGGCTCGAGATGCGCGACCGCGCGCGGCGCATCCGACGGTACCGTCTGGCAGCCGGCAAGGAGCGTCGCGGCGGCGACCAGCGCAGCGCTCGCGATGTCCCGCACGGCGACCTCGGCGCTACTTCTTCGCTGCCTTGGCCTGCGGCTCGGGCTTCGCCTCGGCGATGCCCTTGTTCTTCTTGTAGTTCGCGACCGCCTTGTCCATCGCGCGCTCGAGCGCTTCGGCTTCCTTCTTCTTCGCCGCTGCGGCCTTCTCCGCTTCGGCCTTTTTCTCTTCCTCGGTCTTCGGCGGCGGAGGCGGCAGCTTCGCCTGCACCGCGGCGAGCGCCCCGAAGGTCAGCCCCGCTGCCAGCGCCCACACCATCGCCGATTGCCTGTTCACGTGGTCCTCCCTGTCCTCGCCTCAGGAATGCGAAGCCTGCGGCACGGCGCCGGTCTCGGCGGCGGCCTTGCCCGACTTCACTTCCTCGTACCAGTAGAGGTGATGCTCCTTCGCCCAGGTTTCGTCGACGTACCCCGAGCGCATCGACTGATACGCGCCCTCAACGCCGATCGTGCCCATGTAAATGTGCCCGAGCGAGGCGGCGATCACGAGGATCGCCGCGACGGCGTGCACCACATGCGCCTGCTGCATGGTGGTGCGCAGCTGATCGAAGTTCGGGAAGAGCAGTATGAGGCCGGAAACGCTCACGATGAGGCAGAGCACCACCACGCCCCCCCAGAACCAGACCTTCTCGCCCGCGTTGAAGCGCCCCGAGGGCACGTGCTCGCCTCGGAAGAAGAACCCGAACACCCGCGCGAACCACTGCAGATCGTACGCCTTGGGCAGGTTGTCCCGCACGTACATCACGATGAAGACGAGGAGGCTTGCGATGAAAAGCGGGGCGACGAAGTTGTGCAGGTTCTTCGCGAGCGCGGTGAGCCAGGCAAAGAGCGTATAGCCGATCACCGGCAGCAGTACGTGCTTGCCGAACAGCATGATGAGGCCGGTCACCCCGAGCACGACGAACGAGATGCCCATCGTCCAGTGCGCCCAGCGCTCGGCGACGGTGAAGCGCTCGATCAACCGCCCGGTCGGCTTGTCGTGCAGTCGGATCGGGCCCTTCGCGAAATAGAGCGCCGCGATCGCGAGCGCGACGATGACGATCAGCCACCCGCCCCAGAAGGTGAGCGGGCCGTTGCGGAACTGGCGCCAAGCCTCGCCGGCGGTGGTGAACTTCTCCTGGCCGGGAAAGCGCGCCTGCGGCTGGATCAGCACACCCATCTCGCGCCCCGGCAGGCTGGTGTAATTCGGCTGCCCGGAGCGCACCTCGCTCCACACCGGCTGGTTGTTTCCGGGCTGTACGAGCGCGCGCTCACGCTGCGCCTTTGCGAGCGGGTCTTCGGCCGGTGCCGCCGGCGCGCCACCCTGCGCACACGCGGCGCCGGCGCAAAACGCGAGCGCTGCGCCGACCACCATCGCTCTCATCCTCGACATGCCCTCTCTCCTTTCATGCGCGCACGCAGCGGACGCAACGCCCCGCCCTCGAGCGAAAACGCGTCCGGAACTTCTCGCTCCGGACAGCCTACTGGTAGATGCGTCTGTCCTCGTGCTGCGCGAGCTGGCGGTTCTTGATCTGAGTTTCCCAGCTCGCGCGATCGCCTTTTGTCCACCGAGGAGCGTTCTCCAGCGCGAGCGGCTCATTCGCCCACGGCGGGGTATCGGGCTTGCCCTGATATTTTCCCGCCTTGGGCGCGGTCGCCGTCTGCTCGACCTCCATGCATGCGCCGAGCGAAAGCGAAGCCGCCGCTGCGAGCGCGACCACGACGGTTCTTTTCATGACTTGCCGCCCGTCTGCGCCGGCGCAGGCGCCGACGGTGCCGTACCGCCCTTGCCCGGCAGGCCGTACGCGGTACCCCAGCCCCACGCCTCCGGACCGCGGCCGCGACGCATGACGCGCTCGCGGTAGATGTCCGCGATCACGTCGCCGTCGCCGCCGAGCAGCGCCTTCGTCGAGCACATCTCGGCGCACGCCGGGAGCTTGCCCTCCGCCAGCCGGTTGCGGCCGTACTTGCGGAACTCCGCTTCGGACCGGTCGGGCTCCGGGCCGCCGGCGCAGAAAGTGCATTTGTCCATCTTGCCGCGCAGTCCGAAGACGCCCGCCTGCGGGAACTGCGGCGCCCCGAACGGGCACGCGTAGAAGCAGTAGCCGCAGCCGATGCACAGGTCCTTGTCGTGCAGCACCACGCCGTCGTCGGTGCGGTAGAAGCAGTCGACCGGGCACACCGCCATGCAGGGCGCGTCAGAGCAGTGCATGCACGCGACCGAAATCGACTTTTCGGCCCCTACCACGCCGTCGTTGATGGTGACCACGCGGCGCCGGTTCACGCCCCACGGCACCTCGTTCTCGTTCTTGCACGCGGTGACGCAGCCGTTGCACTCGATGCAGCGTTCGGCGTCGCACAGGAACTTCATTCTCGCCATGGCCGTCTCCTTGTCTTTGCCGCCGCGTTACGCCTTCGACACCTGGCACAGCGTGGTCTTGGTTTCCTGGATCACCGTGACCCGGTCGTACCCGTACGTCGTCGCGGTGTTCACCGCCTCGCCGCGCACGATCGGGTAGGCGCCCTCCGGATAGAAGGCGAGCATGTCCTTGCCCTGCCACCAACCGGAGAAGTGGAACGGGATGAACACCGTGTCCGGGCCGACGCCCTCGGTGACCTTCGCCTTGACCTTGATCCGCACGTGCGAGCCGTCGGGGTTCTTCGCCGGCGTGGTCACCCAGACGTACTCGCCGTTGCGGATGCCGCGGTCGGCGGCCGTCTTCGGGTGGATCTCGACGAAGTTGTCCTGCTGAAGCTCCGCCAGCCACGCGTTCGAGCGCGTTTCCTCGCCGCCGCCGTCGTATTCGACGAGGCGCCCCGAGGTGAGGATGAGCGGGAACTTCTTGTGCACCTCGTCCTTGAGCGCCTGCTGCTGCACGCTCTTGAAGAGCACCGGCAGCCGCCACAGCGTCTTCACGTCGTCGTGCGTCGGGAACTTCTCTACGAGGTCCGGCCGCGGGCTGAACAGAGGCTCGCGGTGGATCGGGATCGGATCGGGGAAGTTCCACACGATCGCGCGCGCCTTGGCGTTGCCGAAGGGGCTGCAGCCGTGCTTCATCGCCACGCGGATGATGCCGCCCGAGAGATCGGTCGCCCAGTTCTTGCCCTCGGCTTCCTTCTTCTCCTCTTCGGTCAGCTCGTCCCACCAGCCGAGCTTCTTCAGCAGGTTGTGGTCGAACTGCGGGTAGCCGGTGGTGATATCGCTGCCCTTCGAATGCACGCCGTCTTCGGCGAGCAGGCTCACGCCGTCGCGTTCGACGCCGAACAGTGCCCGGAACGTGTGCCCGCCCTCCATCACGTGCTTGGAGGTGTCGTAGAGGTTGGGCGTGCCCGGGTGCTTGATCGCGGCGGTGCCGTAGCAAGGCCACGGCAGCCCGAAGTAGTCGCCGGTGAGGTCGTAGCCGGTCTTTGCGTCCTTGCCGCCGCGCGCCTTGAGCGTCTTCACGTCGAAGACGTGCATGTTGCGCATGTGCGCCTGGATGCGCTCGGGCGTGATGCCCGTGTAGCCGATCGTCCACGCGCCGCGGTTGATCTCGCGCAGCACGTCCTCGACCGCCGGCTCGTCCATGCCGCCTTTGCCCTTGACCAGCCGGATGTTCTGCTTGCCGTCGCGCTTGCCGAGCAGCTGATCGGCGAACCCGAGTCTCTGCGCGAGCTGATACATGATCATGTGGTCGGTGCGCGCTTCGAAGAGCGGCTCGATCACCTTCTCGCGCCACTGGACCGAGCGGTTGGAGGCGGTGATGCTGCCCTCGGTCTCGAACTGGTTCGACGCGGGCAGGCAGTAGGCGCCGTCCTTGCGCGCCATCGCGACCATCGCGGCGGTGGCCGACGGGTACGGATCGATGACGACGAGAAGCTCGAGCTTCTTCATCGCCTCGATCATGTCCGGGCCGCGCGTCTGGCTGTTCGGCGCCATGCCCCAGTAGATGATCGCCTTCAGGTTCGGGTCCTGGTCGATGTGCTCGTTCTTCTCGAGCACGCCATCGATCCAGCGCGACACCGTCAGGCCGGGCTTCTGCATCATCGCCTCGGAGGCGAAGCGCTTCTTCAGCCACTCGAGGTCCACATTCCACACGCGCGCCCAGTGCGCCCAGCTGCCCGGAACCGAGACGTGGTAGTAGCCCGGCAGCGTGTCCGGGTTCGGGCCGACGTCGGTCGCGCCCTGCACGTTGTCGTGGCCGCGGTAGATGTTGCAACCGCCGCCCGAGCGCCCGACGTTGCCGAGCGCGAGCATGAGGATGTTCGAGGCGCGCACCACGGCGTTCGCATGGTTGTGCTGCGTCTGCCCCATCGCCCAGATGATGAAGCCCGGGCGGTTCTCGGCGAGCATGCGCGCGATCGCCTCGATCTCGGCGGGCGATGCGCCGCACACGGCCGACGCCTGCTCGGGCGACCACTTCTCCATCACTTCCTTCCTCACCGCGTCCATGCCGTAGACGCGGCCGCGGATGTACTCCTTGTCCTCCCAGCCGTTCTTGAAGATGACGTGCAGGATGCCGAACAGGAGCGGGATGTCCGTCCCCGAGCGGAAGCGTACGTAGAGATCCGCTTTCGCCGCGGTGCGCGTATAGCGCGGGTCGGCGACGATCACCTTGCAGCCGTTCTCGCGCGCGTGCAGCGTATGCAGCATCGAGACCGGATGCGCCTCGGCGGCGTTCGAGCCGAGGAAGAACAGGCATTTCGAGTTCTGCTCGTCGTTGTACGAGTTGGTCATCGCCCCGTAGCCCCAGGTCTGGGCGACGCCGGCGACGGTGCTCGAGTGACACACGCGCGCCTGGTGGTCGGTGTTGTTCGTGCCCCAGAGCGAGACCCACTTGCGCAGCAGATACGCCTGCTCGTTGCTGTGCTTGGAGGAGCCCACCACGAAGAGCGCGTCCGGCCCGTCCTTTTCGCGGATCGCGAGCAGCTTCTTCGAGATTTCGTCGAGCGCCTGGTCCCAGGAGATGCGCTTCCACTTGCCGCCTTCGAGCTTGACCGGATACTTCAGCCGGTGCGAATCGGCGGTGCGGCCGTATTCGCGCAGGCTCGCGCCCTTGGCGCAATGCGCACCGAGGTTGATCGGCGAATCGAACACCGGCTCCTGGCGCACCCAGACACCGTTTTCGACGTACGCGTCCACCGCGCAGCCGACCGAGCAGTGCGAGCACACGGTGCGTTTCACCTCGACTTTGGCGGCGACCTTCTTCTGCTGCGCCTCGGCAGTGCCGATGAGGTTGAACGGCAGCTGCGAGGCGACCGCGCCCGCCCCCAGCGTCAGCCCCGAGCGGCGCAGAAACGCGCGCCGGTCCATCGTCCTGCCGAGCACGCCGGTCAGACCGCGAGCAAGGCGTGCCTGCGGCAGCGCGGTTCCGTTAGCCTTCCTGGTGAGCAGCATGGCGATCCTCCTCACACGCGGGCGGTGCGGTAATAGTGTTCGATGTGCGCGGTCACGTGGTAGCCACGCGTTGCGCGCTTGTCGTTCGTTTCGGGAGCTTCGCTTTTCTGCGGCGACTGGGCGACCAGCGCCGCGGTGGTGGCGGCGGCGCTGCCTGCGCCGAGCGTGAGAAGGAAGTGACGCCGCGAAAGCCGCATGTTGCGCTCGTTCATCGTAACCTCCTCTCCTGGTCCAGCGCGCGGACCGAGCCCAGTCCGGGCGCTCGTGACATACGGCAACGTGCGAAAAGTTTAATCCAGATCGAACGCGATGTGTTCAAGCTCGAAAAAACTTTCCGCCAGCCGCGCGACGCGCCGGTAGAAGTTGGTGATGTGCGACTGCACTATTGCGTCGCACAAAGGTTTCGCCGCCGGCCACAGGAAAACTTCGAAGAAGCGCCGCTGCTCGCGCTCTTTGCCCGGCGTGCCGATGAGGTGGCGCATTGTCTCGCACAGGCCGGCGATGTGGTCCTCCGGCTCGAAAGCGTTTTCGCGCCGCACAAGCCCTTGGCTCTGAAGAAAATCCCTGATCTCGACGAGGGGAAGGTCGAGCGAATGCTTCGCGGTGTAGGCGGTGGTATAGAGCGTGATTTCGGCCTTTCCCGTACCGACGAACGCGGCTTCGTACTCCTCCCGCACCGCTTCCTCGTCGGTCGCCGCAGCGGCAGCGGCGAGCGCCCGCCAAGCGGCGGCGACCGCAGAATCCGGATCCTCGGCGACGATTTCGTCGGCGTTCGCGAGCGCTTCGAGGAGGGCGCGGTCCGGAGGCGCGTAAAAGAGCCGCGCGAGCAGGCCGTAGAGGTTCGCGCGCGCCTCGTCTTCGGGCGAGATCGACGCGGCGCTCATTTGCGGTCGGTATAGTCGAAGATCGTCGGCTCGTTACCCGAAAGCATCATGTCGGCGACGCGGCAATCGCCGCACATCCTCAGCCGGCGCCCGGCCTCGCCGGCGAACATCGCGTGGGATGCGAGCTTCGCCGCCATTCGCTCGACGGTGCGCCGCGTGCCGAAGGGCTTTCCGCAGCGAACGCAGTGGAACGGCTCGTCCTCGTTCAGCGTTACCGGCTCTTTCGCCTGCGGCGCGAGCAAAAGCCGCGGTTTCAGCCGGATCGCGTCCTCCGGGCAGGTCGCGGCGCACAGGCCGCACTGCACGCAGTTGCGCTCGATGAACCGCAGCCTCGGCGCATCCGGCGTATCGATCAGGGCGGATGCCGGGCATGCGCCGACACAGGCCTTGCAGAGCGTGCAGCGTTCCCGGTCGACGAGCAGCGTCCCGAACGGCGCGCTGGCGGCGAGATCGATTTCCTCCTTGGGCGTCGGGGCGTGTCGGGCGAGATGATCGATCGCAAAATCGAGGGCGCGGCGCTTTTCTCCGGCGAGGTCGAAGGCGCCCGGCTTTGCGACCGGCTGCGCAGGCTCGAGCGCCCAGAGTTCCCGCTCGAGCGCCTCAGGCTCGGCGGCTTCGATCAGGCCGAAGTGCGCGCCAACATAGCCGAGCGCGTTCGCGATCGCCTGCGCATAGCCCATCTCGCGGCGCAGCGCGGCAAGATAGCTCTCGGCCTCGCGGCCGGTCGCAAGCACCCGCACCTGGCTCGCCCCATAGGCGAGCGCACCGAGAAGCACGTCCATGCCGATCGAGGCCGGGTGAAAGCACTCGAGCGGCAGAATGCGCGCCGGCAGCCCGCGGCCGGCGCCGCGCGCACCGAGCCCCCGCTCGCCGAAGCCGGCGCGCCGGCCCGTGGCCAGAACGAGCGTCCGCCCGGCCTCGTGGTCGAAAAAGAGCACGCAGGCATCGCGGCCGCCGGCGGCGGCGTAGGTCGAAAGCAGCGTCTTCAGCCGCCGGCCGATGTCGGGCACGCTCGGAAACTGATACGCGAGCGCGCCCGAAGGGCACACGGTCGCGCAGCCGCCGCAGCCTGCGCACAGGTGCGCCTCGACGTTGACGTTGTCGCCCGCGTGCGAGATCGCGCCGGTCGAGCACACGTCGAGACACTTCGTGCAACCGATCTTCGCCGAACGGCTGTGCGCGCACAGCCGCTCGCGATACTGCACGAAGCGCGGTTTTTCGAACTCGCCCACGAGCGCGACGAGGCGCGCCGCAGCGAGCGCCTGCTCGAGCGGATCGGCGCCGGGCGCAAAATAGCCCTGCGGCGGATCGTGCAGACGGATCGCCGGCTCGCGCGAAAGGTCGAAGACCAGATCGAAGCTCTCCTTGCGCGCGGTCTCGCGCCGCGCAAAGTCCACCGCCCCGATCGCGCCGCAGGCGGCGACGCACTTGCGGTGCGCCTTGCACTTGCCGAGGTCCACCTGGTAGTCGAAGCCGATCGCGCCCTCGGGGCAGGCGGCGATGCACGCGTTGCAGCGCGTGCAGAGCTCGAGGTCGATCGGGTTCTCCTGCCGCCATTCGACCTCGAACGCCCCGAGCCAGCCGGAAATCTTCGTCACGCGCCCCGACCACACCGGAAAGCCGCGCTCGGGCGGAAGCTCGCCTTGGCCGGCCGAGGTGATCAGCGCCGAGACCTCGAGCGTTGCGGCAAGGCGCTGCGCCCAGTCGAGCGCCGCCTCCTGCGGGCCGATCACCAGCACGCTGCCGGCCGATTTGTACGCGACCACCGGCGCGGGCTCGGGCTCGGGCAGCGCCGCGA
Organism: Burkholderiales bacterium; assembly: GCA_026416295.1. Classification (GTDB taxonomy): domain Bacteria; phylum Pseudomonadota; class Gammaproteobacteria; order Burkholderiales; family SG8-39; genus RBG-16-66-20. The sequence continues at coordinate 60,849 of JAOAFL010000041.1, read as the reverse complement.
CCGCAAGAAGCGCCGCGATCTTCGGCGTCGCCGCCGCAGCCTCGCTCGACCAGCCGGCGAGCTCGCGGATGTTGGCGAAGGAAAGGCGCGCGGCAGACTTCGCCGCCTGCGCAAGCTCGGCAAAGAGTCGCGCTTCCTGCGTGCAGGCGACGAGCACGTCGGGCTCCGCGAGCGCCGCCTGAAAGGCGCCCGCCTCCTTGCGGCATAGTTCCACATGCACCGGCGGGGGCTCGGAAAGCCCGAGAGCGCGGGCGAGCTTTTTCGCGTCGAGCGGAATGCTGCGATTGCAGCTGCAGAGCTTAAGCGTCTTGTGTTCGAGCGCCATCGGGCTTTTGCGGGGACGTGACCGCGGGTTGCGGCGCCTCGGCTGCCGGGGCCGATTCGGGCGCCGCTGCGAGCGCGCCCGTGGCGCCCTCGCCCGGCGCCTCCTGCGGCGCGGATTCCGCGGCCGGCGCCTCGCGGCCGGCAGAGTCGCCGAACACGTGCCGGCGCGCCTGATCGAGGTTTTCGAGGATCGAGGGCGGGATCGGCTCGGCCTGGGTGTAATCCTCCCAATACGCCTCGAACTTGTCGACGACGTTATAGCGCGGGTCCTGAAAGAGCTTTTTCAGGGCCGCGCGCCGAAGCAGCTCCGGCACCTTCGGATGCATGAACGCCGAAAAGTCCGAGTCGGGCGTCAGTGATTCGATCGGCGGAAGCGGCGGGGGCTCGGAGGCCGCCGGCTCGCCGCGCGCGGTCGCGCCCGGCGGCGGCGCCGCAGCTTGCGTCTGCGGCGCGGCGGCGCGCTCGCGCTTCAGTCGCGACCAGCGTTCGAGAAACGGCTCTCGCTCCTGCGCCATCAGCCGAACCGGTCCTTCGGATGAAGGAACGAGCGCGGCCGCACCCGCTTTTTCGGTTCCGGGCGCCAGTTGCGCTCGAGGTACTCGCCGACCCAGGCGAGGATTTCCGGCGGCATCGCGACGCCGTCGACCGACGCGCCGCCGTCCAGCCAGCGCGCCGCTTCTTCGTAGCTCGCGGTGACTTCGAGCGGCAGCCCCCGTTCGCCCTCCATGCGCCACATCACGAACACGCGCGGATCGTTCGTCGACACGTTGAAGTAATAGCCCTCGCACTCGTCGCGGTGCAGCGCGAGCGCAAAGCCGGGATGCAGCCACTGCTGAAGGCCGCCGTGATCGACGATCAGCCGCGGCCCGCCCTCGCCGAAGTCGCCCGCGAGGACGCTGAGCGGCTCCCACACTTCGGATTGCCAGCGACTAGCGCTCGGCCGGCGCTGCATCACCACCGCAAGCGGAAAACGCGGTTTCGCCATCGACGCAACTATACCCTCTGCTATGATCTTCCGAAGCATCGAGCCACCATGGGCGAAAGGGTCATCCCGATCCGAAGCGACGCCGGCGCGGCCGCGCGCAGCGCGCCGCGCTACGAGGGCGGGCCGTTCGCCGACCGCCTCGGCCGGCGCCTGCGCGATCTGCGCATCTCGGTCACCGACCGCTGCAATTTCCGCTGCATCTACTGCATGCCGCGCGAGGTCTTCGGTGCCGACTACCCGTTTTTGCCGCAGCGCGAAATCCTCAGCTTCGAAGAGATCGCGCGCCTTGCGCGCATCTTCGTCGACCTCGGGATAAAGAAGATCCGCCTGACAGGCGGCGAGCCGCTGCTTCGCAGAGACCTGCCCAAGCTCGTCGCGATGCTCGCGCCGCTCGGCGTGGACCTCACGCTCACCACCAACGGCTCGGCGCTCGCAAAGCACGCCGAGGCGCTCAAGGCGGCCGGTCTGAAGCGCGTCACCGTCAGCCTCGACTCGCTCGATGACGCCACCTTCCGCGCAATGAACGACGCCGACTTTCCGGTCGCGAGGGTGCTCGAGGGCATCGAGGCCGCCGCCGCCGCGGGGTTTTCGCCGATCAAGATCAACATGGTCGTCAAGCGCGGCGTGAACGACGGCCAGGTGCTCGACATGGCGCGCCGCTGGCGCGGCACCGGCCACATCGTGCGCTTCATCGAGTACATGGACGTCGGCAGCACGAACGGCTGGCGCATGGAAGAGGTCGTGCCCTCGGCCGAGATCGTGCGCCGCATCTCGGCGGTCTGGCCGCTCGAGCCGGTCGCGCCGGACTACGCCGGCGAGGTCGCCGAGCGCTGGCGCTACCGGGACGGCGCGGGCGAGATCGGTGTCATCTCCTCCGTCACGCAGGCGTTCTGCCGCGACTGCACGCGGCTGCGGCTCGCCACCGACGGCGCGCTCTACACGTGTCTTTTCGCGCAACGCGGCCATGATCTCAAGTCGCTTCTGCGCGGTGGCGCTTCCGACGACGAGCTGCGCGATGCGATCGTCGCCGTGTGGCGTGCGCGGGCCGACCGCTACTCCGAGATCCGCACCGCCGAGACCGCGAAGTTGCGCAAGGTCGAGATGTCCTATATCGGCGGCTGACGCCGTACGAGCGCACGCCTCCGGCGCGCCCGCACGAGCTGTCGCAGATGAAAGAACCCCATCGCCCCCTGCTGAAAGAACGCCATCGCCCCCTGCTCACGAACGCCGCGCGCCCGGCCACTTTCGAGGTCGAGGCGTACAACGAACGCGGCGAGATGGTGCCGACGCGCATCGCCGGCGAGCATCCGCTCACGCTTTACCTCGACAAGCGGGAACTCGTGACGCTGATGACGCTCGGGCACGCGCCCGAGGCGCTCGCGATCGGGTATCTGCGCAACCAGCGGCTGGTCGGCTCGCTCGCGGAGATCGCCGCAGTGCAAGTCGACTGGGAAACGAACGCCTGCGCGATCACGACCGCGAGCGGCCGCGCGGGGGAGCGGCTCCCCCGGCGCACGCGCCGGCGCACGGTCACCACCGGCTGCGGCCAAGGCACCGTGTTCGGCGACCTGATGGAAGAGATCGACCGGGTGCGGCTGCCCGAGGACGTGCGGCTCGCCGACGCCCAGCTCTTCGACCTGATCGAAAAGGTGCGCCGCTACGAGACGATCTACAAGCAGGCGGGCGCGGTGCACGGCTGCGCGCTCGCGCGCGCGACCGGCCCGGCGTCCGCCGAGATCATGATGTTCGTCGAAGACGTGGGGCGGCACAACGCCGTGGACGCGATCGCGGGCCTGATGTGGCTCGAAGACATCGACGGGGCGGACAAGATCTTCTACACCACCGGGCGACTCACCTCGGAGATGGTGATCAAGTGCGCGCAGATGCAGATCCCGTTCCTCGTGTCGCGCTCCGGGCTCACGCAGATGGGCTACGAGATCGCCCGGCGCGTGGGCCTCACCATGCTCGGGCGCGCAAGCGGCCGCCACTACCTCGCGTTCACCGGCCGGCACCGGCTGCTGCGCACCCTGCCGCAGCCGACCGCGATCGCCTGAGCGGCGACGCGCGGGCGCTTACCGCGCCCTCGCGCGCTCGCCTGCGGCGCGCGCCGCCGCCTTTTCGCGTTGCGCGGCGAGCGCCGCGCGCGACGGAAAAAAGACCGAGGCGGCGAGCATGCCCGCCGCGAGCGTCGCGAGCACGAGGAAGACGTTCGCGAAGCCGCCCGCGGTGCGGTGCAGGAGCGCGATCATCGGCACCGCGACCGCGGCGACGCCGAGCGAGACGACGTAGCGCACCCCGAGCACCCGCGCGCGGAACTCGTCGGCGACGTAGCGACCGACGATCGCGTCGTTGAGCGGGATCTGCCCGAACACCGCGAGCATCATCGCGAGCGCGGCGGCGAGCATCGCCCAGCCTTCGAGGTTCGCGGCGGCGTAAAAGAGCGGGATCTGCGCCGCCGCCACGCCGATCATCAGCCGCCGCAGCTCGACGCGGTCGATGAGCGCGCCCATCGCCACCTGCGCGAACGCCGCGACCGTGTACACGAACGCGACCAGGGCGCCGACGCCGAGACTCGTGTCCGCGAGCGCGCGCAGCCGCTCGTCGAACACCTTCGGCATCGCGATCGTGGTCGAGTTGAAGATGATCCCGCCGCAGGCGGTGGCGACGAGCAACACCGCGAGGATGCGCGCCATCGTGCGCGCGTCGACCTGTAGCCCGAGCGAGCCGGCGCCGCGCCGCACGGTTCCCGGATCGCGCACGAGCGCGAGAAACCCGACGCCGGCGGCGACGCACAGCGCCCCGGGCACGAAGAACGCCGCGCGCCAGCCGGCCGCGTCCACCAGCGCGCCGGTGAGCAGCGCGGCGAACGCGAGCCCGAGGTTGCCCCACAGGCCGTTCCAGCCGAGCGCGCGGCCCATTTTCGCGGGCGCCGCAACGAGCATCGCGATGCCGACCGGGTGGTAGATCGCGGCGAACGCCCCCATCACCGTGAGCCACAGCGCCATCTCCCACGCCGAGGTCGAAAGCCCGGCGAGCAGCAGCGAGGCGCCGACGCCGAAAAAGTACAGGACCATCACCCGATAGCGGCTCCAGCGGTCGGCGAGCCAGCCCGCCGGCACCGCGAACGCGCCGAACGCGACGAAACTGCCGGTCGCAAGCGGCAGCAGCTCCGAATACGAACGGCCCCAGTCGCGCCCGATCGCGACCACGGCGGTCGGAAAGACGAGCATCGCGAGGTGATCGAGCAGGTGCGCGAGGTTGAGGAACGGCGCGAGCCAGCGGTTCGGCATCCGCAGGCAGCATAGCCGAAAGCGCCTGCGCCGGTCGCGCCGGTTCGCAGCCGGCGGCGCGGGCGCGCGTCCCGCGTAGAATCGGCCTCATGCTCGAAGCGAAGGCGCTCGCCTGCGAGCGCGGCGGGCGGCGTCTGTTCGGCGGCATCTCGATCGCGCTCGAGCCGGGTGCGCTCGTGCGGGTGCGCGGTCCGAACGGCAGCGGCAAGACGAGCCTGCTGCGCATCCTCGCGGGGCTCACCCGACCGGCCGAGGGCGAGGTGCGCTGGCGCGGCGCGCCGATCGCGGAACTCGCCGAGGCGTACGGCGCCGAGATGCTCTTCCTCGGTCACGCTCCGGGCGTGAAGGCCGAGCTGACGGCAGCCGAGAACCTCGCTTTTGCCCTTCGCCTTGCCGGAATCGCCGCCGGCGAGCGCGAGGTGCGTGAGGCGCTTGCGCGCTGGGGCGTCGGCGCGCAGGCCGGGCTGCCGGCGCGCGTGCTTTCCGAAGGCCAGCGCCGGCGCGTCGCGCTCGCGCGCCTTGCGCTCGCCTCGCGCGTGCCGCTTTGGCTGCTCGACGAACCGTTCGCCGCGCTCGACGAAGACGGCGTCGGCCTTCTGCGCGAGCGGCTCGCGACGCATCTTGCCGCCGGCGGCATGGCGGTGCTCACGTCGCACCAGGAAATCGCGCTCGCGGCGCGCCGCGTGCACACGGTGGCGCTCGGCGCGTAGGCCGATGCTGCGGGGTTTCACGCTCACGCTCGCGCGGGATATGCGACTTGCGCTTCGCAGGAAGGGCGACGCGGCGAACGTGCTCCTTTTCTTCGTCATCGTCGCGAGCCTCTTTCCGCTCGGCACCGGCGCCGAGCCCGGTCCGCTGCGCGCGATCGGCGCCGGCGTCGTCTGGGTGTGTGCGCTGCTCGCCTCGCTGCTGTCGCTGCCCCGGCTCTTCGCCGCCGATCTCGCGGACGGCACGCTCGAGCAGATGCTCGTGTCGGCGCAGCCGCTCGGCGCGCTCGTCGCCGGCAAGATCGCGGCGCACTGGCTGACGACCGGGCTGCCCCTTGCGCTCGTCGCGCCGCTCCTCGGGCTGCAGTACGGGCTGCCGACCGATGCGCTTGCCGTGCTCCTCGCCTCGGTGCTGCTCGGCTCGCCGGTGCTCAGCCTGCTCGGGGCCGCTGGCGCCGCGCTTACCCTCGGGGTGCGCGGCGCGGGCGTCCTCGCCGGCATCCTCGTGCTGCCGCTTTGCGTGCCGGCGCTCGTGTTCGGCGCGGGCGCCGTCGCTGCGACGCTCTCGGCCCTCGATCCCGCGCCGCACCTGTCGCTGCTCGGCGCGTTTCTTGCGGTATCCTTCGTCCTCGGCCTGTGGGCGAGCTGCGCGGCGCTGCGCGTCGCCCTCGATTGACCGCCCTTCCGCCTCGATGGCCTCCGTGCTCTATACCTACGCCTCGCCGCAGGCGTTCTACCCGCTCGCCGGAAGGATGATCCCGTGGTTCGCGTGGGCGGCGGCGATCCTCGCGCTCGCCGGCCTGTACGTCGGCTTCTTCGTCGCGCCGACCGACGCGACGCAGGGCGAGGCCTACCGCATCATCTTCCTGCACGTGCCGGCGGCGTGGATGTCGATGTTCATCTACGTCGTGATGGCCGGCTGGGCGGGGCTCGGGCTGGTGCTCAATACGCGGCTGTCCGGGATGATGGCCTCGGCGCTCGCGCCGACCGGCGCGATGTTCACGTTTCTTGCGCTCTGGAGCGGCGCGCTCTGGGGGCGCCCCACCTGGGGCACGTACTGGGTCTGGGATGCGCGCCTCACCTCCGAGCTGATTCTCCTTTTCCTCTACCTCGGGTTCATCGCCCTCAAGGAAGCGATCGAGGATCCGCGCCGCGCCGACCGCGCGAGCGCCGTCCTCGCGCTCGTCGGCGTCGTGAACATCCCGATCATCTATTTCTCGGTCCAGTGGTGGAACACCCTGCACCAGGGCGCGTCCGTCAGCTTCACCGCGGCGCCGAAGATGGCGGCGACGATGCTCGCGGGCATGCTCCTCATGGTGTTCGCCGCGTGGATGTATTCGATCGCGGTGTCGCTCGCCCGCGTTCGCGCGATCATTCTCGAGCGCGAGCGGGACGCCGCCTGGGTCAGGGAGGCGATCGCGTGAACTGGGGCAGCGTCGCCGAGTTCCTCGCGATGGGCGGCTACGCCGCGTTCGTGTGGGGTTCGTACGCGGTCGCCGCCGCCTGCATCGCGGGCGAGGTCGCCCTCGTCCTGCGCCGGCTGAGGCGGGCACGCGGCGAAGCCCCCGGGGCGAGCGTCCGATGAAGCCGCGCCATCGCCGCCTCGTCGCGGTCGTCGGCGGCCTTGCGCTCCTTGCGGTCGCGACCGCGCTCGTGCTGAACGCCTTCCGCTCGAGCCTCGTCTTCTTCTACAGCCCGACGCAGGTCGCGAAAAAGGAGGCGCCGCTCGACCGTACCTTCCGCATCGGCGGCATGGTGGAGACGGGCAGCTTCAAGCGCCTGCCCGACGGGCTCACCGTGCAGTTCGTCGTCACCGATACCGCCGAGCGGGTGCCGGTCGTCTATACCGGAATCCTTCCGGACCTCTTCAAGGAGGGTAAAGGCGTGGTCGCGCAAGGCCGGCTCGGGCCGGACGGGATCTTTCGCGCGCACGAGGTGCTCGCGAAGCACGATGAGAATTACATGCCGCCGGAGGCGGCGGCGGCGCTCGATCGGGCGCACCGCGAGGGCGTCGCGCGCATGCAGGCCGAGAAGGCAGCGAAGACCGTGATCGCGCCGCGATGATTCCGGAACTCGGCCATTTCGCGCTTTTCGTCGCGCTCGCGCTCGCGCTGCTGCTCGGCACGCTGCCGCTCGTCGGCGCGGCGCGCGCGATCGGCGCCTACATGGCGCTCGCGCGGCCGGCGGCGCAGGCGGTTTTTCTCCTCGTCGCGTTCGCCTTCGGCTGCCTCGCCTGGTCGTTCTACACGAACGATTTCTCGGTGCTCAACGTCGCGAACAACTCCAACTCGGCGCTGCCGGTGCCGTATCGGCTCGCCGCCACCTGGGGCAGTCACGAAGGCTCGCTCCTCCTCTGGGTGCTGATGCTCGCGGGCTGGATGCTCGCGGTCTCGCTCGCGAGCCGCAGTCTCCCCGAGCCGATGCTCGCCCGCATCCTCGGGGTGATGGGGCTCGTTTGCGCGGGCTTTCTCGGGTTTCTGCTGTTTACCTCCAACCCGTTCGAGCGGCTGCTTCCGGCGGCGGCCGACGGCCGGGACCTGAATCCTTTGCTGCAAGACCCCGGCATGGTGTTTCACCCGCCGATGCTCTACATGGGCTACGTCGGCTTTTCGGTCGCGTTCGCGTTCGCGATCGCCGCGCTGCTCGACGGCCGGCTCGATGCGGCCTGGGCGCGCTGGTCCCGCCCCTGGACGATCGCCGCCTGGATCTTTCTCACGCTCGGCATCGCGCTCGGGAGCTTCTGGGCCTACTACGAGCTCGGATGGGGCGGCTGGTGGTTCTGGGATCCGGTCGAAAACGCCTCCTTCATGCCCTGGCTGGTGGGCACCGCGCTCATCCACTCGCTCGCGGTGACCGAAAAGCGGGGGCTCTTCAAGGGCTGGACGGTGCTCCTTGCGATCCTCGCGTTTTCGCTGTCGCTCCTCGGCACCTTCCTCGTGCGCTCCGGCGTGCTCACGTCGGTGCACGCGTTCGCGACCGACCCGCGCCGCGGCGTCTACATCCTCGCGTTTCTCGTGGTCGTGATCGGAGGCTCGCTCGCGCTCTATGGCTGGCGCGCGCAGCGCATCGCGCCCGGCGGGGATTTTGCGCCGCTTTCGCGCGAAACGCTCCTTCTCGCGAACAGCGTGCTGCTGCTTGCGGCGACCGCCGCGGTGATGCTCGGCACGCTCTATCCGCTGTTTCTCGACGCGCTCGGCCTCGGCAAGATTTCGGTCGGTCCGCCGTATTTCGACACCGTCTTCGCCCCGCTGATGGCGCCGGTGCTCGTCGCCTGCGGCCTCGGGCCGCTCGTCGCCTGGCGAAAGGGCGACTGGGCGGCGCTCGTTGCGCGCGCCCGCTGGGCGGCGCTCGCGGCGATCGTCCTCGCGGCGATCGTGCCCTTTTTCTTCGGGCGCTGGGGGCTGCTCACCGCCGCAGGGCTCGCCGCCGCGTTCTGGCTGATCGGCGCAAGCGTCGCGGCGCTGGTCTCGCGCGCTCGCTCGCAGCCGCTTTCCGCGATGCCGGCCGCGTTCCTCGGCATGCTCGCCGCCCACGCTGGCGTCGGCGTCTTCGTCGCCGGCGTCACCCTCGTCAAGAGCTACGAATCCGAGCGCGAGGTGCGCCTTGCGCCCGGCGAATCGGTCGCCGTCGGCGGCTACGCGTTTCGCTTCGAGGGCGTGCAGGCGGCCGAGGGCCCGAACTACCGCGCCCAGCGCGGCTCGGTCACCGTCCTGCGCGCGGGCGAGGTCGTCGCGCGGCTGTACCCCGAAAAGCGCGTCTACCGGGTGCAGCAGATGCCGATGACCGAGGCGGCGATCGACTACGGCCTTGCGCGACACCTGTACGTCGCGCTCGGCGACGCGCTGGAGGGCGGCGCCTGGACGCTTCGCGTACAGGTCAAGCCCTTCGTGAGCTGGATCTGGATCGGGTGCCTTGCGATGGCGCTCGGCGGCGCGCTCGCCGCCGCCGACCGGCGTTACCGCGACCGCGCGCGCGCGGCGCCCGCGGTCGCGCAGGAGGCGCGCGCATGAAAAGCGCGCTCGTGCCGCTCGCGATCTTCCTCGCGCTCGCCGGGTTTCTGTTCGCCGGCCTCGGTCTCAATCCGCGCGAGGTTCCCTCGCCGCTCGTCGGCAAGCCCGCACCCAATTTCGAGCTGCCGGTGCTCGGCGCGCCCGGCCGGCGGCTCGGTCCGATCGACTTCAAGGGGCGGCCATGGCTCCTCAACGTCTGGGCGTCCTGGTGCGTCACCTGCCGCGACGAGCACCCGGTGCTGCTGGATCTCGCGCAAAAGAAACTCGCGCCGATCGTGGGCCTCAACTACAAGGACAGGGAGGACGACGCCCTGCGCTGGCTTGCGCGCTTCGGCGATCCCTTCGAGGCGACGGTGGTCGACGCCGAGGGTCGCGTCGGCATCGACTACGGCGTCTACGGCGTACCGGAAACCTACGTCATCGACCGCGACGGCGTGATCCGCCACAAGCACATCGGTCCGCTCACGCCCGAGATCGTCGAGCGCCGCCTTGTGCCGCTCCTGAAATCGCTGTGATCCGGCGCCTCGTCACCGTGCTCGTCGCGGCCGCGGTCGCGGCCGTCGCGCTCGCGCAGGACGAAGCCGAAGACGAGCGCTTCCGGCAGCTTGCCGCGAAGCTGCGCTGCCTGGTGTGCCAGAACCAGACGCTCGCCGACTCGGGCGCCGAACTCGCGGGCGACCTGCGCCGGGAGCTGCGCGAACAGATCCGCGCCGGCCGCAGCGACGAGCAGATCGTCGAATTCATGGTCGCGCGCTACGGCGATTTCGTCCTGTACGAGCCGCCGCTCAAGGCGACGACGCTGCTGCTCTGGGTGGGGCCGTTCGCGCTGCTCGCGCTCGCGCTCGGCGCGGTCGGCTGGATCGCGCTGCGGCGGCGCAGGACGCCGCCTGCGGCGCAGCTGTCGCCGGAGGCGCGCGCGCAGATCGCGCGGCTCCTCGGCGAGGAAGACGCGCGATGACGCTTTTTTTCGCGCTCGCGACGCTTCTCCTCGTCGGCGCGCTCGCGTTCGTGCTGCCGCCGCTTCTTCGCGCGCGCGAATCCCAGCCGGCGGCGCGCGAGGCGGCGAACGCGGAGGTCTATCGCGCGGAACTGGCGGAACTCGCGGCCGAGCGCGCGCGGGGCGCCCTCGGCGAGGAGGACTACCGCCGCGCTCGGCAGGCGCTGGAAGCGCGCGTGCTCGCCGAGTCGGTGCAGGCGAAAGACGTCTCCGTCCGCGGGGGCCGTCGTCCGGCGGCAGCCGTCGCGATCGCGCTCCTCGTGCCGCTCGCCGCCGCAGGCGGCTACCTTGTCTTCGGCACGCCGATCGCGCTCGATCCGCAGGTGCGGAAAGCGCGGATGCCGCCCCCTGGCCACATGGAGGCGCTCGTCGAGCAGCTCTGGGAGCGCATGCACCGTGCGCCGGACGACCCCGAGGGCTGGGCGCTCCTCGGACGCTCGCTCGCGGCGCTCGGCGACAACGAGCGCGCGGTGCGCGCGTTCGCCGAGGGTGCGCGCCGCGCGCCGCAGGACGCAGCGCTCCTCGCCGACTACGCGGAGGCGCTCGCCGTCTCGCGCGGGCGCGAGCTCGCGGGCGAACCGCTCGCGCTTGTCCGCCGCGCGCTCGAGGTCGACCCGGAGCATCCGAAGGCGCTCGCGCTCGCCGGCGCGGGCGAATACCAGTCCGGAAACTACGCCGGCGCGGTGCGGCACTGGGAACGGCTGCTCGCGCGCCTTCCGGCCGACTCCGACCTCGCCCGCGAGCTGCGGGAGAGCCTCGACGAGGCGCGCCGGCTCGCGGCGACGCCGGGCGAGCGCGGTGCCTCCTCCGCGGCGCCGGTCGCGCTCACGGGCGTCGTGAGCCTCGATCCGAAGCTCGCGGCGAGCGTCTCGCCGACCGACACCGTGTACGTGATCGCGCGCCCGGCCGAAGGCGGACGCATGCCGCTTGCGGTCGCGCGCACGACGGTCGCGGCGCTGCCCTATCGCTTCCGGCTCGACGACAGCATGGCGATGGCGCCGGGGGCGACGCTCTCGACGCAGCAGAAGGTCGTCGTCGTCGCGCGCGTCTCGCGCTCGGGCGGTCCCGCGCGGCAAAAGGGCGACATCGAGGGCGTGAGCGCGCCGGTCGCCCCGGGCGCATCCGACGTGCGCGTCGTGATGTCGCAGGTGATCGAGTGAGCGCGCCCGCCGGCGTCACCGGCATCGTGCTCGCCGGCGGCCTCGGCCGTCGCATGGGCGGCGTCGACAAGGGCCTTCAGCCGCTGCGCGGCAGGCCGCTCGTCGCGCACGTGATCGAGCGGCTCGCCCCGCAGGTGAACGAGCTCGTCGTCAACGCGAACCAGAATCTGGACGCCTATCGCGCGTTCGGCCATCCGGTCGTGCCCGACGAGGTCGGCGGCTTCGCCGGACCCCTCGCCGGACTGCACGCGGGGCTCGGCGTCGCGCGCTTTGCGCTCGCGGTGACCGTGCCGTGCGACTCCCCGTTCCTGCCGGCCGACCTCGTCGCGCGGCTCGCCGCCGCGCTCGGCGCGCACCAGCTCGCGGTCGCGAAGACGGGCGATCAGCCGCATCCGGTGTTCTGCCTCGTGCGCACGGCGCTGCGCGCGCACCTCGGCGCGTTTCTCGCCGGCGGCGGGCGCAAAATAGACGCCTGGTACGCCGCGCTCGATGTCGTCGAGGTGCCGTTCGACGACGAGGCCGAAGCGTTTCGCAACATCAACACGCTGGAGGAGCTGAGAGACGCATGACGACGCTCGCCGGCATCGTGAGCTGCCTCGACGGCTACGACCCGGAGGCGCTGCACGTCGAGGTGGCGCGCGCGGCGATCGCCGCCTGCCTCGAGCCGGTCGTCGAGGAAGAGCGCGTGCCGGTCGCCGCCGCGCTCGGCCGCGTGCTCGCGCGCGACCTGGTCTCAGCCGTGAACGTGCCGGCGCACGACAACTCGGCGATGGACGGCTGGGCGGTGCGCGCCGCCGACCTCGCGGCCGACGGCGAGACCGCGCTCGTCGAAGCGGGCGTCGCGCTCGCCGGACGGCCCTTCGCCGGCGAAGTGAAACCCGGCGAGTGCGTGCGCGTGATGACCGGCGCGGTGATGCCGCGCGGCGCCGACACCGTCGTGATCCAGGAAGTCGTGCGCCGCGAGCGAGGCAAAATCCTCGTGCCGCCCGGGCAGAAGGCCGGCCAGAACGTGCGCCGCGCTGGCGAAGACCTGCGCGCGGGCGCGCCGGCGCTCACGGCGGGCACGCGCATCGGCGCAGCCGAGCTGGGGCTTGCCGCCTCGGTCGGCGTGCCCGAGGTGCTCGTGCGCCGGCGGCTGCGCGTCGCTTTTCTCTCGACCGGCGACGAGCTGACGGGTGTCGGCGAACCGCTGCCCGAGGGCGGCGTCTACGACTCCAACCGCTATACGCTGCGCGGCATGCTCGCGCCGCTCGGCGTCGAACTCGACGATCTCGGCGTCGTTCGCGACGACCCGCAGGCCCTTGCGCAGGCGCTTTCGCGTGCGGCCGAGCGCGCGGACGCGATCATCAGCACGGGGGGCGTCTCGGTCGGCGAGGCCGACTTCGTGCGCGCGCTGATGGCGCGACTCGGCGAGGTGCTTTTCTGGAAGATCGCGATGCGGCCGGGTCGGCCGATGGCGTTCGGCCGGATCGCCGCGGGACGGCGGCCGTTCTTCTTCGGTCTGCCCGGAAACCCGGTCGCGGTGATGGTGACGTTCCACCAGTTCGTGCGCGGTGCGCTGCTTCGCCTTGCCGGCTGCGCGAGCGACGGCGCACCGCCGCTCCTCGAGGCGGAAGCCGCGACCGCGATCCGCAAGCTGCCCGGCCGCACCGAGTATCAGCGCGGGATCGTGTTCCGGGACGGCGGGCGCCTCAAGGTGCGCACCACCGGCACGCAGGGCTCGGGCGTGCTGCGCTCGATGGTCGAGGCGAACTGCTACATCGTGCTCGAGCACGAGCGCGGCGCGGTCCAGGCCGGCGAGCCGGTGCGCGTTCAGCTCCTCGCGGCGTTCTCGTGACGCCGCGTCATCCGATCCATCCGGCGCTCGCGCCGCTCGCGCGCGCGGCGAAGGCGTTCGGCCGCGCGCTGCTCACTCAGGGCGTCGCAAGCCCCGAGCTCGTCGTCGCACTGCGCAACGCGCTTCGCGGCGAGCGCGCCTGGCTGCGGCCGGAGCACCGGGTCGGGGATCCGGTGCGCTACATGCGGCACCTGCTCTACGTCGATCCGGACGACGAGTTCGTGGTCACCGCGATCACCTGGCTCCCCGGCCAGTCGAGCCCGGTGCACGGCCACTACGTCTGGTGCGCCTTCGGGGTCGCCGACGGCGAGCTCTTCGAAGAGCGCTTTCGCGCCCCCGGCACGATGCTCGAGCCGATCGGCACGACGCTGCTGCGCGCGGGCGACGTCGCCGAGCTCGACCTCGGCGGGCCGGTCTATCACCGCGTCTCGAACCGCAGTGCGAACGCCGTCGTGACGCTGCACGTCTACGGCGTCTCGGCCGCGCGGCTCACCACGGGCATCAACCGGCTGTTCCCGGACGCATGACCGAGGCCGACCGGCGCGCGGTCGCCGCCTGGCTCTTTTCCTGCGACGCGCTCGTCTTCGCGGTCGTGGTGGTGGGCGGCATCACGCGGCTCACCGAATCCGGGCTCTCGATCGTCGAATGGCAGCCGATCGCCGGAGTACTGCCGCCGCTTGCGCAGGCCGACTGGGAGGCGCTTTTCGCCAAATACCGCACGACGCCGCAGTTCTCGCAGGCATTCCCGGACATGGACCTCGAAGGCTTCAAGCGCATCTTCTGGTGGGAGTACTTTCATCGCCTCCTCGCGCGCGCGATCGGTCTGGTGTTTCTTCTGCCCTTCCTTTGGTTTCTGCTGCGCGGACGGCTCGAGCGCTCGCTCGCGTGGAAGCTCGCCGGCGTGTTCGTTCTCGGCGCGCTCCAGGGCGCGCTCGGCTGGTACATGGTGCAAAGCGGCCTCGTCGCCGAGCCGCGCGTCTCGCACTTTCGCCTGACCGCGCACCTCGGTCTTGCGCTTCTCATCTTCGCCGCCTGCCTGTGGCTCGCGATGGAGCTGCTCAGGCCCCGGGCCGGGGCGCGGCCGCAGCCGTTCGCGCTCGCGCTCGCCGGGCTCGTGTTTCTCATGGCGCTTTCGGGCGGCTTCGTCGCCGGACTGCGCGCCGGCCACGCCTACAACACGTTTCCGCTGATGAACGGCCATCTCGTTCCGCCGGAGACGTTCATGCTGGAACCGTGGTGGCGCAACTTCCTGTGGAACGTCGCGACGGTGCAGCTCGTGCACCGCGGCTTCTTCTGGCTGCTGCTTGCGCTCGTTCCGCTGCTCTGGTGGCGGCTGCGCGCGACCGAGGCGCGCCTTGCCGCCCACTGCCTGCTCGCGATGTTCGCCGTGCAGGCCGCGCTCGGCATCTCGACGCTGCTCCTCAAGGTGCCGATTCCGCTCGCCGCCGCGCATCAGGGCGGCGCGGTGCTGCTCTTTGCCTGCGCGCTGTGGACGGCGCACGCGGCGCGCGCAGGCGCAAAGGGTCCGTCGGCGCGCTGAACCGAAGCGGGCGCCGACCACTTTCGGCGTTCACAACCGCGTCATGCGGGCATCGCATGATCGCCGTCCGGGATGCGTCGGCGGCTGCTTCTCGGCCTTTCGCTCGTCGCCTGCGCGGGCGATGCGCTCGCCTGGGGACTGCAGACGCACCTTTTCTTCGCGCAGCACCTGCTCCTCGCGTTGCCGCTCGCGGATCCGGAGATCCGGCGCGCGGCCCTGCGCCTGCCGCGGCTCGTGCTCGCGGGGGCGTGCCTTCCGGACCTCGCCCTCGCCGGCCGCGCGCTCGGCGTCGCCGCCTTCCGCGGCTGCCACGGCTGGCCGACGCTGCGCCGCTTTGCGGCCGCCGCGACCGACGAAGAGCGCGCGATCGCGCTCGGCTACGCGAGCCATCTGCTCGCCGACGTCGTCGCGCACAACGCGTTCGTGCCCGAACACGAGGCGCGCATCGCGCGCGTGGCGATGGCGACGCACGCGCTGTGCGAGTGGGCGATGGACGAGCACGTACGCCCGGCGGCGTTCGTCGCGCCCGAGGACGTTCTCGAGGCCGAGCGCGACACACTTGCCGCGGTCGCCGCCGCGCGGCTGCGCTGCGAGGAGCGGCTCGTGCGGCGCGCGCTCGAGCTTCTTGCGCGCGCGAACCGGCTGCTGCGCCGCTTGCGGATCGCGGCGCTCTCGCGCCGCATCGCGCGGCGCTTCGACCACCTGCTCGCCGCCCGCTTCGACGCCTACGCGCGAGAGACGGTGGCCGCGCTCGCGCAGGTCGGGCCGGCGCTCGAAGGGATCGTGCCGGCGGCAGAGCCGGAGCCCGCCGAACCGGTCGCTTTCGCCCCGGCTGCGGCCGGCAGGCTGCGGCCGCCTGCGAGCCTCGCCTGAATCGCGCGCCGCGCGCGCTCGGCGAGCGCCCGGCGGTCGGCGCCGACGCTTACGATCGGAGCGCAGAACTCGAGGCGAACCTCGAGCGCACGCGCGCCTGCCACCGCGCACAGCGACGCCCACAGGGTCGTTTCGCCGACGAAGCGCGCCTGCGGACCGGAGTAGGAGATCGCGACCGGCTGCACCGGGGCGCCGCTCGCGATCGCCGCTTCGAAGAGCGCCGGCCGGAACGCGAGCACCGCCGCGCCGTCGCCGGTCGTGCCCTCGGGAAACACCGCGACGCGCTCGCCCGCGGCAAGGCGCGCGGCGAGCTCGGCGACCGCGCGCGCGGCTGCCCGCGCGCGGCCGCGCTCGAGAAACACCGTGCGCTGGCGCGCGACCAGCCAGCCGAGCACCGGCCAGCGGCGCACTTCCGCCTTGCAGACGAAGACCGAGGGCGAAATCGCCTCGAGCGCGACGATATCGAGCCAGGAGACGTGGTTTGCGACGACGAGCGCGGCGTTCGCCGGCGCCCGCTCGGGCGCTCGCAGCCGCACGCCGAGGATAGCGAGCAGGCGCCGCGACCAGCGGCGCCGGATCGTTTCGCGCGCCGCGGCAGGCAGCAGCGGATAGAGCAGACCGCTCGCCGCACAGCCGACGGCGACGTGCACGCCCGCGCGAACGAGGCGCAGCAGCACGCTCAGAGCGCGGCGAACGAGGCCGCGGCGATCGCGGCGCCGATCGCCGCGCCAGCGAGCACGTCGCTCGGGTAGTGCAGTCCGAGCACGACGCGCGAGGCGGCCACGAGCAGCGCGAACGGCACGACGAGCGGGGCGAGCCCCGGCTGGTAGGCGAGCGCGACGATCGTGAACGCCGTCGCATGCAGCGTGTGGCCCGAGGGAAAGCTGAACCGGTCGAGCGGCACGTCGCCGGCGCGGATGTGCGCGTGCACTTCGCACGGTCGCGGCCGATGGGTGCCGCGCTTGAGCAGGGTGTAAGCGAGCGTGCCGGCCAGGCCGACCGCCGCCATGTGCAGGACCGCGCCGGCCGCGCCGCGCGGGTCGGCGAGAAGCATCGCCAGCATCAGCGCGTACCAGGCGATGCCGTTGCCGGCGCGGCTCGCCGCCAAGAAAAGCGCGTGCACGCTGGGATAGTCGAGGGCGCGATTGAGCCGCAGCGTGTGGCGCTCGTCCCAGCGCCGAATGCCGGCGAGCGCGGTCTCAAGCCGCGTCACGTCCGCCTGCGCCCGATGCGGCCTGCGCGAGCGCCGCCTCGAAGTCGCCGACCACGCGGTCCCAGCCGAGCGACTCGGCGGCGTGGCGCGCCGCGCGCCCCAGTCGGCGCGCGAATTCGACGTCGCGTGCGAGAAGCTGCGCGCGGATGATGAACGCGTGGCGATCGCCGGGCGGCGCAAGCAGCCCCGAGACGCCGTTCTGCAGGTGCTCGCGCGCCGCGGCGTAGTCGTAGGCGAGGACCGCCAGCCCGCTCGCCATCGCCTCGAGCGTCACGATGCCGAAGGTCTCGGTCTCGCTCGGAAACAGAAAGATGTCGGCCGAGGCGTAGTACGCGGCGAGTTCCCCGTTCAGTTTGCGGCCGGCGACGATGCAGTCGGCGCCGCTGCGCTCCAGTTCCGCGCGCATCGGCCCGTCGCCGACCAGCACGAGCTTGGTGTCCGGCCGCACGAGCCGCATCGCGCGCCAGGCTTCGAGCGCGAGCGGAAAATTCTTTTCCGGCGCGAAGCGGCTCACGCACAGCGCGACCGGCGTGCGCTCCGACGCCCCCCAGCTGCGGCGCAGCTCGGCCGAGCGTCGGGCGGGCGAAAACGTGCCGTGGTCCACGCCGCGCCCGACGACGCGCACGCGCTCGATCCCCATCGCCGCGAGCTGCGCCGCGAGCTCGCGCGTGGGCACGAGCGTGCACGCGGCGCGGCGGTGAAACCGGCGCAGGTAGGCGAGAATCGGGCGCCGCATCCAGCCGATGCCGTAGTGGCCGGAGTACGCGTGGAAATTGGTGTGAAACTCGGTGACCACCGGGATGCCGAGCCGGCGCGCGGCCGACACCGCCGAGCGTCCGAGCGGACCTTCGGTGACGACGCTCACCACATCGGGGCGCCGTTCGCGCCAGGCGCGCGCGAGCGCGCGGCCCGCGGGCAGCCCGAAGCGAAGCTGCGGATACCGCGGAATCGGCAATCCCGGACGCAGCAGTTCGCGCAGTCCCGGTTCGTTCGCCGCGACGTCGGCGCCGTTCTGGCGCGGCCGCACGAGCTGCAGCTCGTGGCCGCGGGCGCGCAGTCCCTCGGCCATGCGCGCCGCGGTGCGCGCCACGCCGTTCACCTCCGGCGGGTACGTTTCCGTCACCATCGCGACGTACACGTCGCGCGAGTGTGCGCCTTGCCGATGAAGCGCCGATGACGGCGCGGTGACGATCGCGTGACGATTACGCGAGAAGCACGATCGCCCAGACCGCGGTCATCAGCGCGAGCGCCGTCATCACCGCCGCGCTGCCGAGGTCTTTTGCGCGCCGCGCGAGGCGATGGTCCTCGAGCGAGACGCGGTCCACCGTCGCCTCGATCGCCGAATTGAGCAGCTCGACGACGAGCACCAGAAGCACGCTGCCGACGAGCAGCGCACGCTCGGCGCCGTTTGCGCCGAGCGCAAGGCCGAGCGGCACGAGCAGCGCCGCAAGCGCGAGCTCCTGGCGGAAGGCGTCTTCGTGGCGCGCGGCCTCGGCGAGGCCGGCGAGCGAACAGCGCAACGCGTTCGCGAGCCGCCGCAGACCGGTCTTTCCCTTGTAGGGGCTTTCCTGCATCGGCGCGCCGACTCTAGCACGCGCGTCGCGTCACCGGCGTTTCACGCCGCGGTCATCGCGGCGTCATCGCGGCCAGCGAGCATGTCGGCCCGGATTCCAGTCGAGCGAGGACGCCACGATGGGCCGGACTGATCCGCCGCAGCTGCGCGCGCCACGCTACACCGTAGGCTTTGCGCGCGATCCGGAGACGGTGCGCGCGGCGCAGGGGCTGCGCTGGCGCGTATTCGCCGAGGAGCTCGGCGCGCGGCTGCCCGGCGTCGCCGGTCTCGATCGCGACCTCTTCGACCCCTGGTGCGAGCACCTCGTCGTGCGCGAAGCCACGGGCGGCGCCGTGGTCGGCACCTATCGGTTGCTCGCGCCCGAGGCGGCGCGCCGCCTCGGGCGCTACTACTCGGAAGGCGAATTCGATCTCGCGCCGCTCGCGTCGCTGCGCGGCGTGCTGGTCGAACTCGGCCGCTCGTGCATCCATCCGGCGCACCGCAGCGGCGCGCTCATCATGCTGCTCTGGTCGGCGCTCGCTCGCTACATGCTCGCCTCGGGATATACCCACCTTGCCGGCTGCGCGTCGGTGAGCGCGGCCGACGGCGGCCACGCAGCCGCGTCGCTGTACGCGCGCCTTGCGCCCGCGCATCTCGCACCCGTCGAATACCGAGTCCGGCCGTTACGGCCCCTGCCGCTCGCGCGACTCGACGCGTCGCGCCCAGCCGTGCCGCCGCCGCTCTTGCGCGGCTATCTCGCCGCCGGCGCCTGGATCTGCGGCGAGCCGGCACTCGACCCCGAATTCAACACCGCGGACTTCTTCCTGCTCCTGCCCCTTTCGCGCCTTTCCGCCCGCTACGCGCGCCGTTTCCTTCCCGACGCCGAGCGCGCGGCGGCCTGACGCCGACAACACGACCCTTCGATCAGCTCGCGAACGCGTTGCGGGCGTCGCCGACCGCCTGACCTTCAACGAGGCGCCGTTCAGAACGCGACCGCGGCGTTCGCGTGCACGTTCATCGAGCTTTTCGGAAAGCACGCCGTGCCGTCGGTGACGCGCGCCGCATCCACAGAGACCTGAAGGCCTCTCCGATCGCCGCGCGAGCGGACTCGCATGCACCCGGCGCGTGCGCGCCGGGCGCTTGAAGCCGGGAGCTTGCGCCCTCGGTAGCGCTCGTGGACTACCCGCTGCGGGAGGGAGAGACGGGATTCGCCGCGGTCGCCGCCCTGCGCGAGCGCCTTCGGCGGCCGCCTGCCCTGCATCGTCGTCTCCGGCGACACCGATCCGGAGCTGATCCGCCGCGCGCGAGGCGGGGCTGCTGCTCCTCAACAAGCCCGTGCGCGCCGCGCTCGCGCACGATCTGCGCCCGGGCAAGCCGCGCCCGCCCGCGCGATCAGCGCCTCCAGGACCGGATCCACCGGGTCGGTCTTGCGGGCAACGCCGGTGAGCGCAACGCCGCCGGCTCAAGCCTTCGGCGACGGTGCCGGGTCGGCTGCGAAAGGCGCCGCAACATCGCGGACCGGATCGGTCGCGTCTCGTGCCCCCGAGCGAGCGCATCGGCCGCAGCCTTGTCGCGGGCAGCGCGCGCAAGCAGCGTGAAGCGCCGGGCCTCGTCCAGCCAGCGCAGCTTTGGGATCGCCGGCTGCGCACCATCTCGATCCGGTTGAGCGTCCGGATGTCGGACCGGTCCACTTTGCGTCCGCTGCCCCAGTTTCGGTCGACACCTACCCCCCGGGCCTGCGCTCCTCGGGCAGGCGAACGACGTTCGCGGCGGGGGCGTCGCCTTCGAGCTGCGCCGCCTCGATTCGCTGGAACTGCTGCGCGATCCGGCGGCTGGAGGTCTGCACGTCCTCGGCGTCCTGGTGCGCGAGCCGGATGTGGTCGGCGAGCTTTTTCATGCGCTCTTCGAACCGGCGGAAGTCCTGCCCGAGGCGCGCGAGCGCCTCGCGGATCACGTGCACCTGCCGGCGCGTCTCGACGTCCTTCAGCACCGCGCGCGCGGTGTTGAGCACCGCCATGAGGGTGGTGGGCGAGACGATCCAGACGCGCCGCGCGATCGCATACTCGACCACTTCCGGATGGTAGGCGTGGATCTCGGCGAACACCGCCTCGGCCGGCACGAACATCACTGCGCCCTCGGCGGTCTCCCCCGGCACGATGTACTTGCGCGCGATGTCCTCGACGTGCTTTTTGACGTCCGCACGGAACTGCTTCTGCGCCAGCGCGCGCGAGGCGTCGTCTGCCTCGGGATCGAGCATGCGGTGGTAGTTCTCGAGCGGAAACTTCGCGTCCACCGCGACGAGCCCGGTCGGCGGCGGAAGCCTCAGCACGCAGTCGGCGCGCGCCCCGTTCGAAAGCGTCGCCTGCATCTCGAACGCCTGCGGCGGAAGGACGTTTCTCACGAGCGCCTCCAGCTGCACCTCGCCGAAGGCGCCGCGCGCGCGCGCTTGTCGCCAAGGAGCTCCTGCAGGCTCACCACGCTGCCGGCGAGCGTCTCGATCTTCTTCTGCGCCTCGTCGATCGCGGCAAGGCGCTCCCTCACGCTGACGAAGGTTTCGTTCGTGCGCCGGAAACCTTCTTCCAGCCGCTCGCCCACGCGCCCCGAGATCTGTTCGAGCCGCGCCTCGATGCGGGCGTTCAGCTTCTCCGCCGTCTCGCCGAGGCTTTTGCCGACCGAAAGCTCGAGCCGGTGCAGCGCCGCGCGGGAGCGCTCCAGTTCCTCGCCCAGACGCGCGCCCAGCCGGTCGGCCTGCCGCTCGAGCCCCGCGTGCAGGTCGGCGAGCATCTGCCGGTGCTTTTCTTCGAGCGATTTTTCGAACGCCGCGCGGGCGCGGGCGGCGCGCCAGACGAGCCAGAGCGCGAGGGCGGCGGCAAGGAGCGCCGCCGCGAGGGCGGCCTCGAGCATGCGGAATTCTAGACCGAGTCCCTGAGCGTCGCCGCGGGCGCCGCCGCGAGCACCTTGCGCGCCGAGATCCAGGCGTTGAAGGCAAGAAGCGCAAGCCCCGCGAGCGGCCCGGCGACGAGCAGCCACGGGCTCGGCGGAAGATCCAGTTCGAACACCCGCCGTGCAAGAAGCTGGCCGATCGCCGCCGCCCCGCCGGTGGCAAGCAGACCGGCGAGCAGCCCCATGGCGAGAAACTCGACGCGCTGAATGCCGGTCACCTGCGCGCGCGAGGCGCCACAGACGCGCATCAGCGCCGCCTCGCGCCGGCGCTCGTCCTCGGTGGCCGCGAGCGCCGAATAAAGGACAAGCAGCCCCGCGCCGAGCGCGAACAGGAACACCACCTGCACCGCGACGATCACCTGGTCCACCACCGCCTGCGCCTGGCGCACCGCTGCAGCGACGTCGACCACGGTCACGTTCGGAAACCGCGCGACGAGCGCATCGAGCGCTTTTTCGCCGCCCGGCTCGATGCGGAACGCGGCGATGTGGCTCGCCGGAAACTCGGCAAGCAGCGCCGGCGGTGCGATGACGAAGAAGTTCACCTTCATCGAGTCCCAGCGCAGCCGGCGCAGCGACGTGATGCGCGCGCTGAAGGCGTCCGCCCCCACGCGGAACGTGAGCTCGTCGCCGAGCTGCCAGCCGAGCGTTTTCGCGATCCCCTCCTCGACCGAAAGCTCGCGCGGATGGCCGGGGCTCGAGGGCGCGAACCAGCGGCCGGCGGCGATCGCGTTGTGCGACGGCAATCGCTCGACGTAGGACAGGTTGAACTCGCGCTCGACCAACCGGCGCGCGCGCTCGCCCTCGAAATCGGATTCCGACACCGGCCGGCCGTTCACCGCGACGAGTCGCCCGCGCACCATCGGATAGAACTCGGGCGCTCCGATGCCGTGCTCGGCGAAGTGGCGCTTCACCGCCTCGAGCTGATCCGGCTGCACGCCGATCACGAAGCGGTTCGGCGCATCGGGCGGCGCGCTTCTTCGCCAGGCGTCCACCAGATCGTTGCGGGTAAAGGTGAGGAGCAGCAGCACCGTGAGGCCGAGGGCGAGGCTTGCGACCTGCGCGGCGTTCGCGCGCGCATGCCGGCGCAGGTTGGCAAGCCCGTAGCGCAAGGCGCTCGCCGCCGGTCCGGACCGCATCGCGGCAAGCGCAGCGACGCGCCGGGCGACCGCGCCGCTCGCAAGCAACCGCAGGAGCGCCCACGCGATCGCGGTGAAGGCGGCGACCGCCGCGCCGAAGCCGAGGACCACGATCGCGCCCAGTTTCGCGTCCCCGGCCTGCCAGAAGAGCAGCCCCGCGAGCGCGGCAAGCCCCGCGCCATACACCGCGAGCGCCCCGCCCTTCGGCCGCCCCGCCTCGCGGCGCATCACGCGCAGCGCCGGTACGTTCTTCAATTGCACGAGCGGCGGCAGCGCAAAGCCGAGCAGCAGCACAAGGCCGACGAGAAACCCCTGCACCGCGGGAAGCGCGGCGGGCGGCGGAAGCTCTGCGCGCAGCATTTCCGCGAGCGCCGCCGCGATCGCACCCTGTGCGGCGACCCCTGCGAGACAGCCGACCGCGGCGGCGATCGCTCCGAGCAGCACGAATTCCGTGCCGTAGAGGGCAAGGAGCCGGCGCTGCGTCGCCCCGAGGCAGCGCATCACCGCGCAGCCGTCCAGATGCCGCTCGACGAAGCGGCGCGTCGCGAGCGAGATCGCCACGCCCGCGAGGATCGCCGCAAGCAGCGCGGTCAGCCCGAGGAACCGTTCGGCACGCTCGATCGCGGCGCGCACCTCGGGACGGCCGCTTTCCAGATTGTCCACGCGCTGGCCGCGTTCGAGGCGCTGCCTCGCCCAGGCCTCGAACGCGTCCACCTGCGCCCGGGGACCGGCGGCGTAGAGCGTGTACCAGACACGGCTCCCGGTGCGGATGAGGCCGGTCGAGGCCACGTCCTCGATGTGCATGAAGAGCCGCGGCGCGATGTTGAAGAAGTTCGCGCCGCGTTCCGGTTCGAGCGTGAGCACGGCGGCCACCTCGAAGGTGGCTTCGCCAAGCCGCAGGCGGCTTCCGACCGGCGCATCGAGTGCGCTCACGAGCCGTTCCTCGATCCATACGGTGCCGCGCCGCGGCCCGCCTTCGGCCGGCGCGTCCGGCGCACCGGGCGCCGGCGCGATGCGTAGCCTGCCGCGGAGCGGATAGTTCTCGCTCACCGCCTTGACGCCAGCCAGATGCGAGGACTCTCCCGCGAACACCATGCTGACGAAGCTCATCGCGCGCGCGGCCGCCAGACCCCGGCGCGGGATTTCCTCGGCGATCGCCGGCGACCACGGGTGATCGGACACGAGCACCAGATCCGCCCCGAGCAGCTGGTGCGCATCGCGCACCAGCGCCCGGCTCACCCGGTCGGCGAAGAAGGCGACGCTCGTCACGCTCGCCACCGCCACCGCGAGCGCCGCCGCGAGCACGCCCAGTTCCCCGGCGCGCCAGTCGCGCGCGAGCATCCGCCAGGCCTGGCGCAGGATCATCCGACGATGCGGCCGGCGGCGAGCCGCACGATGCGCGCGCAGCGCGAGGCGAGCGCCTCATCGTGCGTGACCATGACGAGGGTCGTGCCGTAACCGCGATTGAGTTCGAAGAGAAGCTCGATCACCGTCGCGCCGGATTCGGTGTCGAGGCTGCCGGTCGGTTCATCGGCAAGGAGCAGCTTCGGGCGCACGACGAACGCGCGCGCGAGCGCGACACGCTGCTGCTCGCCCCCCGAGAGGTGCTTCGGATAGTGGCCGAGGCGCGCCGCGAGCCCCACGCGGGCGAGCATCGCACGCGCCTCGCGCTCGGCGTCGCCGCGCCCGGCGAGTTCCAGCGGCAGCATCACGTTCTCCAGCGCCGTGAGCGCGGGCAGGAGCTGAAAGGACTGGAACACGAAGCCGATCGCGCGGCCGCGCAGAACTGCGCGCGCGTCCTCGTCGAGCGCGAACAGATCGGCGCCGTCGAGTTCCACGGTCCCGGCGGTGGGCGTATCGAGCCCTGCGAGGATCGCAAGGAGCGTCGACTTTCCCGAGCCCGAGGCGCCGACGATCGCCACCGCCTCGCCGGCGCTGACGTCGAGCGAAATATCGCGCAGAATGACGAGGTCCTCGGCGCCCGATTTCACGGTCTTTCCGATGCCGCGCGCGCGCAGCAGCGTCCTCGTCTTCGCGATCGTCTGGGTCGCGTCCATTGTCGTGTGTGCGCCGGCGCGCGCGGCGCAGACGCTCCTCGTCTACGGGGACAGCGTATCGGCGGCCTACGGGATCGCCGAGCAACGCGGCTGGGTGGCGCTGCTCGCCGCTCGGCTGAAGCGCGAACGCGCCGATTATATCGTCGTCAACGCGAGCATCTCGGGCGAGACGACCGCCGGTGGGCTCGCGCGGCTGCCGAAGGCGCTCGCTGCGCATCGGCCGGCGATCGTCGTCCTCGCGCTCGGCGGCAACGACGGCCTGCGCGGGCTGCCGGTCGCGCAGATGCGGCAGAACCTCGTGCGCATGATCGAGCAGTGCCGAAGCGCAGGCGCGCGGGTGCTCGTCGCCGGCATGCGGCTTCCGCCCAACTACGGGCCGGACTATACGCGCGCGTTCGAGGCGGCGTTCGCCGAGGCGGCAAAAGCGGGCGGCGCCGCGCTGCTGCCGTTTCTCTTCGAGGGCTTCGGAGAGCGCGACGAGTACTTTCAGCCCGACCGGATCCACCCGAACGAGGCGGCGCAGCCGCTGATCGCGGAAAACGTCCTGCGCGCGCTGCGCCCGCTGCTCGGCGCGCGCTGACGCCCCGCCGCCGGAGACGGCAAGCGCGCCGTCGCCGTAGAATCGGGCGCGATGCATGCGCGCGCGGAGCACAGCGTCGCGATCGCCCCGGGGCTGCTCGCCGGCTTCGACGCGATCCTCGACGTACGCTCGCCCGCCGAGTACGCCGAAGACCACCTGCCCGGCGCGGAAAACGCACCGGTGCTGGAGGACGCCGAGCGCGCCCGCGTCGGCACGCTCTACAGGGCGTCGCCGTTCGAAGCGCGAAAGCTCGGCGCCGCGCTCGTCGCGAGAAACATCGCGCGGCACCTTGAGACGCGCTTTGCGGCGAGGCCGCGTACCTGGCGGCCGCTCGTCTATTGCTGGCGCGGCGGCAAGCGCTCGGCGGCGATGGCGCACGTGCTGCGCGAAGTCGGCTGGGACGCGAAAACGCTCGCCGGCGGCTACAAGGCCTGGCGGCGCTACGTCGTCGCGCGTCTCGCCGCGCTGCCGGCGCGTTTTCGCTTTCGCGTCGTGCACGGCATGACCGGTGCCGGAAAGAGCCGGCTGCTCGAGGCCCTCGTGCGCGCCGGCGCGCAGGTGCTCGATCTCGAGGCGCTCGCCGAACACCGCGGCTCGGTGCTCGGCGAGCTGCCCGGCCGCGCGCAGCCCTCGCAAAAGGCGTTCGAGACACGGCTCCTCGTCGCGCTGGAAGCGCTCGATCCGGCGCGCGAGGTCTTTCTCGAGGCCGAAAGCCGCAGAATCGGCCGGGTGCAATTGCCCGAAGCGCTCGTTGCGCGCATGCGCGACGCCGAGTGCGTGCTCCTTGAGACCGCGCGCGAGGCGCGGGTCGCGCTCCTCATGGACGACTACCGCCACTTCTTCGCCGATCCGACGGCGCTTGCCGCGCAGCTCGACGGGCTTGCGCGGCTGCACGGCCGCGCGCGCGTCGCAGAATGGAAGGCGCTCGCCGCGCGCGGCGAGTGGCGCGCGCTCGTCGCGCGCCTGCTGGAGGAGCACTACGACCCCGCCTATCGGCGCTCGTCGCAGGCCCATTACGCGCGCCTCGGGAAGGCGCGGCGCCTCGCGATCGATTCGGCCGAGCCGGCCGCGTTCGCGGCGGCGGCGGAGGAACTCGCGCGCGAAGCGCGCGCAACCGTCTGAACGCGCGCGCCGAGCCTAGGCGAGCCCGGCGAGAACGCGGATGTGCTGCTCGGCGCTGCGGCCGAGCGCCGAAAGCGCGTAACCGCCTTCGAGCAGCGAGACGATGCGACCGCCGGCGGTGCGGTCGGCGACCGCCTTCACCTGTGCGGTGACCCAGGCGTAATCGTCGTCGCGCAACTCGAGCATCGCCATGTCGTCCTCGACGTGCGCGTCGAACCCGGCGGAAAAGACGACCAGCTCCGGCGCGAATTTCTCGAGCGCCGGGATCCAGTGCCGGGCGACCGCCGCGCGGAACTCGCGCGAGCCCGCGCCGGCGGCAAGCGGCACGTTCACCATATTGAACGCCGGATTTTCGGTGCCGGAGTACGGATAGAACGGGTGCTGGAAGGTCGAGACCATCAGCACGCGCGAATCCCCCTCGAAGATGTCCTCGGTGCCGTTGCCGTGGTGCACGTCGAAGTCTACGATCGCGACGCGCCTTGCGCCGTGCGCCTCGAGCGCATGACAGGCGGCGACCGCGACGTTGTTGAAGATGCAGAACCCCATCGGCCGGGCGCGGCAGGCGTGGTGCCCCGGCGGCCGCACGCTGCAGAAGGCGGTGTGCACGCGGCCCGTCATCACGAGATCGGTCGCGAGCACCGCCGCGCCCGCGGCGCGCAGCGCCGCATCGAGCGTGTGCGGGTTCATCGCGGTGTCCGGATCGAGGTGCACGAGCCCCCGTTCGGGCGCCGCGGCGCGGATCGCGCGCACGTACTCGAGCGGATGCACGCGCGCGAGCTGCGCGTCGGTAGCGAGCGGCGCATCGAACCGCTCGAGATACTGCCCGAGGCCGGAGGCGATCAGGCGGTCTTCGATCGCGCCGAGCCGCTCCGGGCGCTCGGGGTGTCCGCGGCCCATGTCGTGCTTCAGGCAATCGGGATGCGTGATGAAGGCGGTCGGCATAAGCGGCTGAATCTTAACGCATCGAGTACAATCCCCCGGTGCAACCGAAGAGGCATCTGCAGCCGCTGCCGCGCTCGCCGCTCGCGCGCGTGTTCGAGGCCGCGAACCGGATCGTCCTCGGCAAGGAGCTGCAGATCCGCCTTGCGCTCGCCTGCGTGCTCGCGCGCGGGCACCTGCTGATCGAGGACATGCCCGGCGTCGGGAAAACCGTGCTCGCGCAGGTGATCGCGCGCACGCTCGGACTCGCGTTTCACCGCATCCAGTTCACGAGCGACATGCTGCCCGCCGACATCGTCGGCGTGTCGGTCTACGAGCGCGAGTCGGGCGGTTTCAAGTTCCTGCCGGGACCGATTTTCGCGCAGGTGATCCTCGCCGACGAGATCAACCGCGCGACGCCGAAAACCCAGTCGGCCCTGCTCGAGGCGATGGAGGAACACCAGGTGACGGTGGAAGGCGAGACGCGCAGACTGCCCGAGCCCTTCTTCGTCATCGCGACGCAGAATCCGGCCGAGCAGGTGGGGACCTTTCCGCTTCCGGAGTCGCAGCTCGACCGCTTCCTGATGCGCATCGAGCTGGGCTATCCCGGACGCGAGGCCGAGCGTGCGCTGCTCGCCGGGGCGGACCGCCGGGAGCTTCTCGCGTCGCTCGAGCCCTGCATGACGCCCGCCGAGCTGATCGCGCTGCAAGGCGAGGTGCGCGAGGTCCACGTCGCGCCCGCGCTCCTCGACTACGTGCAGGCGCTCGTCGAGCACACCCGCCGTTCGCCGCAGTTCCAGACGGGGCTGTCGCCGCGCGCGGCGCTCGGGCTGGTGCAGTCGGCGCGCGCCTGGGCGCTCATCGACGGCCGCGACAAGGTGATTCCGGAAGACGTGCAGGCGGTCCTTCCCGGGATCGCCGCCCACCGGCTGCGGCCGGCGGGCGAGACCGCGCGCGGCCTCGACGTCGGCGCGGCGTTGATCGCCGCCGTCCCGATCCCCTGAGCGGCAGCGACACCGCGCCGTCGTCGGCCCGTACCTTGCAGCCGCTCGCCGGCGCGCGCGGCTGGTTCGCCGCCAGGCCCGCGCGCATCGGCCTCGTGCTCGCGGTCTGCGCGCTTCTGGTCGCCCTTGGCGCCTGGACCTACCGCGCGGTGGAATCGTCGCTGCGCGAGATTCGCGCGACGAGCCTCGCAGCGAAGCTGGATGCCGAGGCGCGCGCGCTGCGCTACGCGCGCGATGCCGCCGCGCCGCTTGCGGCGCTCGGCGAGGTGGCGATCGGCGAGCGGGGCGAGCTCTTCGCCCTCGATGCGCGCGGCCTGATGCAGTCGGAGAGCCGCTTCGCGCAGGAACTGCGCGAGCGCGGCCTGCTCGAACCGGGCGTCGGCACGCGCGGGCGGTTCGAGCTGCGCGTGCCGCAGGCGCCGGACCGACCGCTCACGCGTCTTGCCGAAGGCGTCGCAGCGAGCGCCGCGGCCGCCGATCCCGACGCGCAGCGCGGGTTCCTGCCCGAGCCGTACGTCAACCACCGCGGCGAGCGGGTGATCGGCGCTTGGCGCTGGGTGCCGGAACTTCAGCTTGCGCTTGCGGCCGAGATCCCCGAAGCGGAGGCGTACGAGCCGCTGCGCTACCTGCGGTTCGCGTTCGGCGCGGTGCTCGCGGCGCTCGCCGCGGCGGTGGCGGCGGCGCTCGCCTCGGCGGTGTCGCTTGCGCGGCTGCGCGGCGAGCTCGGGGCGCGCAAGCTCGGCGCCTACCGGCTCGAGCGCCGGATCGGAGAAGGCGGCGCGGCGAGCGTCTATCTCGCGCGCCACGATCTGCTCAAGCGCCCCTGCGCGGTGAAACTGCTCAAGCCCGCGCGCGCGACCGACGAGATGGTCGCGCGCTTCGAGCGCGAAGCGCAGCTCGCGAGCCGCCTCTCGCATTCGAACATCGTCGAGATCTACGACTACGGGCGCAGCGCCGACGGGCTGCTCTACTACGCGATGGAGTATCTGGAAGGCATCAACCTCGGCGAGCGGGTGGCGCGCGAGGGACCGGTGCCGGTCGCGCAAGCCGTGGCGATCCTGCGCCAGGTCTGCGCAGGCTTGGCCGCCGCGCACGACGCCGGGCTCGTACACCGCGACGTCAAGCCCGAGAACATCATGCTTCTTCGGCAGGCGGGCGGCGCGGACCTCGTCAAGCTGCTCGACTTCGGTCTGGTGAAGAGCGTCGCCGGCGGCCACAGCCGCGACCTCACGCGCAGCCTGCGCATCCTCGGCACGCCGCTCTACATGGCACCCGAGCGGCTGCGCAATCCGGCGGACGTGGATCCGCGCGCCGACATCTACGCC
The DNA here is from genome assembly GCA_026416295.1 of Burkholderiales bacterium. Classification (GTDB taxonomy): domain Bacteria; phylum Pseudomonadota; class Gammaproteobacteria; order Burkholderiales; family SG8-39; genus RBG-16-66-20. Next base: position 31,276 of record JAOAFL010000041.1, on the reverse strand, counting down.
GTGGGCGCGGTCGCCTATTACATGCTCAGCGGTCGCAAGCTTTTCGACGGCGCTGACGACCTCGCGCTCACGAGCCAGATCCTGAACGAGGAGCCGCGACGGCTCTCCGAGGTCGCGCCGCAGCCGGTGCCGCGGGCGCTGGAACTCGTCGTGCACGCGTGCCTCGAGAAGCGACCGGAGGACCGGCCGCAGAGGATCGCCGACCTGATCGAAGCGCTCGATGCGCTCGCCGAGGAGCTGCGCGAGACGACCCACTGACGCGCACGAGCGAGCTCGCGGACCCGGGCGGCGAGCCGTGCTCGACGCCGCCTGCGCGGGCCGTGCGCCGCCCGCTCGCCCGCTCGACTCAGACGACCAGTCCCACCATCGCCGCAATCAGGCAGGTGGCGAGCGTGCCGGCGACGATCGACTTCAGCCCGAGCGCGACGATCTCGGCGCGCCGCTCCGGGCACATCGTGCCGAGCCCCCCGATCATGATGCCGAGCGAGCCGAAATTGGCGAAGCCGCACAGCGCGTAGGCGAGAAGCAGCCGGCTGCGCTCCGAGAGTCCTTCGGTCCGCACGAGTTCGAGGTAGGCGACGAACTCGTTGACGACGGTCTTGGTGCCCAGGAGCATGCCGGCCGCCTGCGCCTCGGCCCACGGCACCCCGGCGAGCCAAGCGAGCGGCGCGAGCGCCCAGCCGAGCGCCTGCTGCAGCGTATAGGGCGCGATCGCGAGGTTGGCGAGCGTCACCAGCGCGACGAAGACGACGAGCATCGCGACGATGTTGACGAGGAGCTGCGCGCCCTCGAGCGTTCCGCGCGTGATCGCGTCCATCGCGCTCGCATCCGGCGAGCGCAGTTCCACCGCGCCGCCGGTCGGCGCGCCCTCGGGCGGCACCATGACGAAGGCGATGACGAGCGCGGCCGGCGCAGACAGCACCGAGGCGATCAGGAGATGCGCCACCGCATCCGGCAGCGTGTCCTTCAGCAGGCTCGCATAGAGGAAGAGCACCGTGCCGGCGATCGAGGCCATGCCGCCGGTCATGATCGCGAAGAGCTCCCCGCGCGAGACGCGGGCGAGCCACGGCTTGACGAAGAGCGGCGCCTCGACCATGCCGACGAAGACGTTCGCGGCGGTGGACAGGCCCACCACGCCGCCCACCCCCATCGCGCGCTCAAGGAGCCAGGAGAGCGCGCGCACGATCGCCGGCAGGACGCGAAGGTAGAAGAAGAGCGCCGAGAGCGCGCTCATCACCAGAACGAGCGGGAGCGCGCGGAAAGCGAGCACGAAGGTGGCGCCGGCGTCGGTGACCGCAAACGGCGTCGGTCCCCCGCCGAGATAGCCGAACACGAACGCGGTGCCCGCCTGCGTCGCTTTCTCCAGCGCAAGCAGCGCGTCGTTCAGCCACAGGAACGCCGCCTTCGCGGCAGGCAGCTTGAGAAGGAGCAGCGTGAGTCCGAGCTGCAGCGCGAGCCCGGCGGCGACCGCCCGCCACGGGATCGCGCGCCGGCGCTCGCTCGCGAGCCAGGCGAGCGCGAGGAGCCCCGCGATGCCGGCGAGGGCCTGGCTCATGCGGCGAGCGCCGCGGCGATGTCGCGCTGGATCGCGAGCGCCGCCTCGCGCGGATCGCGAGCGTCGCGGATCGGTCGGCCGACGACGAGGTAGTCGGCGCCGGCGCGGATCGCCTCGCCGGCGGTGAGCGTGCGCTTCTGGTCGCCGTGCGGCTCGCCGGCGGCGCGGATGCCGGGGGTGACGACGAGCAGGCGGTCCCCGAACTCGCGCTTCAGCCGCGCCGCCTCGCGCGCCGAGGCGATCACGCCGTCGCAGCCGGCTTCGGCGGCCGCGCGCGCGCGCGCGAGGACGAGTTCCTCGACGGTGGCGTTCGCGCGCATCTCGGCGAGGTCGCGCGCGTCGAAACTGGTGAGCACCGTCACCGCGAGCAGCTTCAGCCGCCCCTTGGCCGACGCGGCCGCTTCGAGCAGCGACCGGTGGCCGTGCACGGTGAGGAAGGTCGCGCCGCTCGCCGCGACGTTCGCGGTCGCGCGCCGAACCGTCTCCGGGATGTCGTAGAGCTTGAGGTCGGCGAACACCTTGGCGCCGCGCGCGACCAGCCAATCGACCAGCTCGAAGTAGCCGTCCGCGGTGAAAAGCTCGAGCCCCAGCTTGTAGACGCAGGCGGCATCGCCCAGTCGCTCGACGAGCGCGCGGGCGTCGGCGGCGCGCGGCACGTCGAGCGCGACGATCAACCGGTCGCGAGGCGCGAGGCTCATCGGTCGGCGGCGGCGAGCTCGCTCACGCGCAGCGGCAAGCGGCGCGCGACGTCTTCCAGATGCCCGGCGAGGAGCGGCGCGAGCGGCGCCTCGGCCGCGCGCTCGTCGAGCACGAACAGGCGGTAGACATCGGCCGCCGCGATCGCCTCGGCCGCGCGCGCGAGCAGCCAGCGCTCGCCGCTCGAGCGCGCGACCCAGCCCGCGCCTTCCATGCGCGCGAGCAGCCGCTCGCACTGCTCCGGCGCGAGGTCGCGCTGGCGCGCGAGCTGCTCGAGCGAGCGCGTCTCCCCGACGCGCTGCGCGCGCGCGAGTTCGGCGAGCAGCGCGAGCGCGTCGAAGAACTGCCCGCCGGCCGCGTCGCCGCGCCGCTCGCGCCCGCGGTAGCCGGGCAGCATCGCCGCGATCACCGCGCCGGCGAGCACCGCGACCCAGGACAGATAAAGCCAGAGCAGAAACAGCGGCACCGCGGCGAACGCGCCGTAGATCGCGCTGTAGGTCGGCACGCGCGCGATGTAGACCGCGAAGCCGTACTTCATCGCCTCGAACAGCGCGCCCGCGACCGCGCCGCCGGCGAGCGCGTGCGCAAGCCGCAGCCGCCGGTTCGGTACCCACAGGTAGAGCAGCGTGATCGCCGCGATCTCGAGCAGCACCGGCGCGGTGCGCAACAGCGCGGCGCCCGCGCCCGGCACGCCGCGCGTCCACCCGAGCGAGGCCGAGACCAGGTACGAGGTCATGCTGAGGCCCGCGCCCATGAGGAGCGGCCCGAGGGTGAGCATCGCCCAGTAGGCGAGCAGGCGCTGCGCGACCGGCCGCTCGCGCGAGACGCGAAAGATCCGGTTGAGCGCGCGCTCGATCGTGAGCATCAGCGCGAGCGCGGTCAGCGCGAGGAACACGAGACCGACGGCGGTGAGGCGCGCGGCCTTGCTGGTGAACTGCGCGACGTACTTCGTGATCGCGTCCGCGATCGCCTCCGGCAGCACGTTCTCGGCGAGCCAGTCGTCGAGCCCGCTCGTCCACTGCCCGAACACGGGGAACGCGGTGACGAGCGCGAGCGCGACGGTGACCGCCGGCACCAGCGCGAGCAGCGTCGTGAACGCGAGGCTGCCGGCGGTCTGCAGGCAGCGATCCTCTTCGAAGCGCCGGTACGCCGCGCCGAGGAACGAGACCAACCCGCCGGGATCTCGCGGCAGGGCGTCGGACAGGGACATCGCGCGGCTATGATACCTTCCGGTGCCGGTGGCCGAGATCCTCGTCCTCTACTACAGCGCGGGCGGCGCGGTGCGCAGGATGGCCGAACTCGTCGCCGACGGCATCGAGCGCGTGCCGGGCGCCGCGGCGCGCGTGCGCACGGTGCCGCGCGTTGCACCGGCGACGCGCGTCGCCGAGCCCGAGGTGCCGCCTGCGGGCGCGCCGTACTGCGAGCTGCGCGACCTCGAGGAATGCGCCGGACTCGCGCTCGGCAGCCCGACGCGCTTCGGCAACATGGCCGCGCCGCTCAAGGCGTTTCTCGACGGCACGAGCGGCCTGTGGCTGAAGGGGGCGCTCGCCGGAAAGCCGGCGTGCGTGTTCACCTCGAGCGCGAGCCTGCACGGCGGACAGGAGACGACGCTCGTTTCGATGATGCTGCCGCTGCTTCACCACGGCATGGTGATCGTCGGGTTGCCCTACACGCTCGCCGAGCTCGCGGCGACGCGCAGCGGCGGCACGCCCTACGGGCCGTCGCATTTCGCCGGCGCCGCCGACGATCAGCCGATCAGCGACGCCGAGCGCGCGCTCTGCATCGCGCAGGGCCGGCGCCTCGCCGAGATCGCGCTCAAGCTCGCGCGGTGACCGAGGCGCTGCGGCGGGCGGCGCTCGCGAGCCTGGTTGCGCTCGTCGCGCTCTGCCTCGCCTGGGAGCTGTGGCTCGCGCCGCTCAGACCCGGCGGCTCGTGGATCGCCCTGAAGGCGCTGCCGCTCGTCCCGGTGCTCCGCGGCGTGCTCGCGGGCCGGCGCTACACCTTCCAGTGGTCGAGCATGCTGATCCTCGCGTATCTCGCCGAGGGCGTGACGCGCGCACTCAGCGAACGCGGCCCCGTGCGGCTGCTCGCCGCGGCGGAGATCGCGCTCAGCCTCGCCTACCTCGGCGCCGCGCTCGCTTACGTACGGATCACGCGAACGAACGCCGCACCGCGCGACCCCGCGCCCTGAGCGGCCGCCCGGCGCAAAGCGCGGCGCGAGGCGGCGTGCGCGCAACGGCGGCGCGCGCCGCCCGAGGTCACAGCGCGTGCTGGGGATTCAGCCGCTCGACCTTGCTCACGAGGCGGTTCAGCGCGGCGACGTACGCTTTCGCCGATGCGACGATGATGTCGGTATCGGCGCCCACCCCGTTCACCACGCGCCCGCCGCGCGCAAGCCGCACCGTCACCTCGCCCTGGCTCTCGGTGCCGGTGGTGACCGCATTCACCGAGTAAAGGAGAAGCTCGGCGCCGCTCGCGACGATCTTCTCGATCGCCTTGAAGGTGGCGTCGACCGGCCCGTCGCCGTCGGATTCGGCGCGCCGCTCGGTGCCGTTTTCGGCGAGGACGACGCTCGCGTGCGGCCGCTCGCCCATGCCGCTCGCCTGGTTCATCGTGACCAGCCGCCAGCGTTCCTCGGCGCTCGCCTTGTCGCCTTCGGCGACCAGCGCGATCAGGTCCTCGTCGAAGATCTCGGCCTTCTTGTCGGCGAGGTCCTTGAAGCGCTGGAACGCCCGGTTGACCGCCTCTTCGCTCTCCAGTTCGATGCCGAGTTCTTTCAGCCGCTGGCGGAACGCGGTGCGCCCCGAAAGCTTGCCGAGCACGATCCGGTTCGTGCTCCAGCCGACGTCCTCGGCGGTCATGATCTCGTAGGTCTCCCGCGCCTTGAGCACGCCGTCCTGGTGGATGCCCGAGGCGTGCGCAAACGCGTTCGCGCCGACGACCGCCTTGTTCGGCTGCACGACGAACCCGGTGATCTGCGACACCAGCCGCGAGGTCGGCACGATTTGCGTGGTGTCGATGCGCGTCTCCAGATTAAAAAAATCGCGCCGCGTTTTCACCGCCATCACCACTTCCTCGAGCGCGGTGTTGCCCGCGCGCTCGCCCAGGCCGTTCACGGTGCACTCGACCTGGCGCACGCCGCCGATCCTCACCGCGGCGAGCGAATTCGCCACCGCAAGCCCGAGGTCGTTGTGACAGTGCACGCTCCAGACCGCCTTGTCGGAGTTGGGGATGCGCTCGCGCAGGCGGCGGATCATCTCGCCGAACTGCTCCGGCACCGCGTAGCCGACGGTGTCGGGGATATTGATCGTCGTCGCCCCCTCGCGGATCGCCGCCTCGAGCACCCGGCAGAGGAAATCCGGGTCCGAGCGGCTGCCGTCCTCGGGCGAGAACTCGACGTCCGGACAGGCGTTTCTCGCATAGCGCACGGCGAGCACCGCGGCCTCGAGCACCTGTTCGGGCGTCATGCGCAGCTTCTTTTCCATGTGCAGGGGGCTCGTCGCGATGAACGTGTGGATGCGCCAGGATTTCGCGCCTTTGAGCGCGTCGATGCCGCGCTGGATGTCGCGGTCGTTCGCGCGGCACAGGCCGCAGACGGTCGAGTCCTTGATCGTGTTCGCGATCGCACGCACCGCCTCGAAGTCGCCGTTCGAGGCGGCCGGAAAGCCCGCCTCGATGACATCCACGCGCATGCGCTCGAGCGCGCGCGCGATGCGCAGCTTTTCCTCGCGCGTCATCGCGGCGCCGGGCGACTGCTCGCCGTCGCGCATGGTGGTGTCGAAAATGATCAGCCGTTCCTTGCTCATGTGCCGCTCCTTGTCGCAATGCGAAAAACCGTCGCCGCCTCGCGGGCGGGCCGAAGAAAACCGGATTGGGGAAAAGGGTCAGTCTGCGCGCCGGAGGCGCAGCAGCAGAAGTCGAGCGAGCAGGAGGCTCGCAGCCGTCGCAAGAAGGTATGCGACCGCGGTGTGCATGGCTGCACTATAACGGCAAACCGGGGCGCGACGCAACCATCGCGGACGCCCCGGCAAGCCGACCGCGCGGCTCGACGGGCCCGCACGCCGCTGCTATGTTCCCGCTGCGCCTGCGTTCCCCGGCAGGCGACGATCCGCAACGGAAAACCTCATGAACGCTCCAGGATCTGCCCCCTTGCGAAGCTTCCTCTTCGTTCCGGCGAATCACGCGCGCCGGGTGGAAAAGGCGCTCGGCTCGGAGGCCGACGCCGTCATCCTCGATCTCGAGGACGCGGTCGCCGTCTCGGAGAAGCCTGCCGCGCGCGCGGCGGCGGCCGAGGCGCTCGCGCGGCCGCGCCGCGGCCGCCTTTTCGTGCGCGTCAACGGCGTCGCGACCGAGTGGTGCCTCGGCGACCTGACGGCGGTGCTGCGGCCGGGACTGGACGGAATCGTGCTGCCGAAGGCCGAATCGGCCGCCGATCTGCGCGCGATCGACTGGTTGATGACCGGCCTCGAGCGCGAGCGGGGTCTTGCGCGCGGAGCCGTGGAGCTGATGCCGATCGTCGAGACGGCGACCGGGTTCCTGCGGCTCGACCGGATCCTCGCGGCGCGCTCGCTCAAGGACTATCCGGGCGCTTGGCGCGTGCGGCGCATCACCTTCGGCGCCGCCGACCTCGCGCGCGACCTCGGAATGACCTGGACCGCAGGCGAGGAAGAGCTTGCGCCCTATCGCGCGCAGCTCGTCCTCGCCTCGCGCGCCGCGGGGCTCGAGCCGCCGGTCGACACTGTGTGGGTGCGGCTGAAGGACATCGACGGCCTGCGCCGCTCGGCCGAAACGAGCCTGCGTTCGGGTTTTCACGGAAAACTGTGCATTCACCCGGATCAGGTCGCGGTGGTGAACGCGGTCTTCACGCCCGAAGCGGAGGAAGTGGAGCGCGCCCGGCGCATCGTCGCCGCATTCGAGAAAGCCGAGCGCGAGGGCAGCGCGGCGATCGAGGTGGGCGGAACGTTCGTCGACTATCCGGTCGTCGAGCGGGCACGCCGCACCCTCGCGCTCGCGGCGGCGCTCGCTGCGCGCGGCGCGTGACGCCGTCTCAGCCGGCCTTGATCACGCCGCAGGCGATCCGCGCGCCGGAGGCGCCGGTCGGCTGCGTCTTGTAGTCGTCAGGGTCGGCGTGGATGATGAGGCTGCGGCCGACGATGTTCGCCGGCCCGGGCCGCAGCGTGATCGTGTCCACCAGAACATCGAGCTTCGCACGGCCGTCTTTCCCCGCCTTCAGGTTCGGCAGATCGCCCGCATGCCGTTCGGGACTCGCATGGTGTCCGTGCGGCTTGCCGAAGGGATTGAAGTGCCCGCCCGCGCTCATGCCGTCGTCGGAGGAGCAGTCGCCCTTTTCGTGAATGTGAAAGCCATGCTCGCGATCGGGCGTCAGCCCTTGCGCGAAGACGATCACCCGGACCTTGTCGCCCGCCTGCTCGAAGGTCGCCTCCCCGAACGCCTTATGGCCTTTCAACGGCGCAATCCCGGCGGTCGCGCGCAGCTCCTCGTCGGGCACGGTCTGACACGCGGCAAGAAGCGCGGCGAGCGCCGTCGCTGCAGGAATGCGTTTCATCCCGAACCTCCTCCGGGCTAGAATTTACTCGTTTCCGCGACGGCGCGGAAGTGCGCGGGCGCATCGCGCGAGGTTTCGGGCGAGGCGCCGCGGCGCTCACCTTCTGGAGGAGGAGGCCCATGAAACTCGACGCGATCGTGCGATGCCCGGCAAAGCTCTCGGGCATCGCGGTGCTCGCTGCCGCCCTGGCGGCCCTCGGCGTGCCGATCGGATGCGCTCTTGCGCAGGCACCCAAGCCGGTGATCCTTCGGTTCGTCGGCGATTTCCCGCCGCCGCCGCACCCCGCGGGGCTCGCGATGAAGCACTTCGCCGATCGGCTGCCGCAGGTGATCCCGGGAAGCGAGGCGCGCCTCTACTACGCCGGTGCCCTCTACACCATCCCCGAGGCCTTCGAAGCGATGCGCCAAGGCAACCTCGAGATGACCTGGATGCAGATGGGCAAGGCGGCGCCGGTCGATCCGTACATGATGGCGGTGGTCGGACCCGGTATCCTCACCACCGTCGGCGCGGTCGATGCGCTGGAAAAGACGAAGACCTACCGCTTCCTCGTCGATCGGCTGGAGAAGCAGCAGCTGATCAAGGTGTTCGGCGCCGGCCACATGAGCTTCGGCATGGGCGTGGGCGGCAAGAAGCGCTATCTGAAGCCGGAGGATTTCGTCGGCCGCAAGGTGCGCAGCATGGGCCCGGCGGAAAACCCCGTGCTCGAGGCGTGGAAGGCGAGCCCGGTCGTGATGGCCTTCGGCGAGGTGCCGAGCGCGCTCGAATCCGGCGTCATCGACGGCCTGATGACGAGCATCGGCGGCTGGCTCGGCGTGCGTCAGCAGGCGCCCTTCTACACCACCGGCGGTGCGGGGGGATTCACCGGCGACTACTACATCGTGAGCGCGAGCCGCCGATGGTGGGACCGTCAGCCGAAGGCGACGCAGGAAGCGCTCGAGAAGCTCGTCGCCGAGACGATCCAGCTGCAAAAGGAACTCAACTGGTGCGTCGACAAGATGACGTACGAAAAATACGGCACCAAGGACCCTGCCAAGCCCGGCGTGTACTGGATGACGCCGCAGGAAGTGGCGGCGCTCACCGCCGCGCTCGGCGACGGACCCTCGCGCTGGATCAAGAGCAAGATGCCTCCGGCGGGGCACCAGTGGGTGGACACCTTCATTCAGGAGGGACGCGAGCTTTCCAAACAGCACCCGCCCGGCAGCTCCTGGATCGAGAAGGTGGACTGCTCGAAGCACGCCGCCAAGATCGTGATCCGCTAGCGGCCGGCAGAGGGCGCGGCCGGTGCAGAAGGCATACGCGACCTGGCGCGCGTTCCAGGACCGGTTCATCGCGCGCGCTGCGGCGCTCGTGCTTGTCGGCTGCACGCTTCTTGCGCTGCTCGAGGTGGTGCGCCGCTACGTCTTCGGCCTGTCCTTCGAGTGGTCGCAGGATGCGGTGACTTTCTTCACGCTGGTCGCGGTGTACCTCTATTTCGGCAACGCGCAGCGCCGCGGCGCGCACCTGAACGTCACCGTGCTCACCGACGCGCTCGAAGCGCTCGGCTCGCACACGGCGGTCCGGGTCATCCGCTTCGGCGCGACGCTGTTTTCGCTCGCCTTTCTGCTCGCGGTCCTGTGGTGGGGCGTGCCGGAACTGGAGGACGGCATCCGCTACGGCTCGCGCACCGAGAGCCTCGCGTTCCTGCTCTGGCCGTTTCTCGCGGCGCTGTATGCGGGGTTCGCATTCATGGCGGTGACGCTCTTCTTCCAGGTCTGGCGCGAGTTCCGGGCGCTGCGCGGCCGGCCGCTCCCCGAGGACCCCGACGAGCGCGAGGGCGCGCCCGGCCACTGAATCGAGACGGGAGGCGCCTCACCGATGGGCATCGTCGGCATCGTCGGGCTGGTGCTGCTCCTTGCGAGCGTGCCGATCGGCATCGCGCTCGCCGCCGCGGCCGCCGCCTACATTGCGTTCGATCCGCTCCTTGAGCCGAACGTCGTCTTCCGGCAGTTCTTCAGCTTCATCAACCGCTACGCGCTGATCGCGATCCCGCTGTTCATCTTCGCGGGGTTCCTGATGGAGCGTACCGGGCTCGTCGCGCAGCTCTTTCGCTTCGCGGACGCGCTGGTCGGCTGGCTGCCCGGCGGCTTCGGCGTCGCGACCGTCGTCGCCTGCGTGCTCTTCGGCGCGATTTCCGGATCGTCGGTCGCGATGGCCGCAGCGATGAGCGTGATCGCCATTCCCGAGATGCGAAAGCGCGGCTACCCGGATTGGTTGTCCGCCGGCCTGGTCGCTACCGCCGGCGGCATCGCGATGCTCATTCCGCCGAGCATCATCCTCATCCTCTACGGCATCGTCACCGAGACCTCGGTGGTGAAGCTCTTTTTCGCCGGCATCATCCCGGGGCTGCTGCTTGCGCTCGGCAACGCGCTGAGCGTGATCGTGATCGCGCTCTGGCTCGACCTGCCGCGCGCCGGCCGGTTCGAGCCGCGCCGCGTCTGGCGCGAGTTCAAGGGCGCGGCGCCCGCCCTCGGCATGCCGGTGGTGATCCTCGGCGGCCTCTACGGCGGGCTGTTCACGCCGACGGAAGCGGCCGCCGCCGCCTGCGGCTATGCGCTCGTCTACGGCGCGATCGTCGGCCGCGGCGAGTTCCTGCGGGCGCTTTTGCCCACCGCGGGCCGCGCGCTGCAGCTCACCGCGGTGATCATGTTCCTCGTCGGCAGCGTCGGCGTCTTCCAGTTCCTTCTCGCCAACCTCTACTGGCCGCAGAAGGTCACCGAAGCGATCACCGGCTGGGGGCTGCATCCGCTCGGCTTCATCTTCGCCTTCATGGGGGTGCTGCTCGTTCTGGGAATGCTGGTGGATGGCGTCGCGATGGTGCTCCTCACCGTGCCGGTGGTGTTCCCGGTCGCCTACGCGCTCAAGATCGACCCGGTCCACCTCGGCATCATGCTCGCGCTCGCGGTCGAGATGAGCGTGGTGACGCCGCCGGTCGGCCTCAACCTCTTCGCGGTGAGCGGCACCTCGCGCATTCCGCTGCCGGCGGTGCTGAAGGGATCGCTGCCCTTCTTCATCGGCGATCTCACGGTGCTTCTCCTCGTCATCTTCTTCCCCGCGCTCGCCACCTGGCTTCCCGACCTGCTGATCAAGGACGTGTTCAGGTAGGCGCCCGCTCGCGAGCGCGCATGCAGAGCCAGTTCCCGAGAAAGCCGCTTCGGCGTCTTGCGCGCGCGCTGCCTGCGGCCTGGTACCGCGAGCCGCGCCATTACCAGCGGGAGCTGGAGCGCATCTGGTATCGCCACTGGGTGGCGGTCGCGCGCGCGGAGGAAGTCGCTTCGCCCGGCGCCTGGCGCCGCGTCGAGCTGGGCGAGCAACCGCTTCTTCTCGTGCGCGGCGAGCACGGCGTGCTTCGCGCTTTTTACAACGTCTGCCGCCATCGCGGCTCGGCGCTCTGCAGCGACGACGAGGGCACTTTCGAGCGCGGCCGGATCGTCTGCCCCTACCACGCCTGGACCTACGATCTCGAGGGCCGGCTCGTCGCGACGCCCCGGCGGATGCCGACGCCGGATTTCGACCCGAGGCGGTTCGCGTTGCACGAAGCGGCGTGCGCGAGCTGGGGCGGGTTCGTGTTCGTCAACCTGGCCGGCCGGCGCGCGCGGCCGCTTTTGCGCTCGCTCGGGGCGGCGCCCGAGCGCTTTGCGCGCTACCGCTTCGATCGCCTGCGGATCGGCAAGCGCATCGTCGCCGAGGTGCGGGCGAACTGGAAGCTTCTGTGCGAGAACTTTTCCGAGTGCTACCACTGTCCGCCGGTGCATCCGGAGCTCGTACGCGTGGTCCGCGCCTACCGCGAAGCGGGCGCCTGGGGCCTGCGCGGGCCGGAAACGAGTCCCGAGTACGCGCCCGGGGCGCGCACGCTCACGCTCGATGGCAGCACGCGCATCCCGCCGTTCGCGGCGCTCACCGAGGCCGAGCGTGAAACGCTCTACGTCCCCTGGCTCGTCCCACCCGGCCTCTTCCTCAACGTGCATCCCGACTACGTCAATTCGCACATGATGCTGCCCGCGGGACCGGCGCGCGTGCGCATCGTCTACGACTGGCTGTTCGAACCCGAGCACCTTCCGCGCGGGGCCGACCTCGAGCACTACACGAAGCTCTGGGAGATCACCAACGCGCAGGACGCGCGCAACTGCGAGTGGCAGCAGCAGGGCCTTGCCGCGCGCCCTTTCCGGCACGGCTGGTACGTGCCGCAGGAATTCGACTGCCTGCGATTCGCGCGCTGGGTGCGCGCCGCGCTCGGCGCCTCTACCCGCGCCCGAACGCGGCGCGCAACTCGGCGCCGTGCTCGTCGAGCGCCGGCTCGCTGAGCTCGGGCGCCGCCGGCTCGTTCGCAAAGCGAAGCGGCGTGTTCAGGTGCCGGCGCCCGAGGGCGTCTGCGAGCACCATGCCGCGAGCAAGGAGATGCGGGTCGGCGAGCGCCTCGGGCAGCGTGTTCAGCTCGCCGAAGCAGACGTCGAGCCGCGAAAGGAACTCGATCCACTCGGCGCGGGTCTTCGTGCGGAAGGTCTCGCGCAGGAATGCGACCACCGGCTGCTGGTGCGGACCAGGACCCTTTTCGCAAAGCGAGGCGAGTTCCGGCCGCCCGAGCGCGCAGAGGAGATTGCGCACGAACTTCATTTCTTGGCCGGCGAGCGCGATATGCCGGCCGTCGGCGGTGTCGTAGATCTGGTAGAACGCCGCACCGCCTGTGGTGCGCTCCTCGGTCGGCACCGGCTGGCGGTTTTCCGCGAGCGCCGGCCCCATCAGGATCTGCGCGGCCGAGACCACCGTGTCGAGCATCGAGATGTCGAGGAAGTCGCCGCGGCCGGTCCTTTCGCGTCGCAGGAGCGCCATCAGGACGCCGGCGAGTCCCGCAAGGGCCGCGGTCATGTCGGCCACAGGCAGCGCCGGAATCGCCGGCTGCCCGTCGCGCCCGACCGACTGCGAGAGCACCCCGGCGACTGCCTCGACGCCGAGGTCGTGCGAGGGTCGGTCGCGGTAGGGGCCGTCCTGACCGAAGGCGCTGATCGAGCAGTAGACGAGGCCCGGATTGCGAGCGGCGAGCCCCTCGTAGCCGAAGCCGAGGCGCGCCGCCACCCCGGGGCGGAAGCTCTCGACGAACACGTCAGCCGAATCGCACAGCGCGAGCAGCGTCTCGCGGTCGCGCGGCTGCTTCAGGTCGAGCACGACGCTTTTCTTGCCGCGGTTGAGGCCGCGGAAATAGACCGTGCTCGGGCCATCGGCAGCACCGATGTGGCGCGTGGGGTCGCCTTCGCCCGGGGGCTCGACCTTGATCACCTCCGCACCGTGGTCGGCCATGAGGCGCGTGAGGTACGGCCCGGGAAGAAAGCGCGACAGGTCGACGACGCGCAGGCCGGCGAGCTTCACGCGCCTACGCCACCACGCGCACGCGGGTGCCGAGCGCATACAGCACGTAGCCCGATACCCCGTAGGCGAACACGAGCAGGAACAGCACCACCGCCGGACGGATCGAGACCACCGCGATCGCAGCCACTGCGGTGAGAATCACCCAGAACGGCACGCTCTTCTTCAGGTTGATCTCCTTGAAGCTGTAGAAGGGCATGTTCGACACCATCGTGATGCCGGCGTACATCGTGCACGCCCAAGCGATCCAGGAAATCCAGTCGGCGCGCTGGATGCCGACGTCGGCGATCACCCAGACCAGTCCGGCGACGAACGCCGCCGCCATCGGGCTCGGCAACCCCTGGAAATAGCGCCGGTCGACGATGTCGATGTTGGTGTTGAAGCGCGCAAGGCGAAGCGCCGCCCCGGCGCAGTAGACGAACGCCGCGATCCAGCCGAGCTTGCCGAGATCCTTCATCGCCCATTCGTACATCACGAGCGCCGGCGCGACGCCGAACGAGACCATGTCGGCGAGACTGTCGTACTCGGCGCCGAACTCGCTCTGCGTGTGCGTGAGCCGCGCGACGCGACCGTCGAGCCCGTCGAGCACCATCGCGATGTAGATCGCGATCGCGGCCACCTCGAAGCGGCCGTTCATCGCCTGCACGATGGCGAAAAAGCCGGCAAAGAGCGCCGCAGTGGTGAGGAGATTGGGGATCAGATAGATGCCGCGTCGGCGCAGCGCGCCGAAGGGCCGCGGCCGAAGCGCACGCTCGTCCGACAGCTCGCCGCCGCGCTCGGCGAGGCCGGCGTCGTCGAATTCGCCCCGCTCACCCACGCAGCGGGAACCTCGCGAGGATCGACTCGGTCGCGCGCACCCGATCGCCGAGCGCCGCGACCGGCTCGGCGTCGGGCGGCAGGTACACGTCCACGCGCGAGCCGAACCGGATGAAGCCGTAGCGCTCGCCGCGCGACAGCGTCGCGCCCTCCTCGACATAGCACAGGATGCGCCGCGCGACGAGCCCCGCGATCTGCACGCAGACGACGTCGGCGCCCTCGGGCGTGCGCAGCCACACGGCGTTTCGCTCGTTTTCCAGCGACGCCTTGTCGAGCGCCGCGTTCAGGAACGAGCCCGGGTGATACCAGCGCCGGCGCACCGTGCCGTTCACCGGCGAGCGGTTGGAGTGCACATCGAACACGTTCATGAACACCGAGATCTTGAGCGCGTCGCGCGCGAGGTACGGGTCGCGCGCCCGGCCGACGGCGACGATCCTGCCGTCGGCGGGCGAGAGCACCGCGCGCGGATCGGCCGGCACCGCGCGCGCCGGGTCGCGAAAGAACTGCAGCACGAAGAGCGTCGCGAGCCAGAACGGCGCCGCCCAGCCCCAGCCGAGCCATGCGGTGAGCCCGGCGGCGAGCGCGGCGCTCGCGGCGAGAAACGGCCAGCCTTCGCGCGCGACGATCGGATGCGGCCAGGCCGCGGACGCCCCGCTCAGTTCTTCGAGGTGTCGACCAGGCGGTTGCGCTTGATCCACGGCATCATCTCCCGCAGGCGCGCGCCGACCTTTTCGATCTGGAGCTCTGCCGTCTGACGCCGGCGCGACAGCAGCGTCGGCGCACCGGCGCGGTTCTCGAGGACGAACTCCTTCGCGTACTCGCCCGACTGGATGCGCGCGAGCGCCTCGCGCATACGGCGGCGCACGCCTTCGTCGATGATCTTCGGTCCGGTGACGTACTCGCCGTACTCGGCGTTGTTCGAAATCGAGTAGTTCATCGTGCCGATGCCGCCTTCGTACATCAGGTCGACGATCAGCTTCAGCTCGTGCAGGCACTCGAAATACGCCATCTCCGGGGCGTAGCCGGCCTCGACCAGGGTGTCGAAACCCGCCTTGACGAGCTCCACGCAACCGCCGCAGAGCACCGTCTGCTCGCCGAAGAGGTCGGTCTCGGTCTCCTCGCGGAACGTGGTCTCGATGATGCCCGCGCGTCCGCCGCCGATCGCCGCGGCGTAGGAAAGCGCCAGGTCGCGCGCCTTGTGCGAGGGATTCTGGTGCACGGCGACCAGCATCGGCGTACCGCCGCCCGCGACGTAGGTCGAGCGCACGGTGTGGCCCGGGGCCTTCGGCGCGACCATCCACACGTCCAGGTCGGGGCGCGGCTGGATGAAGCCGTAGTGGATGTTGAAGCCGTGCGCGAACGCGAGCGACCCGCCCTTCTTCAGATGCGGCTCGATCCAGTCCTTGTAGACCTGCGGATGGTGCTCGTCGGGCAGCAGCACCATCACGATGTCGGCACCGGCGACCGCCTCGGGCACCTCGGCGACCTTCAGGCCCGCCTTTTTCGCCTTCTCCCAGGAGGCGCCGCCCTTTCGCAGGCCGACGGTGACCTTCACGCCCGACTCCTTGAGGTTCAGCGCGTGCGCGTGGCCCTGCGAGCCGTAGCCGATGATCGCGACCTTGCGGCCCTTGACGAGCGAAAGGTCGGCGTCCTTGTCGTAATAGACCTTCATGCGAGCGTCTCCCTATGCCCTGAGGATGCGATTGCCGCGGCCGATGCCGCTCGTGCCGGTGCGCACCGTCTCCATGATCACGCCGGGCTCCAGCGCGCGGATGAAGGCGTCGAGCTTCGCCCCGTCGCCGGTCAGCTCGATCGTGTAGCTGTTGTCCGACACGTCGATGATCCGTCCGCGGAAGATGTCGGCCATGCGCTTCATTTCCTCGCGCTCGCGCGGCCCCGCGCGCACCTTGATCAGCATCAGTTCGCGCTCGATGTGCTCCGCTTCCGACAGGTCCACCACCTTCACCACCTCGATCAGCTTGTTCAGCTGCTTGGTGATCTGCTCGATCACGTCGTCGGAACCGGAGGTGACGATCGTCATGCGCGACAGCGACGCGTCTTCGGTCGGCGCGACGGTGAGCGACTCGATGTTGTAGCCGCGCGCGGAAAAGAGGCCGGCGATGCGCGAGAGCGCGCCCGCCTCGTTTTCGACCAGGATCGAAATGATGTGGCGCATGGGCGGAACCTGTCGCGTGCGGCGGCGTCCGCGGGTGCGGCGCGCCGCGGCGCCGCGCCCCCGCCGGGACGCCGCCCGGTTTTCGTCAGAGGTCTTCGGCGAGGATCATTTCGGTGATGCCCTTGCCGCCGGGCACCATCGGATAGACGTTTTCGGCCGGATCGGTGATGAAGTCGAGGAACACGAGGTCGTTCTTGCGCGCGAGCGCCTCGCGCAGCGCCGGCTCCACGTCCTGCGGCCGCTCGATCTTCATCCCGCTGTGGCCGTAGCCTTCGGCGAGCTTCACGAAATCGGGCAACGCGTCCATGTAGGACTCGGAGTAGCGGTTGCCGTGGAAGAACTGCTGCCACTGGCGCACCATGCCCATGTACTTGTTGTTGAGGTTGACGATCTTGATCGGCAGCCGGTACTGCTTGCAGGTGGACAGCTCCTGCAGGCACATCTGGATGGAGGACTCGCCGGTCACGCACACCACCGTCGCGCCGGGATTCGCCAGTTGCGCGCCCATCGCCGCCGGCAGACCGAAGCCCATCGTGCCGAGCCCCCCGGAATTGATCCAGCGCCGGGGCCGGTCGAACTTGTAGAACTGCGCCGCCCACATCTGGTGCTGGCCGACGTCGGAGGTGACGATGGCCTCGCCCTGCGTCACCTCATAGAGCTTTTCCAGCACGAACTGCGGCTTGATGATCGCGGCGCTGCGGTCGTACTTCAGACAGTCTTTTGCGCGCCACTCGTCGATCTGCCGCCACCAGTCGGCGAGCGCGGCCGGATCCGGTCGCCGCCCCTCGCACAGCGCGGCCGCGAGCAGCTTCAGCATCTCGTCGAGCACGTCCGGGATGTTGCCGACGATCGGCACGTCCACCTTCACGCGCTTCGAGATCGACGACGGATCGATGTCGATGTGGATGATCTTCCTCGGGTTCTGCGCGAAATGCGCCGGATTGCCGATGACACGGTCGTCGAAGCGCGCGCCGATCGCGAGCAGCACGTCGCAATGCTGCATCGCCATGTTCGCTTCGTACGTTCCGTGCATGCCGAGCATACCGAGAAACTGCCGGTCGGTGCCGGGGTACGCCCCGAGGCCCATCAGGGTGTTCGTGCACGGAAAGCCGAGCGTCTTCACCAGCTCGCGCAGCTGCCCCGACGCGTTCGACAGGATCACGCCGCCGCCGGTGTACACCATCGGACGGCGCGCCTCAAGGAGCAGCTGCACCGCCTTGCGGATCTGGCCCGGGTGGCCCCGTTTCACCGGGTTGTACGAGCGCATCGAGATCGATTCCGGATAGTGGAACTCGCAGCGCTGCGTGGTGATGTCCTTCGGAATGTCGACGAGCACCGGCCCGGGGCGGCCGGTGGTCGCGATGTGGAACGCCTTCTTGATCGTCGCCGCGAGGTCGCGCACGTCCTTCACGAGAAAGTTGTGCTTGACGCACGGCCGCGTGATACCGACGGTGTCGCACTCCTGGAACGCATCCTGGCCGATCGCGTGGGTCGGCACCTGCCCGGTGAGCACGATCATCGGAATCGAATCCATGTAGGCGGTCGCAATGCCCGTGACCGCGTTTGTCACCCCAGGCCCCGAGGTGACCAGGCATACGCCGACCTTGTTCGACGAGCGCGAATAGGCGTCCGCGGCGTGCGCGGCCGCCTGCTCGTGGCGCACCAGCACGTGCCGGATCCGGTCTTGCTTGAAAAGCTCGTCGTAGATCCACAGCACCGCGCCGCCCGGATAGCCGAAGACGTATTCGACGCCTTCCTCCTGCAGACAGCGCACCACGATCTCGGCGCCGGTCAGCACCTCGGTTTTGACTCGATCCATCGCGTTCGCCGCAAAAGCCGATGAAAACGTTGGACCTTAACCGCTTGTTGCGCTGCGGTCAAGGCGGCGGACCGGGCGCGGCGCGTCCGCTTTGGTAACATCACCCGCGACAACAAGAACCTCCGAGCGCGCCCGGCAAGAGAGGGACCCCTCTGGCATCCCGCAGCGAGCTATCGGCGTTTCTGCAGGACGTCGAGCGACGGGCGTTCCGGCAGGCGATGTTCGCGGTTCGCGACGAGGACGCCGCGCTCGACATCGTGCAGGACGCGATGTTGCGGCTCGCCGAACGCTACGGCGACCGGCCGGCGACCGAACTGCCGCCGCTTTTCCAGCGCATTCTGCAGAACGCGATTCGCGACTGGTATCGCCGCCAGCGCGCGCGTTCGCTGTGGATGACGTTGCTTTCGGCGCTTTCGCCGGCTCAGGAGGACGAAGAGCACGATCCGCTGGAAACTCTGCGCACGGAGGCGTTGTCGAACTCGGAGGCACATCCGGCCGACCAGCTGGAAAGGTCGCAAGTCGTTGAAATCATTAACGAAGAGGTGGCCAAACTCCCCGCCCGTCAACGCCAGGCGTTCCTCCTGCGTTACTGGGAGGAACTCGACGTCGCGGAGACCGCGAAGGTGATGGGCTGCACGGAGGGTAGCGTAAAAACGCACTGCTCCCGGGCGGCGCACGCGCTTGCGGCTGCGCTGAAGGCGCGCGGGATCACGCTCTGAAGCGTCGGTAAAGCGATGAACGAGATCAGCTTCGGACTCAAAATCCGCCAGGCCCTGAACGAGGGCACGAGGCTCAGCCCGCGCGCCCTCGCGCGGCTGCGCGAGGCACGCGAGCGGGCGCTCGCCGCGCAAAAGCTCGAACGCGCCGAGGCCGACTTGGTGGTCGCGGCCGGCGTTCTCGGCCGCGCGGGCGGACTCGGCGATTTTGCCCGTCGCGTGCTGCTGCCGCTCGTCGTGGCGCTCGCCGGGCTGGCGGGAATCTACTCGTGGCAGAAGGAACAGACCGCCGCCGAGGTGGAGGAGATCGACGCGCGGCTGCTCGCCGATGACCTGCCGATCGAAGCCTACCTCGACAAGGGGTTCGAAGCGTGGCTCAAAAAGCGCACCGGCGGCTAGCGCGCGCGCGGGCGGCGCTCGGGGCGCTCGTCGCGGCGCTCGCGCTCGCGACCGGCGCACCGGCCGAGGCCGCCTCCGGCAAGGGGCCCGAGTGGGCCGCGCTCACCGCCGACCAGCAGCAAGTGCTCGCGCCGCTGCGCGAGGATTGGAACGCGCTCACGCCCGAGCAGAAGCGCAAGTGGCTCGGCATCGCGCAGCGCTATCCGGCGATGAGCGCGGAAGAGCAGCAGCGGGTGCAACGGCGCATGGAGAAATGGGCGCGGCTGAGCACCGAGGAACGCTGGAAGGCGCGCCAGCAGTACCGCAACCTCGAGAAGATCGCGCCGGAGCGGCGCGAGGAGCTGCGCCGCTACTGGGCCGAGTACCAGTCGCTTTCGCCCGAGGAGCGGCGCATGTTCGACGTGCCGCCGGTCGAGACCCGGGCCGAGGCGCGCAAGCGCCGCGCTTCGCCCGCGAAGGCGCCGGCCTCGCGCCCGTACATCGTTCCGTCTTACCCCTGATTTTTGCGTGCCGGTCGGTCCGACGCCGAGCCTCGCGCGGCGGCTGGCGAGCATGCTCTACGAGGCATTGCTGCTCGCCGCGATCGCGTTCGTCGCGACCTCGGTATTTCAGCTTGCCGCCGGCACGCCGCGCATCGACGGTTGGCGACGGCCGCTGCTGCAGGCGTTCCTGTTGCTCGTTTTCGCCGCGTATTTTCTCTGGTGCTGGCTGCGGGGCGGCCAGACGCTCGCGATGAAAGCCTGGCGCATCCGTCTGGTCGCCCCCGGCCATGAGCGCCTGCCGCCGGCGCGCGCGTTGGCGCGCTTTGCCTGTGCGAGCGCGTGGGTCGGGGCATTGCTCGCCTCGCTCGCCGCCGCCGTCGCCTACCGCGAACCCCCGCTTGCGCTCGTCGCGTTCGCGATCGCCGGCGTCGGCCTCGGCTGGGCGCTCGTCGACCGCGACGGTCAGTTCCTGCACGACCGGCTCGCGGGAACGCGCCTCGAGCTGGTCGCGCGCCCCGACGCGCGCGCGCCGCAAGCGCAAACGCCCTCCCGTCCCCCCGGGTGACGGTCGCGGCCGCGGCTGCGGTGCGGCTTCAGCGCGCAAGCAACGCAGCCCGCAGCCGCACCCACACCGGCCGGACCCGCTCGATCCACCACATCATCAGCGCCGCGGTGGCGAGAAACAGCGCGCCGGGCAGCGCCGCCGCCGCGAGCGGGGGCCAGCGCTGGATCAGGCCGACGTGCGAAAGCAATCCGTTCAGCATGTGGAACGCGATCCCCAGCATGATGCCGAGGAACACCTTCAAGCCGACCATCCCGGAGCGCGCGTGCAGGTACGCGAACGGCAGCGCGAGCGCCATCATGACGAACGCGGCAAGCGGATAGAAGAGCTTTTTCCAGAGCGCGATCTCGTAGCGCTCGGTCTTCTGGCGGTTGTCGGCGAGGTGCCGGATGTACTTGGCGAGCGTCCACGCCGACATGCGCTCGGGATGCACGATCAGCACGCGCAGCATGTCCGGGGTGACCGCCGAGCGCCATTCGAGCGAGGCGAAGCGCGCGACCCGCGGACCGTCGTCTTCCAGACGCGTCTGCACCACCTGGTCCAGTCGCCACAAGCCCTCGCCCGCGTACAGCGCGCGCTGCGCCTCGCTCACCGCGCGCAACCGCCGCGCGCCGTCGAATTCGTAGATCCGCACCCCCTTCAGCGCCGCCGGATCGCGCGCCTCGCGCACGTTGATGAAGGTCTGGCCGTCCTTGAACCAGAGACCGGACTCGAGCCCCTGGCCGATCAGGGAATGCATCGCGCGCATGCGGGTCTGCTGCGCGGCCTGCTCGGTGTGGGGCGCGATCCACTCGCCGATCGCGAACGTCGCCGCCGCAAACGCGACGCCGATCTTCGCCAGCGCGCGCGCCGCGCGAGCCGGCGACAGCCCCGCCGCGCGCATCGCGGTGTATTCCGAGTTGCTCGACAGGTGCGCGAGCACGTAGAGCGTGCCGATCAGCACCGCGACCGGCATCAGTTCGTAGGCGTGCCCCGGCACCCACAGCGCGACCACGAGGAAGATCTCGCGCAGGTGATAGGCGCCGTGACCGAGGTCCTTCAGCTCGCCGATCAGGTCGAAAAACGCGAACAGCGCGAGAAAGCCGGCGAGCACGAACGCCACCGCGCCGACGATCTGGCGCGCGAGATACCGCTCGAGCGTCGGCACGCGGCTCAGCGGCGCCAGCGCAGCCGCAGCGGCGCCGCGCGCCAGGCAAAGAGCGCGGCGAGGACCGCGAGCATCGCGCCGTGCACCAGCCACACCCCGAGCGCAAAATCGAGCTTGCCCTGCGCGACGCGCGCCTGGCTCACCGACAGCAGGTTCGAGTAGGTCATGTACACGAGCAGCGCGAAGAGCAGGTTGAGCGAGCGGCCCGCGCGCGGATTGACGAACGCGAGCGGGATCGCGAGCAACGCCAGCACGAGCGCCGACACCGGAACGCCCACGCGCCAGACAAGCTCGCCGAGGTTCTGCGGCGTCGGGCGGGCGATGAGCGCCGCGGTCGAGAGGCTGCGCGCGCTCGCCTCGGGCTGCGGGCCCTCGCGCGCCTCGATGCGCAGCGCGTAGCGGTCGAACTCCATCACGCGGAAGTCGGCCGCGCCGGGCGTGCCCTCGTAGCGCCGCCCGTCGATCAGCACGAGAAACCGGTCGCCGTTCGGCGCGGTCTCGGTCCAGGCGCGCGCGCTCATCATGACGCCGCTGCGGCCGTGCTGCACGCTGTTCACGAAGACGTTGCGCACCGTGCCCGGCTCGGGGGCGGCCTCGACGAAATAGACGCGCGCCCGGCTGCGCGACTCGGCAAAAGCGCCGGGCTCGACGCGCGAGACCTCGTCGCGCGCCTCCAGGCGCGCGCGGTACTCGTCGCTGCGCGCCGCCGCCCAGGGCGAGATGAACATCGCGAGCGCCGCGATCACTGCGACGAGCGGCGCGGCGAACGCGAGGACCGGCCGGACCCACGCCGAAGGCGCGAGCCCTGCGCCGAACCAGATCACCATCTCGGAGTCGCGGAACGCGCGCGTGAGGGCGAGCAGCACCGCGATGAACAGCGCGAGCGACAGCAGCACCGGCAGCACGTACAGCGCGAAAAAGCCGAGGAACGCGAGCACCGCGTCCGACGGCAGCTTGCCGCCGGCGGCCTGCCCGAGCAGGCGCACGAGCCGCATGGTGAGCGCGATCAGGAACAGAGCGACGAAGGTCGCCGCGGCGAGGTTCGCCATCTCGCGCAGCAGCGCACGCTGGAAGATCATCGCGACCTGCGACCGGGCGCGCAACCGCGCGGGATCATGCGATCATTCGCCCCTCGGAAAACAGTTCGCGAGGAGGCGACGGTGGAATGTAGCATAAGGACGGCGGCGCCGGAGTCGGCGAGGACCGGATGCCTCGTGCTCGGCGTGCACGGCGCGGCGCTCGGCGAGGCGGCGCGCCGCGCCGATCGCGCCGCCGGCGGGCTGCTCGCGCGCCTCGTCGCCCAGGGCGACCTCGGCGCGAAGGCCGGCGCGACCGCGCTCGTGTACCGCCCCGCGGGCCTCGCCGCCGAACGGGTGCTCCTCGTCTCGCTCGGCGAGCGCGCCGACTACGGCGTGCGCGCGATGCGCGAGGCGCTGCGCGGCGCGGCGCAGGCGCTCGCCGGGCTGGGCGCGCGCGATGCGACGCTGTTCGTCGAGGACTTCGCGGTCGCCGATCGCGGCCTCGAGGACGCGGTGCGCCACGCGGTGCTCGTTGCGCGCGAGGCGTTTTACCGCTTCGACGAACTGAAGACCGAGAAGAAGGCGCCGGCGCCGAAGCTCGCGACGCTCGCGCTCGCGCTCGCGGCCGCACCGCGCGTTCCGGCGAGCGCGCGCGCGGCGCTCGAGGAGGCGACGGCCGCCGCCGACGGGGCCGACCTCGCGCGCCGGCTCGGCAACCTGCCCGCGAACATCCTCACCCCGGCGCGGCTCGCCGAGGAAGCGCGGCGGGTCGCGCGCCGCCACCGCCTCGGCGTGCGGGTGCTCGAGCGCCGCCACATGGCGCGCCTCGGCATGGGGGCGCTGCTGGCGGTGACGCGGGGCTCGCACCAGCCCCCGAAGCTGATCGTGCTGCGCTACCGCGGCGCTGCGCGGCGCGCGAAACCGCTCGTCCTGATCGGCAAGGGCATCACCTTCGACACCGGCGGCATTTCGCTCAAGCCCGCGGCCGACATGGACGAGATGAAATTCGACATGTCGGGCGCGGCGAGCGTGCTCGGCGCGCTCGCCGCGCTCGCGCAGCTGCGCGCCCCGCTCGATGTCGTCGGCCTGATTCCGGCCTGCGAAAACATGCCGGGCGGCGCGGCGACGCGCCCGGGCGACGTGGTGAAGACGATGTCGGGCCAGACGGTCGAGATCCTCAACACCGACGCCGAAGGGCGTCTCATTCTGTGCGACGCGCTCGCCTACGCCGAGCGCTTCGCGCCCGCGGCGGTGCTCGACGTCGCCACTCTCACCGGCGCGTGCGTGATCGCGCTCGGCCATGTCGCGAGCGGCCTGTTCGCGAACGACGATCGCCTCGCCGAGATGATCGAGCGCGCGGGCGAGGAAACCTGGGACCGCGTCTGGCGGCTGCCGCTGTGGGAGGACTACCAGGAGCAGCTGCGTTCGAATTTCGCCGATGTCGCGAACGTCGGCGGCCGGCCGGCGGGGGCGGTGACCGCCGCCTGTTTCCTTTCGCGCTTCGCGAAAAAATATCGCTGGGCGCACCTGGACATCGCCGGCACCGCCTGGCGCAGCGGCCGCGAAAAGGGCTCGACGGGGCGGCCGGTGCCCCTTCTCGTGCGTTTCGCGTTGCGGTACGCGGAGCGCGCATGACGACGGTCGATTTCTACATCAACGTCGCCGACCGCGAGCGCACCGCCTGCCGCCTCGCCGGCAAGGCGGCGGCGCAGGGCCGGCGCATGCACGTGCTCGTGCCCGATCCGGCGGCAGCCGAGCGGCTCGATCGGCTGCTGTGGGCCTGGCCGGCGACCGCGTTCGTGCCGCACTGCATGGACGGCGATCCGCTTGCGCCCGAAACGCCGGTGCTGATCGGGCTGCAGCCCCAGGCTGCGCCCGAGGGCGCGGTGCTGCTCAACCTCTGCCCCGCGTGTCCGCCGGGGTTCGAGCGCTACGCGCGGATCCTCGAGGTCGTGACGACTGACGAGGAGGATCGGCGGCTTGCGCGCGCGCGCTACGCGCGCTACCGCGAGCAGGGCTGCGCGATCCGCACCCACGACCTCGGCGCAAAGAGCGGCGCATGAGCGAGGCGAACGCCGAGGTCCCGATGACGACGCGCGAAACGAACCCGCTCGTTCGCCGCGTCGACGAGCTGCTGCGAAGCCGCGCGGAGGCGAGCGCGGACGTGCCGCTGCTCACCGAAGTCGTCGAACCCGAAGCCCGCCGGGGATACGACGCGAGAGTCGACCCGCGCGCGCTCGCGGCGGAGCTCGAGCGCGCGCTGCTCGCACGCCTTGCGCCCGAGCTCGACCGGCGGCTTGCGCTGCTTCGCGCCGAGCTGGAATCGGCGGTGCGCCGCGCGGTGCAAGAGGCGGTCGCCGCGGCGCTCGCCGCCCGGGCCGCCGCCCCCCGCGGAGGCGAATCCCGATGACGCTCGCGAAGAGCTTCGATCCGAAGGCGATCGAGGCGCGCTGGTACGAGCGCTGGGAGCGCGCCGGCTACTTCGGCGCGAGCGCCGACTCGCCGAAGCCGCCCTACTGCATCCAGCTTCCGCCGCCCAACGTCACCGGCACGCTGCACATGGGGCACGCGTTCCAGCAGACGCTGATGGACGCGCTCATCCGGCTTCACCGCATGCGCGGGTTCAACGCCAACTGGGTGATGGGCACCGATCACGCCGGCATCGCCACGCAGATCGTGGTCGAGCGCCAGCTCGAGGCCGAGGGGACCTCGCGGCGCGCGCTCGGACGCGAGAAGTTCCTCGCGCGCGTCTGGCAGTGGAAGCAGCACTCCGGCGCGACCATCACGCGCCAGATGCGGCGCCTCGGCGCCTCGGGCAACTGGACGTACGCCGACGCCGAGGGTGCGCGCGCCGGCTATTTCACGATGGATGCGCGCATGTCGCGCGCGGTGCTCGAGGTGTTCGTCCGCCTGTACGAAGAAGGGCTCATCTACCGCGGCAAGCGCCTGGTCAACTGGGACCCGGTGCTCGGCACCGCGGTCTCGGACCTGGAGGTGGACACCGAGGAGGAGGACGGGCGGCTGTGGGAGATCCGCTACCCGGGCGACGGGTTCTCGCTCGTCGTCGCCACGACGCGCCCCGAGACGATGCTCGGCGACGTCGCGGTCGCCGTTCACCCGGAGGACAAGCGCTACCGCCGCTTCGTCGGCAAGGCGGTCGAGCTTCCGCTCACCGGGCGGCGCATTCCGGTGATCGCCGATCCCTTCGTCGATCCCGCGTTCGGCACCGGCTGCGTCAAGGTGACCCCGGCGCACGATTTCGCCGACTATGCGGTCGGCGAGCGCCACCGCCTGCCGCTCGTTCAGATCATGGACCTCGAAGCGAAGATCACCGGCGGCACCCGATACGACGGGCTCGATCGGTTCGAGGCGCGCAGCCGCATCGTCGAGGACCTCCGTGCGCAGGGGCTGCTCGTCTCGGAAAAGCCCTATCGCCTGCGCGTGCCGCGCTCCGGGCGCACCGGGGTGGTGGTCGAGCCGATGCTCACCGACCAGTGGTTCGTGCGCGCGGCGCCGCTCGCCAAGCCCGCGCTCGAGGCGGTCGCGCGCGGCGACATCCGGTTCTTCCCCGAGCACTGGGCGGCGACCTACAACCACTGGCTCGAGAACATCCAGGACTGGTGCATCTCGCGCCAGCTCTGGTGGGGTCACCAGATCCCGGCGTGGTACGACGCCGAAGGCAACGTCTATGTCGCGCGCAGCGAGGCAGAAGCGCGGCGGCTTGCGGGCGGTGCGCCGCTTGTGCGCGACGAGGACGTGCTCGACACCTGGTTTTCCTCGGCGCTCGTTCCCTTCTCCTCGCTCGGCTGGCCGGAGAAGACGAAGGACCTCGAGGTGTTCCTGCCCTCCTCGGTGCTCGTCACCGGCTTCGACATCATCTTCTTCTGGGTCGCGCGGATGGTGATGATGACGCTGCACTTCACCGGCAAAGTCCCCTTCCGGCACGTCTACATCAACGCGATCGTGCGCGACGCCGAAGGGCAGAAGATGTCGAAGTCGAAGGGCAACACGCTCGATCCGATCGACCTGATCGACGGCATCACGCTCGATGCGCTCGTCGAAAAATCCACCGTCGGGCTGCTGCGGCCCGAGCACAAGGCGCGAATCGAACGCTACGTGCGCGCGCACTTTCCCGACGGAATCCCGGCGTTCGGAGCCGACGCCCTGCGCTTCACGTTCGCCGCGCTCGCAAGTTTTTCGCGCACGCTCAACTTCGACCTGCGCCGCTGCGAGGGCTACCGCAATTTCTGCAACAAGCTGTGGAACGCGGCGCGCTTCGTGCTCCTCAACTGCGAAGGACGGGACTGCGGTCTGGATCCGGCAGCGCCGGTCGAGCTGTCGCTCTGGGACCGCTGGATCGTGAGCGCGCTGCAGCGCGCCGCGCAGGAGGTGGACGAGGCCTTCGCCGCCTACCGGTTCGATCACGCCGCCTCCGCGATCTACCGCTTCGTGTGGGACGAGTACTGCGACTGGTACCTGGAGGTCGCGAAGGCGCAGCTTGCGGCCGGCGGCGAGGCAGCGCAGCGCGCGACCCGTCGCACGCTCGTAGAGGTGCTCGAGGCGGCGCTGCGGCTTGCGCACCCGATCATCCCGTTCATCACCGAGGAGCTGTGGCAGGCGATCGCGCCGCTTGCCGGAAAGAGGGGCGAGACGATCATGCTCGCGCCCTGGCCGCAGGCCGACCCCGGGCGGATCGACGAGACGGCCGAACGCGAGGTGGCGCTCGCAAAAGACGTGGTCGTCGCCGCGCGCCACCTGAGAAGCGGGATGAAGGTCGCGCCGAGCGCGCGCGTCGGCTTTCTCATCACGGGCGACCCCTCGCCGGCGACTGCGGTCGCGATGCGGGCGCTCGCTCGCGCCTCGACGCTCGATGCGGTCGCGGAGCTCCCCGAGGCCGGTGCGCCGGTCGCGGTGGTCGGTCCCCATCGCCTGATGGCGCGGCTCGAGGTCGATGCGCGCGCCGAGCGCGAGCGCCTCGCGCGCGAGATCGCGCGTCTGGAGGCCGAGATCGCGCGCTCGCGCGCGAAACTCGCGAACGCCGCCTTCGTCGAGCGCGCGCCGGCAACGGTGGTCGCCGAGGAACGCGCCCGGCTCGCCCGCGCCGAGGCGAGCCTCGCGCAGCTGCGGCCGCAGCTCGCAAAGCTCGCAGCGTCCGGCTGAGGCGGTCCCGCGTCAGCGCGCGAACGCGGGCTCCGGCGCCGCCGCGGCGATCGCCGCGCGCTCGTGCGCGTTCGCCCAGGAGTTGTCGAACTGCCAGCCGTGCTGCGCTTCGAGCCGAGTGCGGATCAGCGACTCGAGCGTGCGCGGATCGCTCGCCGCGTAGGGCGACCGCGCCGCGAGGCTCGCCGAGGCGACCACGCAGGCGCCGATGCGCGCGGCGGCGGCGCGCGCCGCCGGCGTCCCATGCACCCACAGCTCGGCGGCGCCCGCCCAACCGTGCGCGCCGAGCGCGCGCCAGGCTGCGAGCACCGGCGCGAGGACCCACGACGTCCAGCGCGACGCGCGGCCCGGCGCAAGGCGCGCCGGCGCGATCAGCGCGAAGACCAGCCCGTCCTCCTCGGCGCGCACGAGATCGTTCTCGACCGGTGCGGCGGCGCGCGCCCAGACGGCGATCGGCGCCGCGCGCGGCGACTGGGCCGCCGCAAGGCCGGCGAGCGCCGCGAGAAGTTCGCGCGGGCCGACGCCGCCCAGCCGGATCCAGCGTGCACCGATCGCCATTTGCCGCTATCGCGTTCTCGCGACGGTCTTCATGTCGGGCGACTGTAGCACGTTCGCGCGCCCTGCCCGAGCCGCTCGCGCCGGGTACAATGCCGCCCCTTCATGAATCCGGCGACCGTCGTCTGCCTCGATCTCGAAGGCGTGCTCGTTCCCGAGATCTGGATCGAGGTCGCGCGCGCGACCGGCATCGCGGCGCTTGCGCGCACCACGCGCGACGAGCCCGATTACGACCGGCTGATGCGCGAGCGGCTCGCGCATCTCGCCGCCGCGCGGCTCGGCCTGCGCGACATCCAGGCGATCGTCGCCGGCATGGCGCCGCTTGCGGGCGCGCGCGAGTTTCTGGACGCGCTGCGGACCGAGGTGCAGGTAGTGATCCTCTCGGACACGTTCTACGAATTCGCGCGTCCGCTGATGGCCCGGCTCGGCTGGCCGACGCTGTTCTGCCATCGGCTGGACGTAGACGACGCTGGCGCGATCCGCGGCTACCGGCCGCGGCTCCCGGACCAGAAGCGGCGCGCGGTCGAGGCGCTGCGCGGCCTCAATTTTCGCGTCGTCGCCGCGGGCGACTCGTTCAACGACGCGACGATGCTCGCCGCCGCCGACGCCGGCGTACTCTTTCGCCCGCCACCCGGCGTCGCGCGCCAATATCCGCAGTTTCCGGTCGCATCCGATTACGCGGCGCTCGAGGCGGCGATCCGCGCCGCGGCCGGTTGACGCCGCCGGGATTACGCTCTAGCCCGGCGCAGGCGGAGGCGGCGGAATGCGCGCCCGCCGCGGCTCTAGCCGGCCGGCGACCGGCACCCGGTGCCCCTTCGCGTACATGCACTGGCGATAGCCGATGTCGTAGCGCTGTTGCAGCGCGCGCGCGGCGTCGCTCGCCGCGTTCGCCCCGGCGAGCGTTCCGGCAACAAGCCCGGCGCCGGCGCCGAGACCTGCGGCGTCCCGCCCGCCGATCAGCGCACCTGCGGCCGCGCCGACGGCGGTGCCGAGCGCCGCGCTCGTGATCGCGCTGTCGCGCGACGCCTGCGCAGGGCTCGCTCCCGCGCGCTCGCTCGCGTAGCGGTGGCACTCGGCCTCGTCCGCCCGGAATTCCTCGAACGTCTTTCCGCTTCCCGGGAGCACGAGCACGCTCGGCCCCGTCGGCGGCACGCTCGCACATCCGGCGAGGGCCGCCGAAAACGCGACGACGCTGCGCGCGATCGCCCGCATCGCCACCTCAGTCCGACGGCTGCGGGGGCACGCGCTGCCAGCCGCCCGGGCAATGGCGAACGTACGGGTAGTAGGCGCGCGCCTCCGGGCAGTAGTAGTACCACCCCGCATCGGCCGCCGCTGCGCGATCGGCGTCGCGCTCGACGTACACCGGCGCAGCCCCCACCCACGCGCGCGGCGGCGGCGAGTAGAGCACGACGTAGCGCGGTGGCGGCGGCGGAAACCACTTGTACACGATCACGGGCGCGCCGATCACGACGCGCACCCGGGCGTGGCCGTGGTGTCGTCCGTGCGCGAGCGCCGTCGTCGTCGCGAAGACCGACGAGACGAGCGCCGCCGCGAGAATCGCCGCCTTTCGCATGCCGGCATTCGGCCAGAAAATCGCAGCGCCGGGTGTTTCAGATTGTTACCGCGCGTTGCCGCCCGGCGCAGGCGGTCGCGCGCCGGTTGCTAGAATCGGCGATCGGGGCGATGAGCAGACCGACATCAGTCGTCGAGGACCGCTGGCTTGCGCTCGTCGCCACGCTCCCGGCGCAGGCGCCGGCGATGCGCATGCGCGTTCTGCGAACGCTCGAGGGGCTCGGCGCTGCGGTGCTGCGCGAGGGCGTGTACCTGCTGCCCGACAGCGCCCCCGGGCGCGAGGGGCTCTTGCATCTCGCCGACTACGTCGCGAAAAACGGCGGCAGCGCGCACGTGTTGCAGGCGACGGCGCTCGGCGCCGCGCAGACGCGCGCGCTGCGCGGCCTGTTCGACCGCTCGGCGCGCTACGACGAGCTGGTCAAGGTGATCGAGAGCCTGCGCGTCGGCTTCGGCGTCGCCGATCCGAGCGCGCTCGCGCGCGTGCTCGCCGCCAAGCGACGCGAGCTCGAGGCGATCGTCGCGCTCGACTTCTTCCCGAGCGAAGCGCGCGCGCGCGCCGAGCGCGCGCTCGCGCAGGCCGAGGCACAGGTGCGCCGGCTGCTCTTTCCGCAGCAGCCGGGCGGCGCGTCGCCGGGCGCCGCGTCCGACGCACCGCCGCTCGGGCGCGTGTGGGCGACGCGGCTGCCGCTCTGGGCCGACCGGCTGGCGAGCGCCTGGCTCGTACGCCGCTTCATCGACCCGGAGGCGACGCTGCGCTGGCTGGACAAGGGCGAGCCGTGCCCCGCGGAGGCGATCGGTTTCGCCTTCGACGGCGCGCGCTTCGCGAACAGCGCTGCGCGGGTCACGTTCGAGGAGCTGCTCGCGCATTTCGGGTTGGAGAAAAACGCCGCGCTCGCACGCATCGGCGCGATCGTGCATTTTCTCGAAGTGAAAGGCACCGCCGTGCCCGAGGCCGCCGGCGTGCAGACGCTGCTGCAAGGGGCGCAGCGGCGCGCGACGACGATCGATCAGCTTCTCGCCGAGGCGGAGAAGGCCTTCGACCTGCTCTACGAGGCCTTCGAGTCGAAGGCCTGATCTAGGGGCGGCGCGCAGCCCTCAGCTCGTCGGCGTGCTCGGCGCGCAGCGCCTTGAGACGCGCCTCGACCACCGACTGCTCGTAGAAGTCGCCGTCGCCGGCGCTCGCGGCGAGCTCCAGCTGCTCGATCGCGGCCGGAAGGCTGCCGAGAAGCAGGTAATACTCGGCCTGCGCCTGGTGCGCGAGCAGCCGTCGCCCGAGCGCCGCGAACGAGCGCGCGCGCGCCTGATGCAGGCGCGCGTCGCGCGGATACTGGCGCAACGCCTCGGCCGCCGTCGCGATCGCTTCGCCGTGGCGGTCCAGCTGCTGCAGCAGCTCGATCGTCGCGTAGAGCACCGGTCTGCGCTGCGGGTAGCGCGCGAGCGCCGCGCGCAGCAGCGCAAGCGCCCCTTCGGCATCGCCCGCCGCCGCGCGCGCGCGCGCTTCCAGCGTCTCGACCATCCAGCTCGCGGCGCCGGCGGCGCGCAGGCGCGCGACCTCGGCGAGCGCGCCGCGCGCGTCGCCCGAGCGCACGCGCGCCTGCGCGAGCCCGTAGCGCGCCGCCGCCTCGCTCGCATGCCGGCC
>JAOAFL010000040.1 GCA_026416295.1 Burkholderiales bacterium | reverse complement strand
TCGGCAAGTCGCTGGCGCGCCTCGGGCCGCACCCTCAGCCGGTCCACGACGACCTCGACGGTGTGCGCGCGCCGCGGCGCGAGCGGCGGCAGCGCGTCCAGATCGTGCACCGCGCCGTCCACGCGCACGCGCGTGAAGCCCTGCGCGCGCAGCTCCTCGAAAAGCGCCGCGTGCTCGCCCTTGCGGCCGGCGAGCACCGGCGCGAGCACCATCAGGCGCGTCTCGGGCGCGAGCGCCATCAGATGGTCGATCATCTGCGCGACCGTCTGCGCATCGAGCGCGATCGCGTGTTCCGGGCAGAACGGCGTGCCCGCGCGCGCATAGAGCAGCCGCAGATAGTCGTAGATTTCGGTCACCGTGCCGACCGTCGAACGGGGGTTGTGGCCGGCGCTGCGCTGCTCGATCGCGAGCGCCGGCGCAAGGCCTTCGATCAGATCCACGTCGGGCCGCTCCATCAGCTCGAGGAACTGGCGCGCGTAGGCGGAGAGCGACTCGACGTAGCGGCGCTGGCCCTCGGCGTAGAGCGTGTCGAACGCGAGCGAGGACTTGCCCGAGCCCGACGGGCCGGTGACGACGACGAGCGCGCCGCGCGGGAGGTCGAGGCTGAGGTTCCTGAGGTTGTGGGTGCGCGCGCCGCGGATGCGGATCGCGAAAGACGGCTCCACGTCTCTGGCGGCGAAGGTCAAACTTGCTACTATATTCGTTCTCGTCGCGCTGCTGCCAGCGCTTTCTGCGGCGCGGTCGGGGGCGGTGCGCGCCGGGTGCGCCCGGTGGGCGGCGTCAACCGCGGGAGCGTCCGGGCGTTGCACGGCAATGGACGCGCGGCAATGGACTCGTTCGCGACAGGGGTGCGCATATGGCTTCGGTCAACAAGGTGATCCTCATCGGCAACCTCGGCGCCGATCCCGAGACGCGCTATCTGCCGAGCGGCGAGGCGGTGACCAACATCCGCGTCGCGACCACCGATCGGTGGAAGGACCGGCAGACCGGCGAGATGAAGGAGGCGACCGAGTGGCACCGCATCGCCTTCTTCGGGCGCTTGGCCGAGATCGCGGGCGAGTACCTGAGGAAGGGCTCGCAGGTCTACGTCGAGGGCAGCCTGCGCACCCGCAAGTGGCAGGACAAGGACGGGCAGGAGCGCTACACCACCGAGATCCGCGGCGAGGTGATGCAGATGCTCGGGCCGCGCCCGGGCGGCGGCGCGCCCGAGACGCGCGCGGCCGAGCGGGCCGAGCGCACGGCGAAAGACGCCGAACCGAAGGCGGCGGCGAAGAAGCCCTTCGACGATCTGGAAGACGATATCCCGTTCTGAGCGACGGGGCCGATGCCCTATAATGGCGCCCCGGAAAAAACGAGCGCGATGCCGATCTACGAATATCGTTGCGAAGACTGCGGGCACCAGCAGGAGTTCATGCAGAAGGTGACCGAGCCCCCGCTCGCCGCATGTCCGGCCTGCGGGCGCGCCAACTTCCGGAAGCTCCTCAGCGCGGCCGGCTTTCAGCTGAAAGGCACCGGCTGGTACGTCACCGACTTTCGCGGCGGCGGCAAGCCCTCGGAGAAATCCGGCGCGAAGGACGAGGGCGAGAAAAAGTCCGATTCGAAATCCGACAGCGCGGCCGAGGCCAAGCCGGCGGCGTCCACCGCGAATTGACCACCGTCCGCGCCGGCGGGCGCGGCAAGCGGCGCGCACGTTGGCGGCGCGCCGAGGGCGGGCGGCGCGGATCCTGTCCGACGAATGAAAAAGTACCTGATCACCGGGCTGCTCGTCTGGATCCCTCTCGTCATCACGCTCTGGGTGCTCAAGCTCTTCGTCGACGCCGCCGACGGCGTGCTGTTGCTCTTGCCGCAGGAGCTGCGCACCGAGAACTGGCTCGGCTACCACGTGCCCGGCATGGGCGTGGTGATGACGCTCGTGATCTTGTTCCTCACCGGGGTGTTCGCGACCAACTTCCTCGGCGCGCGGCTGGTGCACCTGTGGCACGCGGCGCTGCACCGCATCCCGGTCGTCAGCTCCATCTACTCCAGCGTCAAGCAGATCTCGGACACGCTTTTCTCGCCGCGCGGACAGGCGTTTCGCAAGGCGCTGCTCGTGCAGTGGCCGCGCGAGGGCATGTGGACGATCGCGTTTCTCACCGGCGCGCCCGGCGGCGACGTGGCGAACCACGTGCCCGCCGACGCGCTCACGGTGTACGTGCCGACGACGCCGAACCCGACGAGCGGCTACCTCATGGTGGTCGCGCGCAAGGACGTCGTCGAACTGGACATGACCGTGGACGAGGCGCTGAAGTACATCATTTCGATGGGCGTGGTGCCGCCGGCGCCACGTCCGGCGGCGCGGCGCGCCGCGGCCGGGCGCTAGCGCGATGCGCTCGCACACGACGGGAGCGCTTTCGCCGGCCCTTGCCGGCGCGACCGTGACGCTGGCCGGCTGGGCGCACCGCCGGCGCGACCACGGCGGCATCATCTTCATCGACCTGCGCGACCACGAGGGCCTAGCGCAGGTCGTGTGCGACCCTGACCACCCGGCCGCGTTCGCCCCGGCCGAGCGCGTGCGCAGCGAATACGTGCTGCGAGTGACCGGCACCGTGCGCCTGCGCCCGCCGGGCACCGCCAATCCGGCGCTGCGCTCGGGCGAGGTCGAGGTGCTCGCGCGCGAGGTCGAGATCCTCAATCCGTCCGCGCCGCCGCCGTTTTCGCTCGACGACGAGAACCTCTCGGAGACCGTGCGGCTCGAGCACCGCGTGCTCGACCTGCGGCGCGAACCGATGCAGCGCAATCTACGGCTTCGCCATCGCGTGGTGCGCGCCGCGCGCCAGTATCTCGACGCGCACGGGTTCGTCGAGATCGAGACGCCGATCCTGTACCGCTCGACGCCCGAGGGCGCGCGCGAGTTCCTGGTGCCGTCGCGGCTGCACGCGGGGCATTTCTACGCGCTGCCGCAGAGTCCGCAACTCTTCAAGCAGATGCTGATGGTCGGCGGCTTCGACCGCTACTACCAGATCGCGAAGTGCTTTCGCGACGAGGATCTGCGCGCCGACCGCCAGCCCGAATTCACGCAGATCGACGTCGAGACCGCGTTCCTCGACGAGGCGCAGATCCGCGGGCTGATGGAAGGGTTGCTGCGCCACCTGTTCCGCGAGGCGCTGGGCGTCGCGCTGCCCGAGCCGTTTCCGGTGCTGCGCTACGACGAGGCGATGCGCGACTACGGCACCGACAAGCCGGACCTGCGCGTGCCGCTCCGGCTCGCCGAGATCACCGACGCGGTGCGCGACGTCGCCTTCCAGGTGTTCGCCGGCCCGGCGAACGAGCCGGGCGGCCGGGTCTCGGCGCTCGCGGTCCCGGGCGGCGGCGCGATGACGCGCAGCGAGCTGGACGGCCTGGTCGAGGAGGCGCGCGCGCTCGGCGCGAAGGGCCTCGCCTGGATCCGGGTGAACGAGCGCGCGCGCGGCGCCGACGGCCTGCAGTCGCCGATCGTGAAGAACCTGCACGCGCGCGCGCTCGCCGCGATCCTCGAGCGCACCGGGGCCGCCGACGGCGACGCGATCCTCTTCTGCGCCGACCGCGCCGAGGTGGTGAGCGCGGTACTCGGCGCGCTGCGCGAGCGGATCGGCCACGCGCGGGGACTCGCCGAGCCCGGCTGGCGACCGCTCTGGGTGGTCGATTTCCCGATGTTCGAATACGACGCGGAAACGAGGCAGTGGCGCGCACGCCATCACCCGTTCACCAGCCCCAAGGACGGCCACGAGGCGTTTCTCGAAACCGCGCCCGAGCGGGCCTACGCCAAGGCCTACGACCTCGTGCTGAACGGCTGGGAGATCGGCGGCGGCTCGGTGCGCATCCACCGCGAGGAGGTGCAACAGCGCGTGTTTCGCGCGCTGCGCATTTCGCCCGAGGAGCAGCAGGCGAAGTTCGGCTTTCTGCTGCGCGCGCTGCGCTACGGCGCGCCGCCCCACGGCGGCATCGCCTTTGGCCTGGACCGGCTGGTCGCGCTGATGGCCGGCGTCGAGGCGATCCGCGACGTGATCGCGTTTCCGAAGACGCAGCGCGGCCAGGATCTGGTCACCGGCGCGCCCTCGCCGGTCGGCGAAGCGCAGCTGCGCGAGCTGCACATCCGGCTGCGCGACGCCCCGCGCGCATGAGGGCGCTCGCCGCGCTCGCGGCGGCGGTTCT
Source organism: Burkholderiales bacterium (assembly GCA_026416295.1). GTDB lineage: Bacteria > Pseudomonadota > Gammaproteobacteria > Burkholderiales > SG8-39 > RBG-16-66-20. Next base: position 8,117 of record JAOAFL010000040.1, on the reverse strand, counting down.
TTTCGCCGCGGCGGCGCTCGCGCGACCCGCGCCGGGCGAGGTGCGGCTTGCCGACCTGCCGCCCGAGGCGCGCGAAACCGTCGCGCTCATCCGCCAAGGCGGGCCGTTCCCCTACGCGAAGGACGGCACGGTGTTCGGCAACCGCGAGGGGCTGCTGCCGGCGCGCCCGCGCGGCTACTACCGGGAATACACGGTGAAGACGCCGGGCGCGCGCGACCGCGGCGCGCGCCGCATCGTCGCCGGCGCAAGCGGCGAGCTCTACTACACTGACGACCACTACCGCACGTTCCGCCGCATCCTCGAATGACCGGCAAGCTGCTCGCGCGCCTGCTCGATCCGGCGAAATCCGGCCTCTACCGCGTCGCCGCGCCCGAGGCGGTGCTCGACGCCGCGCGCGACCCGCGGGTGCGGCTTGCGCGCATCGCGCTCTCGCCCGGCGCGGGCAAGGCCGAGATGCTCGCGGCGATCGCGCGCGCGCTCGATTTCCCCGACTGGTTCGGCGCGAACTGGGACGCGCTCGAGGACTGCCTCACCGATCTCGCATGGTCGCCGGCCGAGGCGCACGTACTCCTCGTCGAGGGCGCGGGCGAGGCGCGCGCCGACGACCTGCGAACGCTGGAGGACGTCCTCGCGGCGGCGGCGGCGTTCTGGGCCGCGCGCGGGCGGGCGTTCTTCGCGGTGTTCGTCGGCGGCCCGGCACGGCTTGCGGCGCTTCATCGCGAACGCCAGTGAGGGCGAAGCTTCCGGTGTCGGTGCTGGTGGTGATCCACACCCCAGCGCTCGAGGTGCTGCTCCTTGAGCGCGCCGCGCGCCCCGGGTTCTGGCAGTCGGTGACCGGGTCGCTCGCCCGGCCCGACGAGCCGCTCGCTGCGGCCGCCGCGCGCGAGGTGCGCGAGGAAACGGGCTTCGAGCCGGCGGTCGATCGCCTCGAGCGCTGGCCGCTCGCCTACACCTTCGAGATCTATCCGGAGTGGCGCGCGCGCTTCGCGCCGGGGACGGTGTACAACACCGAACACGTCTTCAGCCTCGAGTTGCCCGCGCCCCGGGCGCCGGTGCTCGCCCCCGACGAGCACCGCGCCTGGCGCTGGCTCGACTGGCGCGAGGCTGCGCAGTGCTGCTTCTCGTGGTCGAACCGCGACGCGATCCGACTGCTCGGGGCGCGCACGAACGCGAGACGGTGATCGCCCGCGCTGCGATCCTCGCCTGCGCCGCGGTGCTCGCCGCCTGCGCCGCACCCGAGGCGCCGCCCCGGCGGCCGGATCCGGCGGCGGCGCCGGCGCAAAGCTGCGCCGAATGGTTCGCCGCCCTCGATGCGGCGATCGATCAGGCAGGCGTGCGCGATGCCGAGGCGGTGCGGGTTGCCGGCTATCCGTATCTGCGCGTGAACCGGCTGCTTGCCGCGCTCGCGCCGCGCGCGGCCCGCGAGCCGGCGGCGCTCGCGGCGCTCGTCGAGCGCATGGCGGCGCTCGATGCGGCGGCGCGCGAGCACGAGCTGGCCAACCTGCCGCAGACGGTGCTCGCCGAATTGCCCGACCTCGCGACCGGCGCGCGCGCCGAGGCGCGCGCGCGCACGCGCGAGTGCGCTCGAGCGCTGCGCGAGCGCGACGCGGCGGCGCCTGACGGCTTCGCGGCGCTTGTTTCGCAGGCTCGAGTGCCCGACGCCTATTCGAGCGGCCTGCGCGCGCTCGGCCTCTATCCGCTCACGCGCCACCTGGTCGCCGCCGGCGTGCGCGCCTGGGAGCGCGAGACGCGCGCCGCGTTCGCCGGCGGCGGACGGGTCGGTGCGCCGCCTGCGGCCGGCGCGACGCTCGTTCGATTCGCGCCGCCCGCGGCGCCGCGGCTGTCGTACGAGGAGGCGGCGCGCATTCTGGCCGAGGCGGCGCGCAACCCGCTCGGCATCCCCGAGCCGGGCGAGGCGGAGGCGAAACGGCTGCTCGCCGCGCACGCGCCGAGCTTCGAGATCGAGGTGGCCGGCGACGCCGACCGCTTCGGGCGGCTCTACTGGAAGTCCGGCCAGCAGGCGCCGGCGGTCGATCCGGTCGCGCCGGTCGTCTACACGCGTCTTGCGCATACGCTCGTCGGCGACCGGGTGCTGCTGCAACTCGTCTACACGGTCTGGTTCGCCGAGCGCCCGGCGCGCGCGCCGGGCGACATCTACGCCGGTGCGCTCGACGGTCTCGTCTGGCGCGTGACCCTCGGCCCCGACGGCGAGCCGCTCGTCTACGACAGCATCCACCCCTGCGGCTGCTATCACCTTTTCTTTCCGACGCCGCGCGCGCGACCGCGCCCCGCGCCCGATTCCCTCGAAGAATGGGCGTTCGTGCCGCAGACGCTCGCGCGCCCGCGCGCCGGCGAGCGCGCGCTGCTGCGCGTGGCGAGCGGCACGCACTCCCTCGAAGGGGTCGCGTTCGTCTCCGGGCTCGACAGCCTTGCGCGCTACGAGTTCGTCGAGGAGGAAGCGCTGCGCTCGCTGCGCGCGCCCGGCGGCGGCCGACGCAGCCTCTACGGCCCCGACGGCCTCGTGCCGGGCACCGCGCGCCGCGAGCGCCTGCTGCTCTGGCCGATGGGCATCTGCTCGGCCGGCGCGATGCGCCAGTGGGGGCGGCACGCCACCGCGTTCGTCGGTCGGCGCCATTTCGACGACGCGGACCTGATCGAACGGCGCTTCGCGCTCGAGCTGCCGTGATTGCGCGTCTGCGGGTCGTCACGCTCAACATCCACAAGGGGTTGTCGCACTTCAACCGGCGCGTCGTGATCCACGACCTGCGCGAGGGGCTGCGCGCGCTCGACCCCGATCTGGTGTTCCTGCAGGAGGTGCAGGGACTGAACGACCGGCACGCGCTGCGTTTTGCGAGCTGGCCGGGCGAGCCGCAGCACGAGTTTCTCGCCGGCGCGCGTTGGCAGAGCGCGTACGGGCGCAATCGGGTCTACGAGCACGGCCATCACGGCAACGCGCTGCTGTCGCGCTTTCCGATCGTCGCGGTGGAGAACCAGGACGTGTCGGCGCACCGGTTCGAGCGCCGCGGGCTGCTGCACGCGGTGGTGAGGGTGCCGGGCGCCGGCGCGCCGCTGCACTGCGTGTGCGTGCATCTGTCGCTGCACGAGCGCGGCCGGCGGCGCCAGCTGGAGGCGATCGCCGAGCGGCTCGCCGCGGCCGCGCGCGCCGGCGCGCCGATCATCGTCGCCGGCGATTTCAACGACTGGCGCCAGCGCGCGACGCGCGTGCTCGAGTCCGCGCTCGGGCTGACCGAGGTGTCGTTCGCCGCACGCGGGCGCCATGCGCGCACGTTCCCGAGCCTGCTGCCGCTCCTGCGGCTCGACCGCATCTACGTGCGCGGCTTCGACGTGCTCGGCTCGCGCGTGCTGCGCGGCGCACCCTGGTCGCTGCTGTCGGACCATCTGGCGGTGAGCGCCGAGCTGCGGCTCGCGTCGGGGGCGCGCGGTGCCTGAGTACGTCGACGGCAACCGCCTGACGCTGCTGCGAAGCGGCGAGCAGTATTTTCCGGCGCTCGTCGCCGCGATCGACGCGGCGGCGACCGAAGTCTTCCTCGAGACCTACCTTTTCGCCGACGACGAGACCGGGAGTCTGATCGCCGACGCGCTTGCGCGCGCGGCGGCCCGCGGCGCGGCGGTGCATCTGCTCCTCGACGGCTACGGCGCGCGCGATTTCCCGCCGCGCTTTCGCCGCATGTTGCGCGAGGCGGGGGCGCACGTGCTCTTTTTCCGGCCCGACATCCGGCCCTGGCCGATCGGCCGTCGGCCGGTCCGCCTGCGGCGCATGCACCGCAAGCTCGCCAGTATCGACGGTCGGGTCGCGTTCGTCGGCGGCATCAACGTGATCGACGACTACGACACGCCCGGCCACACGCCGCCGCGCTACGACTACGCGGTACGCATCGAGGGGCCGCTCGTCGCCCGGGTGCGCGCCGAGGCGGCGCGGCTCTGGACGCTCGTGTCCTGGGCGACGCTCGGCCGGCGCTGGCCCGGCTGGCGGCTGCTCGAGCCGCACGGGCGCGACGCCGATCCGGCGCCGCAGGCGCCGCTGCCGGCGCCCGAGGGCCAGTGCGCGGCGCTCGTCGTGCGCGACAACCTGCGCCACCGCCACGACATCGAGCTCGCCTATCTCGAGGCGATCGCGGCCGCACGCCGCGACATCCTGATCGCCTGCGCGTATTTCTTTCCCGGTCGGCGCTTTCGCCAGGCGCTCGCCGCGGCCGCCGCGCGCGGGGTGCGCGTGACGCTCCTGTTGCAGGGCCGCGTCGAGTACGCGCTGCTGCACTACGCCTCGCGCGCGCTCTACGGCCGGCTGCTCGCCGACGGCATCCGCATCTACGAGTACCACCGCAGCTTCCTGCACGCGAAGGTGGCGGTATTCGACGACGAGATCGCGTGCGTCGGCTCCTCGAACATCGATCCGTTCAGCCTACTCCTTGCGCGCGAGGCGAACGTGTTCGTGCGCGATCGCCGCTTCGCCCGGGAGCTGCGCGCGAGCCTCGAGCACGCGATGCGCCGCGGCGCGCGGCGCGTGCGCCGGCGCACCTGGCGCAGGCAGCCCCTTGCGACGCGGGTCGCGATCTGGATCGGCTACCGCCTTGCGCGCCTCGCGCTCGCGTTCTACGGCTACGCGCGCGAACACTGAGCGCGGCGTTCAGCCGGCGCCGCGGCGCGCGAACATGCCCCAGCCCTCCATCGTCATCACGAGTTCGCCGCGCTGGTTGACCGCCTCCCAGCGCGAGCGCACCAGGCCGACGCCCGGACGGCTGCGCGAGGGGCGCGCTTCGACGATCTGCCGACGGTAGGTGAGCGTGTCGCCCGGGCGCACCGGCGCGAGCCAGCGGATCGCGTCGAGTCCCGGCGAGCCGAGGCTCGCCGAGCGGCCGATGTACTTCTCGACCATCAGGCGCATGCCGACCGCGCAGGTGTGCCAGCCGCTCGCGACCAGACCGCCGAAGGCCGAAGCGCGCGCCGTCTGCGGATCGACGTGAAACGGCTGCGGATCCCAGCGCCGCGCGAAGTCGACGATCTCCTCCTCGGTGAACGTGTGGCAGCCGAGCTCCAGCACGTCGCCGGGCGCGAAGTCTTCCCAGTAGAGCCGCTCGTCCATCGCGAAATAGTAAAGTATCCCGATGAACTCGCTGGATCCCGCGTCGCACCGGGCACAGGACGTCGAGCGGCTCGTCGGTGAGCTCGAACGCGAGTTCGCCGAGGGCGATCCGGCCGCCCGCATCCGGCGGGCGCTCGAGGCGGGCGAGTTCTGCCTGCTCGCGCAGCCGATCCTCGCGCTTTCCGGCGAGCCGCGCTATCCGATCGCCGAGGTGCTCGTGCGCCAGCTCGAGGAGGAGCTGGCGATGCTGCCGCCAGGGGAGTTCTTCCCGGTGTTCGAGCACTACGGGATGATGCCGCAGCTCGACCGCTGGGTGGTGCGCGAGGTCGTCGCGGTGCTCGCGCGAGGCTCGCGGATGCCGCGGCTGAGCGTGAACGTCTCGGGCCAGACGCTCGCGGACGCGCGCTTTGCCGCGTTCGTCGGCGAGGAGATCGCGCGCGCCGGCATCGCGCCGCAGGCGCTCGGCTTCGAGGTCGGCGAGCGCGACGTGCTCGCGCGCCCGGCCGAGGCCGCGCGTTTCGTCGAGGCGGTGCGCGCCCTCGGCTGCGGCGCAGTGTTCGACGGATTCGGGCGGCTGGCGACCTCGTTCGCGCCGCTGAAGGATCTGCGCGCGGACCTGGTGAAGGTGGACGGCGCGATCGTGCGCAGGCTGCGCGCGAGCGAGACGGCGCGCGCGCGCCTTGCGGCGGTGGTGCGCGTCGGCGCGATCCTCGGCTTCGAGGTGCTCGCCGAATGCGTCGAGGATCCCGAGACGCTCGCGCTTGCGCGCGCCGCGGGCGCCCACTACGCGCAGGGCTTCGGCGTGCGCCTGCCGGCTGCGCTCGAGGCGGTCGCCGCCGGCCGCCTCTGAGGAGCGCCGGCGCGCTCGCCTGCGCGCCCTTGCGTCCCGCCCGCGTTCCCCTTACAATCCCGCCTCTTTTCTGCTGGGCGGCTGCCTCGCGAGTGCGCAGCCGCCCGGTTCGTTTGTGGAACCCGAACGATGCCGACTTTCAATCAGCTCGTGCGCCTCGGGCGCAGGCCGAAGAAGACGAAGACCAAGGTCCCGGCGCTCGCCGGCTCGCCGCAGAAGCGCGGCGTGTGCACGCGCGTCTACACGACGACGCCCAAGAAGCCGAACTCGGCGCTGCGCAAGGTCGCCAAGGTGCGCCTCACCAACGGCTTCGAGGTGATCGGCTACATCGGCGGCGAGGGGCACAACCTGCAGGAGCACTCGGTGGTGCTCATCCGCGGCGGGCGCGTCAAGGACCTGCCGGGCGTGCGCTATCACATCGTGCGCGGCTCGCTCGACACCCAGGGCGTCAAGGACCGCAAGCAGGGGCGGTCGAAGTACGGCGCCAAGATGCCGAAGTCGGCCTGAGGGAACGGAGCCGCACGCCATGCCGCGACGCAGAGAAGTTCCGAAGCGCGAGATCCTGCCCGACCCGAAGTTCGGCAACGTCGAGGTCGCGAAGTTCATCAACGTGATCATGCAGCGCGGCAAGAAGTCGCTCGCCGAGAGGATCGTCTACGGGGCGTTCGACCTCATCCGCTCGCGCTCGGGCAAGGATCCGATCGAGGTGTTCGCGCAGGCGGTGCAGAACGTCAAGCCGCTCGTCGAGGTGAAGAGCCGGCGCGTCGGCGGCGCGAACTACCAGGTGCCGGTCGAGGTGCGCCCGGTGCGGCGCGTCGCCCTCTCGATGCGCTGGATCCGGGAGGCGGCGCAAAAGCGCGGGGAAAAATCGATGACCGCGCGCCTTGCGGGCGAGCTGCTCGAGGCCGCCGAAGGCCGCGGCGGCGCGATGAAGAAGCGCGAAGAGGTGCACCGCATGGCCGAGGCGAACAAGGCCTTCGCGCACTATCGGTTCTAGGAAATCCCGGGGAACGACCGTGGCCCGCAGGACGCCCATCGAACGCTACCGCAACATCGGCATCTCGGCGCACATCGACGCCGGCAAGACGACCACGACCGAGCGCATCCTCTTCTACACCGGCGTCAACCACAAGATCGGCGAGGTGCACGACGGTGCGGCGACGATGGACTGGATGGAGCAGGAGCAGGAACGCGGCATCACCATCACCTCGGCCGCGACCACCTGTTTCTGGAAGGGGATGGACCTCACCTACCCCGAGCACCGCATCAACATCATCGACACGCCGGGGCACGTCGATTTCACGATCGAGGTCGAGCGCTCGCTGCGGGTGCTCGACGGCGCCTGCATGGTCTACTGCGCGGTGGGCGGCGTGCAGCCGCAGTCCGAGACCGTCTGGCGCCAGGCGAACAAGTACCACGTGCCGCGGCTCGCGTTCGTCAACAAGATGGACCGCGTCGGGGCGAACTTCTTCAAGGTGTACGAGCAGATGCGCGCGCGCCTGAAGGGCAACCCGGTGCCGATCCAGATCCCGATCGGCGCGGAGGACGCGTTCGCGGGCGTGGTCGACCTCGTCAACATGCAGGCGATCTACTGGGACGAGGCCTCGCTCGGCACCAAGTTCGAGAAAAAGCCGGTGCCGGCCGAGCTGCTCGATCTCGCACGCGAGTGGCGCGAGAAGATGGTCGAGGCCGCGGCCGAGGCGAACGAGGAGCTGATGAACAAGTACCTCGAATCGGGCGAGCTCTCGGTCGAGGAGATCAAGCGCGGCCTGCGCATGCGCACGATCAACAACGAGATCGTGCCGATGCTGTGCGGCTCGGCGTTCAAGAACAAGGGCGTGCAGGCGATGCTCGACGCCGTGATCGACTATCTGCCCTCGCCGGTCGACATCCCGCCGGTGAAGGGGGAAAAGGAAAACGGCGAGCCGGACACGCGCCGCGCCGCCGACGACGAGCCGTTCGCCGGGCTCGCGTTCAAGATCATGACCGATCCCTACGTCGGCCAGCTCACCTTCATCCGCGTCTATTCCGGCGTGCTCGAGGCGGGCTCGGTGGTCTACAACCCGGTGCGTGGCAAGAAGGAGCGCATCGGACGGCTCCTGCAGATGCACGCGAACGAGCGCAGCGAAATCAAGGAAGTGCGCGCCGGCGACATCGCCGCGG
>JAOAFL010000014.1 GCA_026416295.1 Burkholderiales bacterium | reverse complement strand
GACGCTTGCGGGGGCGACGCATGTGGCGCGGGTGGGGGCGAGCATTCTTTCGCATGCGGGGCTTGCCGAGCTGGTGGCCGAGACGCCCGAGCGCTATGTGGAGATTGCGCTTTCGCTTGCGCGCGACCTCGGGCGGCTGGCGGCCTTGCGGGCGGGTTTGCGCACGCGGCTGCGCGCCTCGGCAATGCTCGACGCGCAAGGATTCGCGCGTCAGCTCGAGGCGGCCTATCGCGACATGTGGTCGGCGTGGCAGCGGGGCCCGGCGGCGCAGGAGCCGCCGCTGCGGCTTCACATCGGCGGCACCGCGGCGCTGCCGGGCTGGAAGATCCTCAACGTGCAGCCGGGGCCGGAGGTCGATTACGTCGGCGACTGCCGCGACCTAGGCCAGTTCGCCGACGCGTCGGTGGACGAGATCTACGCCTCGCACGTCGTCGAGCACGTGCCGATGGCCGAGCTGCCGAACACGCTCGCCGGATTCTGGCGGGTGCTCAAACCGGGCGGGCGCGCGATGATCAGCGTGCCCGACCTCGACGTGCTCGCGCGCCTGTTCCTCGACAACCGCGGCCGCACCGCGGATCGGATCATGATCATGCGCATGATGTTCGGCGGCCAGACGCACGCGCACGATTTTCATTTCGTCGGCCTCGCGTACGACATGCTCGCCGACCTCTTGCGCGGCGCCGGCTTCTCGCGCATCGAGCGCGTCGAGGACTTCGGGCTGTTCAGCGACACGAGCACGCTGCGCTTTCAGGGCGTGCCGATCAGTCTGAACGTCGTCGCCTGGAAGTAGCCCGTCCTCAGGTCGGCACCGGCGGCCATTCGCCGGCGCGCAGGCGCGCGAGCGAGCGCGCGATGTTCTCCTCGATTCGCGCGTGCCGCGCGCGCTGCAAGTCGAGCGCGAGCTCGTTCAGCGCCGGATCCCAGAGCGCGACCGGCCGCAGGTCGCGGTAGCGCGCGTGCAGGTAGATCGGATGGAACCATCCGAGCACGCCGGATTCGACGTAGTGCAGCTGCGCGAGATCGAACAGCTCGAAACCGGCGCCGGCGAGCAGCGCGTGCACGCCGGCGAACTCCTCGACCAGTGTCTCGGCGAGCACCACCGCCGTGTCCTCGAGCGTGCGGCGCGCCCCGAGCAGCGCGTCGCGCTCGGCACCTTGCACGTCGAGCTTGAGCAGGTAGGGCCCGGGCAGGCGCGTCTCGCGCACGAGCGCGTCGATCGTGCGCAGCGGCACGCGCACGCTTTCCGCTTCGCACAGGCTGTTGTGCGCGGCCCAGTAACGGTCGCCCGGTTCGCGCACCGAACTCCAGTAGGGGTGCGCGCCGCGGTACAGCTCGATCGTGCCGCCGTCGCGCGCGCCGACCGCGCAGATGCGGTAGTGCCCGCCGATCGCCTCGTGGATCGCCGCGAGCGGCGCGCGGAATTCTTCCTGCGCATCCACGTTGAGGATCGCGGCGCCGCGCAGCGGCCCGAGTTCGGCGAGCGCGAGCGAAAAATAGCCTTCCGCGCACCCGACGTCGATCGCGCCGCCGAAGCGCAGCCCGGCCTGCCACAGCCAGAGGATCGGCGCGGTGAAGTCGCGCGTCTGCGGTGTCGGCGCTTCGGCCATCGGATCCGTCGCGAGTGTAACGCCGAGGGGGCGCCGCGCCGGCGTCACTCGAACCTGAGCGCCTCGACCGGGTCGAGGCGCGCCGCGCGGCGCGCCGGGTACCAGCCGAAGAACACGCCGACCGCGCCGGCGAACACCGCCGCGAGCGCGATCGCCTCGGGCGCGAACAGGATGCGCCAGCCGGCGATATGGCCGACGGCGAGCGCCGCGCCGACGCCGAGCGCGATGCCGGCCAGTCCGCCGATCAGCGACAGCGTCACCGCCTCGACGAGGAACTGGCCGAGGATGTCGCGCGTGCGCGCGCCGACCGCCCGCCGCAAGCCGATCTCGCGCGTGCGCTCGGTCACCGACACCAGCATGATGTTCATGATGCCGATGCCGCCCACCACGAGCGAGACCGACGCGACCGCCGCAAGGAGCAGCGCGAGCACGCGGCTGGACGCCTCCTGCGCGGCGGCGACCTCCTCCAGGTTGCGGATGGAAAAGTCGTCGTCCTGCCCGGGCTGCAGGCGGTGGCGCTGGCGCAGCAGGGCGCGCACCTCCTCCTCGACCTGCTTCATGTCGCGGCCCTCGCCGACGCGCACCCAGATCGTGCCGACGCTCCTCTGACGCGCCTGCGCCGGCGCGCCGAGCACGCGCTTGCGCGCCGTCGAGATCGGCATCAGCACCAGGTCGTCCTGGTCGGTGCCCATCAGGCTCTGGCCCTTCGCCTCCAGCACGCCGATCACGGTGCAGGGCACGCGGCGCACGCGGATCACCTGATCGAGCGGATCGGCGCCGCCGAAGAGCTGCCGCACGACCGTCTGCCCGAGCAGACACACCTTGGCGGCGCCGGCCATGTCGGCGGCGTCGAACGGGCGCCCGGCGGCGAGCGGCCACTCGCGCACTTCGAAGTAGTCCGGGGTCACGCCGAAGACCGCGGTCGACCAGTTCTGGTTGCCCCACACGATCTGGGCCGAGCCGCGCAGGGCCGGCGCGGCGAGCGCCCCGGGAACCTCGCGCGTGATCGCCGCCGCATCCTCCTCGGTGAGCGTCGGGTTCGAACCGAAACCGAGGCGCACGCCGCCTGCGGTCGTCGCGCCGGACACCACGAGCAGCAGGTTGGAACCGAGCGAGCGGATCTGCTCCTCGACCCGCGCCCGGGCGCCGGCGCCGACCGCGAGCATCACGATCACCGCCGCGACGCCGATCACGATCCCGAGCATGGTGAGCGCGCTGCGCAGCTTGTTCGCCGCGAGCGAACGCATCGCCACCCGAAGGAGCGCGATCGCGCTCATGCCGGCTCGCCGTGCGCCGCGAGGAGCCGCGCGGCGTCGCCGACGCGCGCGTTCGCCTCGTCGGCGATCACGCGTCCGTCGCGAAACCGCAGGATGCGCCGCGCAAAGCGCGCGACCTCCGGCTCGTGAGTGACGAGAAGCACCGTCAGCCCCTCGCGGTTGAGCGACTGAAGAAGGGCCATGATTTCGAGGCTGGTGTGCGAATCGAGCGCGCCGGTCGGCTCGTCGGCGAGCACGAGCAGCGGGCGCATCACCAGCGCGCGCGCGATCGCCACCCGCTGCTGCTGCCCGCCGGAGAGCTGCGCCGGCAGGTGCGCCGCGCGCTCGGCGAGTCCGACCCGCTCGAGCATCTCGAGCGCCCGCCGCCGGCGCTCGCGCGCGCGCACGCCGGCGTAGACGAGCGGCAGCTCGACGTTTTCCAGCGCGCTCGCGCGCCCGAGCAGGTTGAAGTTCTGGAACACGAAGCCGATCGTACGGTTGCGCAACGCCGCGAGTTCGTCGTCCGAAAGGGCGGCCACATCGCGGCCGTCGAGCCAGTACCCGCCCGAGGTCGGGCGGTCGAGGCAGCCGACGAGGTTCATGAACGTCGACTTGCCCGAGCCCGACGGACCCATCACGGCGGTGAACTCGCCGCGCGCCACCTCCACGCTGACGCCGTCCAGGGCGCGAATCTCGACGCCGCCCGCCGCGCCGCCGACGCGGTAGATTTTCGCGAGATCGCGCGTTCGGACGAGCGCCGCGGACATCAGAACAACCGCGGACCCAGCACGGTCGTCTTTTTCGCCGCCGGTGCCGGCTCGACGGTGCCGACAATGACCTCGTCGCCTTCCTTGAGCGGCCCTTCGACGATCTCGGTCGCGGTGCCGTCGGTGAGGCCGGTGCGCACCTCGAGCGCGCGCGGCCGGCCGTCGGGCCCGGGAACCCAGACGCGTCCGGCGGCGGCACCGCGCGCGCCCAGTTCCGCGAGCAGCCGCTCGTAGATCGGCTTTTGCGCCGCGGTGAGGATCTCGGCGATTCGCGCCCGCATCTCGGCCCGCACCCGCTCGACCTGGCGGCGGCGCTCGGCCTCGTTGGCGAGATCGCGCACCTGAGCGAGCTTCTGACGCGCCTCCTCGAAGATCGCCTCCAGCCGGGCCTTTTGCGCCTCGTCGGGTTTCAGCTCATCGACAAGCCGTTGCCGGAACCGCTGGAGCGCCGCGCCCCCCGCCTGCTGCGCCGGCGCCGCGGCCGCCTGGGCCTCCGACGCAGCGCCCGGCGGCCGGAAGCGCAGCGCCGCGTTCGGCACCTTGAGCACGTCGGTCCGGCTGTCGACCACCACGCGCACGTTCGCGGTCATGCCGGGAAGCAACGCGAGGTCCGGGTTCGCGGCCGAGATCACCACGGTGTAGGTCACGACGTTCTGCACCGTCTGGGGAGACTTTCGCACCTGCACGATGCTGCCCGAGAAGCTGCGGCCCGGAAACGCATCCACCGTGAAGGTGGCCGTCTGGCCGACGCGCAGCCGCCCGACGTCCGCCTCGTCGATCGCCGCCTCGACCTGCATGTCCCTCAGGTCGCGCGCGATCGTGAAAAGCACCGGCGCCTGCAAGCTCGCCGCGACCGTCTGGCCGGCATCGACGTTCCGAAGGATCACGGTGCCGTCGACCGGCGCGCGGATGATGGTGCGTTCGAGGTCCACCTCGGCCTGCCGCAGCAGCGCCTCGCGCTGCTTGACCGCCGCGCGCGCGCTCTCGACCTGCGCTTCGGCCACGCGGATCTGCGCCTCGACCGCCTTCAGCTGCTCGCGCGTCGCCTCGAGCAGCGTGCGCGCCCGGTCGAGTTCCGCAGGGGAAATGAAGTTTTTCTCGACGAGCGTCTTCTTGCGCTGGAAGTCGCGCTCGGCGTCGGCGAGATTGACCGCGATGCGGCTGCGCTCTGCGCGCTGCGCGGCGAGCGCCGACTGCGCGACGGTCACTGCGCTCAGCGCGGCGTCGAGGTCGGCGCGTGCCTGACGGACCCGCAGCTCGAACGTCGCCGGATCGATGCGCGCGATCACCTGACCCTTTTTCACCGGCGTATTGAAGTCGGCGAACACCTCCTGGATCTGCCCGCTGATCTGCGAGCCGACCTGGACCGTGCTGACCGCGGCGAGCGTGCCGCTCGCGACCACCACCGCCTGCAGCGGACCGCGCTCGACGCGCGCGAGGCGATAGCGGGGCTCGGCGCCGGCGGAGCGCTCGCGGTACCACAGCCAGCCGCCGGCGGCCGCCGCGGCGAGCACGGCGAGCGCGGCGAGCGTCGCGATCGTGCGCCGCACGGCCCGGCGCTCAGCGCTGCGCGGCGCGGCGGCGCCAGAGACCCGAGCGCCCGCCGCGCTTTTCCTCCAGGCGGATGTCGCCGATCGTCATGCCGCGGTCGACCGCCTTCACCATGTCGTAGATCGCGAGCAGGCCGACCGCGACCGCGGTGAGCGCTTCCATCTCGACGCCGGTCCGGCCGCGGCACTCCGCGGTGACGACGAGCGTGATCGCGCTCGCGGCGGCGTCCGGCTCGAACTCGGCCGAGACGCGCGTGAGCGCGATCGGGTGCGCGAGCGGGATCATCTCCGCGGTGCGCTTGGCGGCCTGGATCGCCGCAAGGCGCGCCACCCCGAGCACGTCGCCTTTTTCGGCGCTGCCTTCGAGCACCATGCGGAAGGTCGCCGGCCGCATCGCGATGCGACCCGAGGCGATCGCGACGCGGTGCGTCTCGGGCTTTCCGCCGACGTCCACCATGCGCGCGCGACCTTGCCGGTCGAAGTGCGTGAGCTTCGGCGAAAGGCGACGTGCCACGGCGATCTCCGGAGGAACTCGCGAAATGCGAACGGTATCATAGGTGCATGAAGCGTCTCGCGTTCCTGCCGCTCGCCGCGGCGCTGCTCGTGCCGGGCGCGACCGCGCAGACGCTGCCCGAGCTGGGCGATCCGGCCGCCGCGGAACTGCCCCCGCACGTCGAGCGGCGCATCGGCGAGACGATCGTACGCGACCTGCGGCTGCGCGACCCCGCGTGGCTCGACGACCCCGAGATCGTCGAGTACCTGAGCGCGCTCGGGGCGCGGCTCGCGGCGGCGGCGCCGGGGGCGCGCCGCGACTTCGAGTTTTTCGTCGTTCGCGACGCGTCCATCAACGCGTTCGCGCTGCCCGGCGGTTTCATCGGCGTGCACACCGGTCTCATCGCGGCCTCCGAGAGCGAGTCGGAAATCGCTTCGGTCCTCGCGCACGAGATGGCGCACGTGACGCAGCGGCACATCGCGCGGCTGCTCGCGGCCGAGCGTCAGGCGCAGCTGCCGACGC
>JAOAFL010000003.1 GCA_026416295.1 Burkholderiales bacterium | reverse complement strand
AGAAAACGAGATCGCCCGCCCGCAGATCCGGTGCGCTCACAGGGATGCCGGCCGCGCTCTGCGCCCGGCTATTGCGCGGAAGCTCGATGCCGTACGCTTCGCGAAACACATGCGCGACCAATCCGCTACAGTCGAACCCGAGCGCCGGAGAATCGCCGCCGTTGCGGTAATCGACCCCGAGCGCAAGAAGCGCCTGAAGGATCGCCTCGGCCCGGCTGCGCGCCTCGGTCGCCTCCGGGCGAGGCGGCGAGGGTGCTTCTCTCGGCTGCGGGCCGATCGCTGCGCAAGCCTCTAGCAGGGCAACAAAGGCGAGCAAATACATGGGCTTCGTGCGCATAATTAAAGGAACTTATACGCGGTCCGACGAAAAATGCAACCTCGGGCGCTCGCCCCGCTCACCGACGCGCGCAGATGAGGAGGGTTCGGCTGCGGGAACGCGCCCCGGACCTTTGCGTCGGCGCTGACCGCCGATGAAACGATCACTTTTCGTTCTGCTTGCCTCGTTCGCGATCGAGGCGCTCGCGCAGCCGCAACTCGAGGTGCTGCCGCTTCGCAGCCGCACCGCCGAGGAGCTGATCCCGATCCTGCGACCGCTGGTCGAACCGGGCGGAGTCCTCACCGGTCAGGGCTATCAGCTGATCGTTCGCGCGAGCCCGCGAAACCTCGAGGAGATCCGCAGCGCGATCGCCTCGCTCGACCGGCCGCCGCGGCGGCTCGTCATCGCGGTGCGCCAAGGCGCGAGCGCCGCGCAGCAGGCGAGCGACGTCGAGGCGCGGGTGCGAATCGGCCCGGACCCCGCCGCGACGGTGCGCATCGGCGAGACGACGACGAAGCTGCGCGAGAGCGTCGAGCAGCGCGTACAGGTGCTCGAAGGCGCGCGCGCCTGGGTCGCGATCGGCGAGTCGCGCCCGATCGTCGAGCGGCGAACGGTGCTGACGCCGGCCGGTCGCGTGATCCAGCAGGAAACGACGACGCTTGAGCAGGCGAACACCGGTTTCGAGGTGCTCGCGCGGGTGTCGGGCGACACCGTGACGCTCGAGATCTTTCCCCGACGGGAAGCCCTCGCCGCAGGCGGCGGCGTCCGGCGAGAGCGCGTGGCGACGGTCGTGAGCGGACGGCTCGGCCAGTGGATCGAGGTGGGCGGCGTCGCGCTGTCTTCGAGCGCGGGCGCTGGCGACGTCGTCTCGACCCGCGAGGCGCGCGCCGCGGGCTCGGTGTGGATCAGGGTGGACGAGGCGCCCTGAGGCCGCTCGAGCGCCTTTTCGCGGCGGACGGGCCGCTCGCGGCGCGCATTCCCGGCTACCGTCCGCGCCCGCAGCAGCTCGAGATGGCCGAGGCGATCCTCGCGGCGATCCGCGCGCGACGCGTGCTCGCGCTCGAGGCGGGCACCGGCACCGGAAAGACCTTCGCGTACCTCGCGCCGGCGCTCCTTGCCGGCGGCAAGGTCATCGTCTCGACCGGCACGAAGACGCTCCAGGACCAGCTCTACGAGCGCGACATCCCCGCGATGCGCGCGGCGCTCGGCGCCGGGGCGACGGTCGCGCGTCTGAAGGGCCGCGCGAACTACGTCTGCCTTCACCGCCTGGAGCGCGCGCTCGAAGAGGCTGCGGGCCGTCGCCCGGAGGCGCAGGCGCAGCAGTTGCGGCAGATCGAGCGGTTCGCGCGCGCGAGCGCGAGCGGCGACCGCGCCGAACTCGCCGACATCGCGGAAGACGCGCCGGTGTGGTCGCTCGCGACCTCGACGCGCGAGAACTGCCTCGGGCAGGCGTGCCCGCGCTTTCGCGAGTGCTTCGTCATGCGGGCGCGGCGCGAGGCGCAGGATGCAGACGTCGTCGTGATCAACCATCACCTTTTCTTTGCCGACGTGATGCTGCGCGACGAGGGTGTGTCCGAGCTGCTGCCGGCGGCCGATACCGTGATCCTCGACGAGGCGCATCAGCTCCCCGACGCCGCGCGCCAGTTCTTCGGCGAGAGCGTCTCGAGCGGCCAGCTGATCGAGCTCGCGCGCGACGCGCGGCTCGAGCTGCGCGCGGCGGGCGGCGCCGACCCGCAGACCGAGGCGCTCGCCGCGAAGCTGGAAAAGTCGGCGCGCGATCTGCGGCTTGCGCTGGCGGCCGAGCCCGCGCGCCTTGCGTGGACGCAGGCGCTCGCGCGCGCGCCGTTTGCGCAGGCGTTCGCCGCGCTGCGCGGTGACTTGGAGCGGCTCGGCGAGCGGCTCGCGGCGCAGGCCGAGCGCTCCGAGGGGCTCGGCGCCTGCGCGCGTCGCGCCGGGGCCGCCGCGGCGGTGCTCGCGCGGCTCGAGGGCCCCGAGGCGCCCGAGTCGGTACGCTGGGTGGAGGTGCACGAAAAGGCGGTGCAGCTTCATGCGACGCCGCTATCGCCCGCCGAGCCGCTGCGGCGCGCGATGAATGAGCATCCGCGCGCGTGGATCTTCGTGTCGGCCACGCTCGCCGTGGCGGGCGATTTCTCGCACTTCACGCGCGAACTCGGGCTCGACAAAGCCGAAACGCGCAGCTGGCCGAGTCCGTTCGATTACGGGCGGCAGGCGCTCCTCTATCTGCCGCAGGGCCTTCCGCCCGACCCGAACTCGCCCGAGTTCACCGCTGCGGTCGTCGCGGCGGCGCTTCCGGTGCTTGCGGCAAGCGGCGGGCGCGCGTTTCTGCTCTTTACGACGTTGCGCGCGCTGCGCCGGGCGCAGGCGCTGCTCGAGGGCCGGCTCGAGTACCCTTTGCTCGTTCAGGGAACCGGCTCGCGCAGCGAGCTGCTCGCGCGCTTTCGGCGCCTCGGCAACGCGGTGCTGCTCGGCGCCGCCTCGTTCTGGGAAGGCGTGGACGTGCCCGGGCCGGCGCTCTCGGTGGTGCTGATCGACAAGCTGCCGTTCGCGCCGCCCGACGACCCGGTGATCGCGGCGCGCATCGAGGCGCTCCGCGCCGCCGGGCGCAACGCGTTCCTCGAGGAGCAGCTGCCGCGCGCGGTGCTCGCGCTGAAGCAGGGCGCCGGGCGCCTCATCCGCGGCGAAAACGACCGCGGCGTGCTCGTGCTGTGCGATCCGCGGCTCGTCCGCCGGCCGTACGGGCGCGCGATCCTCGAGGCGCTGCCGCCGATGCGCGCGACGCGCGAACTCGCCGACGTCGAACGCTTCTTCCGCGGCTAGAATTGCGCGAACATCGGCCGGAGCCTCGCGCGATGAGAGTGGTGGTCACCGGAGGCGGCGGATTTCTCGGCGTGCGGCTCGCGCGCGCGCTCCTTTCGCGCGCCGACGTGTCGCGGCTCGTCCTGTTCGACACCGCCTTTCCGTCGCAGCTGCCGCAGGACCCGCGCCTTGAGGCGGTGCGCGGCGACATCGCCGATGCGCGCGCGCTCGCAGCCGCGGTGACCCCCGACACCGCCGCGGTGTTTCACCTCGCCGCGGTCGTGAGCGGCGCCGCCGAGGCGGACTTCGACCTCGGCTACCGGGTGAACCTCGAGGGCATGCGGCTGCTGCTTGAGCGGCTGCGCGGCTGCGCGCATCCCCCGCGCGTCGTCTACACGAGCTCGGTCGCCGCCTTCGGCGGCGATCTTCCGCCGGTACTCGACGATGCGACCACGCCGCACCCCCAGACCTCCTACGGCACGCAGAAGGTGATCGGCGAATACCTGCTCGCCGATTACACGCGCAAAGGGTTCGTCGACGGCCGCGCGCTGCGGCTGCCGACCGTCGTCGTGCGCCCGGGCAAGCCGAACGCGGCCGCCTCCTCGTTCGCGAGCGCGATCATCCGCGAGCCGCTCGCCGGGATCGACTACGACTGCCCGGTCGGGCCGCAGACCGCGGTCTGGCTGCTCTCGCCCCGGCGGGTGGTCGAGGCGCTCGTTCTGGCGCACGACTCGCCGCCCGAAGCCTGGGGCGTCGACCGCGTCGTCAACCTGCCGGGCATCACGGCGACGGTGGCCGAGATGGTCGGCGCGCTCGCGCGCGTCGCGGGCGACGGAGTCGCCGCGCGGGTGCGCTACGCGCCCGATCCGCGCATCCAGGCGATCGTGCGGACCTGGCCCGCGCGCTTTCGCACGCCGCGCGCGCTCGCGATGGGCTTTCGCGCAGACCCGGACGTCGAGACGGTGATCCGCGACTACATCGCAGACGAGGGCATCCGCCTCGGTTGACGACGGCGCCGCGCTTCGCGCCGGTGACGATTGCCGACGGCGCGACCGGGTGCGCGCGCGCCGACGAGGGCGGAGGGCCTACCAGTCGGGATCCCAGAGCTTCCACCAGGGCACGTTGCGCTGCACGCGCCCGGTGAGGTACTTGCTGTCGGGAAAGTTCATGCGCATCACGCGCTCGGCGGCGTCGCGAAGCTCGGTCATGCCGAGCGCGTCGTAGGCCTTCACCATGATGAACACCGCCTCCTCGATCGCCGGCGCCTGCGGGTAGTGCTGCACCGCGTACTGCGCGCGATTCGCGGCCGCGACGTACGCGCCGCGCTTCATGTAGTAGCGCGCGACATGCACCTCGTGCTGCGCGAGCGCGTTCACCAGCCAGCGCATGCGCGCGGCGGCGTCGTCGCGGTACTTGGACTCCGGAAAGCGCGTCACCACCTCGCGAAACGCCTCGAACGCCTCGCGCGCTCCCTTCGGGTCGCGCTCGGTCATGTCGGGCGCATCGAGCGCGCCGAGCAGCCCGGTGTTCTCGTTGAAGTTAACGAGGCCTTTCAGGTAATAGACGTAGTCGAGATTCGGGTGGTTCGGGTAGAGCTTGATGAAGCGGTCGGCGGCCGCGAGCGCCGAGGCGCGCTCGCCGTTCTTCCAGTACGCGTACGCGATCTCGATCTGCGCCTGCTGCGCGAACCGTCCATACGGGTAGCGCGCCTCGAGCTTTTCGAGCAGCTTGATCGCGCGCTCCCAGTTTTTTGCGGCCATCGCATCCTTCGCCTCGCCGTAGAGGCGTTGCGCCGACCAGCCGGCGGTGTCGTCCTCCTTCGGCAGCCAGGCGCAGGCGCCGAGCGCGAGCGCCGCCGCCGCGGCGAGCGGGACGAGTAGACTGCGCGTCATGCGAAAAAATTATACGCCCGGCGACGAGGCCGACTGGGAAGCGGCGTTCGTCGCGCCTCTTGCGGCCGAGGTGCCGCGCGCGCTCGCCGGTCTGCGGCTCGATCAGGCGCTCGTGCGCCTCTTTCCGCAGTATTCGCGCAACCGCCTGCAGGCGTGGCTGCGCGCCGGTCACGTGCGCGTCGAAGGGGCGCCGGCGCGCGCGAGCGTCCCGGTCGCAGGCGGCGAGCGCATCGCGCTCGCTCCGCCGCCCGCGCCGGACGCGGCGCACCCGCCGGCGCAGAAGATGCGCCTTCGCATCGTGTACGAGGACGACGACGTGATCGTGATCGACAAGCCGGCGGGGCTCGTCGTGCACCCGGGGGCGGGAAATCCCGAAGGCACGCTCCTCAACGCGCTCCTTGCGCACGCGCCGGGGCTGCGCGCGGTGCCGCGCGCCGGCATCGTGCACCGGCTCGACAAGGACACGAGCGGGCTCGTCGTCGTCGCCAAAAACGTCGCCGCACAGGCGCGCCTTGCGGCGCAACTGGCCGCGCGCAGCGTGCGGCGCCGCTATCTTGCGCTCGTCGAGGGCGATCCGCCTGCCGCGGGAACGATCGAAGCGCCGATCGGGCGCGACCGACGCGCGCGCACGCGCATGACGGTCGCCCAAGGCGGCAAGCCCGCGCTCACCCGCTACCGGGTGCTCGAACGCTTCGGGCATGCGGCGCTCATCGAGTGCACGCTCGAGACCGGCCGCACGCACCAGATCCGCGTGCATCTGCAGCACATCCGCCACCCGCTGGTCGGCGACCCGGTGTATCGACGCGGCACGCGCCACCGGATCCCCTTCGCGCGCCAGGCGTTGCACGCCGAGACGCTGGAGTTCGACCATCCGGCGAGCGGCCGGCGCATGCGGTTTCGCGCGCCGCTGCCGGCCGACCTGAAGAGGCTGCTTGCGCAACTGCGACGCGACGCCTGAGGTGCTCGTGCCCGACTGGCCGGCGCCCGAGCGCGTGCGCGCGCTCGTCACGACGCGGGCGCTCGGCGACCTCGCCGAGCCGGCCGCGCGTGCGCGGCTGCGCGCGCGGCTTCCGGCCGAGCCCGTGTGGCTCGAGCAGGTGCACGGGGCGGCCGTGGTCGAGGCCGGGCCCGAGACCGCGGGCGCGCGCGCCGACGCGAGCTTTACGCGCGCGCCGGAGGTGGTGTGCGCGGTGCGGATGGCCGACTGTCTGCCGGTGCTCCTTGCGGCCGACGACGCGAGCGCGGTCAGCGTCGCGCACGCCGGCTGGCGCGGCCTTGCCGCCGGCGTGATCGAGGCGACGGTCGCGGCGATCGGCGCGCCGCCTGCGCGGCTCCTCGCCTGGCTCGGCCCGGCGATCGGTCCGCTCGCCTACGAGGTGGGCGAGGAGGTGCGCGCGGCGTTCCTTGCGCGCGATCGGGCGCTTGAGGCGGCGTTCGCGCCCTCGCGGCCGGGCCACTGGCGGCTCGACCTCTACGCCGCGGCGCGCCGGCGCCTTGCCGCCGCTGGCGTCGAGCGCGTCTTCGGCGGCGGGTTCTGCACCTACGCCGAGGCGACGCGGTTCTTTTCCTGGCGCCGCGAGCGCACGAGCGCGCGCATGGCGGCGCTCGTCTGGCTCGCCCGAGGCGGGCGACGGCGACTGGCGTAGAATCCGCGCCCCCATGACGCTCGGCTTCATCGTCGCGGCGAGCGTAGCCGGCGGAACGCTCTCGGCCGGCGCGGCGGCGCTCGCGCTCGCGCTGCGCGCTTCCTGGGTCCCGATGCTCGTCTCCTACGCGATCGGTACGCTCCTCGGGGCGGCGTTCCTCGAAATCCTTCCCCACGCGTTCGAGCACGGCGAGCCCCACAGCGTCGCCGCCGCGATCCTCGTCGGCATCCTCGCGTTCTTCGCGCTCGAGAAGCTTCTCCTTTGGCGCCATTGCCATACCGAGGACTGCGAGGCGCACGACCGGCACGCGGCGCCGAACGATCGCGGCCGCGCAGCGACGCTGATCGTGGTCGGCGACACCGCGCACAATTTTCTCGACGGCGTGCTGATCGCCGCCGCGTTCCTGCAGAGCACCGAACTCGGCGTCGTCACCGCGCTCGCGATCGTCGCGCACGAAATCCCCCAAGAGGTGGGCGACTTCCTCATCCTGCTGCACTCGGGCTGGTCGAAAGCGAAGGCGCTCGCGGCGAACCTCGCGTCCTCGTTCGCGACGCTGGCGGGCGGCGTGATCGGCTATTTTGCGCTGCCGCTTTTCGCCGGCTGGGAGCCGGCGATGCTCGGCTTCGTCGCCGCGAGCATGATCTACGTCGCGGTGGCCGACCTGATTCCGGGGCTGCACCGGCGGCCCGAGCTCGGCGCGACGTTCGCGCAGATCGCGCTGATCGCCGCCGGCATCGGCAGCGTGCTCCTCGCCGGAGCGCTCGTCGGGCATTCGCACTGAAGCGAGCGCCCTGCCTGCGCGCCGCGGGCGGGATCTGGCGCAACGATTCGTTCTTCCGATTGACTCGGCGGGTTTGTGCGGCGCAAAATCCCCCGCTTCGAGCGTAGTCGGATAAAAGCGCTGAATAGCCTCATTCCCCAATCCGGCAGCCCGGCCGACGCGATGCTTCGCGCGATCGCCGGCGCGGCGAACCAGGTGACGCAGGGTTGGATGCCGCTTGCGGAGATGGCGGCCGCGATCGGCGCGCACGGCGAGGCGGCGCTGTGGGCGCCCGCGCTCGCGCGCAATCCGGAAAAGCTCGCGCAGATTCAGCGCCGCTGGGCCGAGGCGCAGGCGGCGCTCTGGAGCGCGCTCCTTGCCGGACGTTCGCCCGATGCGCCGCAGCCGCGCGCGGGCGACCGGCGGTTCGCTGCGCGCGAATGGCGCGAAAATCCGTACTACGAATACCTCTGGCGCTCGTACCTGCTCGCGGCGCGGTTCGCCGCTGAGGCGGTGGAGGCTGCAGAGCTCGAAGGCAAGGCGAAAGAACGTCTGCGCTTTGCGGTGCGGCAGTGGGTGGACGCGCTCAGCCCGGCCAATTTCGCCGCCACCAATCCGGAGGTGCTGCGCGCGGCGCTCGCCTCGCGCGGCGAGTCGCTCGCGCGCGGGCTCGCGAACCTGCTCGCGGACGTGCGGGCCGGCCGCATCCGCCAAACCGACGAGTCGGCCTTCGAAGTGGGCCGCAATCTCGCGGTGACGCCCGGCGACGTCGTCTACGAAAACGAGCTGATGCAGCTCATTCAGTACGCGCCGACGACGCCCGAGGTCTCGGCGCGGCCGCTGGTGATGGTGCCGCCCTGCATCAACAAGTACTACATCCTCGACCTTCGCCCGGAAAACTCGTTCGTGCGCTACGCGGTGGGCGAAGGCCATACGGTGTTCATGGTGTCCTGGCGCAACGTCGGGCCCGCGCAGGGCGGCTTCGGCTGGGACGACTATCTGCGGCTCGGCGTGTTCGAGGCGCTTCGGGTCGCGCGCGAGATCGTCGGCGCCGAGCGCGCGAACGCGCTCGGCTTCTGCGTCGGCGGGACGCTTCTTGCCGCGGCGCTCGCGGTGATGGCGGCGCAGGGCGAAGACGCGGTCGAATCGGTCACGTGGTTGACGACGCTGCTCGACTTCGAAGAGCCGGGCGAGCTCGGGCTGTTCGTCGACGAGCAGAGCGTGCGAATGCGCGAGGCGACGATCGGCGCGGGCGGCATCCTGTCGGGGGCCGAGCTCGCGTTCGTGTTCTCGGCGCTGCGCGCAAACGACCTCGTCTGGCCCTACGTAGTGAACAACTACCTGAAGGGGGGCGAGCCGCCCGCCTTCGACCTCCTTTACTGGAACGCCGACAGCACCAACCTGCCCGGCCCGATGTACTGCCAGTACGTGCGCAGCACCTATCTCGAGAACCGCCTGCGCGAGCCGGGCGCACTGGTGTGCTGCGGCGTGCCGGTGGATCTTGGACGGATCGAGCGACCGAGCTTCGTGCTCGCGACGCGCGAAGACCACATCGTGCCCTGGCGCTCGGCGTACCGGTCGCTCTACCTGCTCGGGGGAGAAAAGACGTTCGTGCTCGGCGCGAGCGGCCACGTCGCCGGCGTCGTCAACCCGGCGGCGACCGATCGGCGCAGCTACTGGATCGGCGAGGCGGGCGACTACCCGCAGGACCCCGAGGTCTGGCTGGCCGGCGCAAAAGAGCGACCGGGAAGCTGGTGGAAGGTCTGGGCGAAGTGGCTCGATGCGCATCGGGGCGGCCTGCGGCCGGCGCCCGAGCGCACGGGCTCGGCGCGTTATCGGCCGATCGAGCCCGCGCCCGGACGCTACGTCAAGGAAAAAGCGCGACCACAAGGAGGCTGACATGGAAGAAGTCGTCATCGTCGGTGCGGCGCGCACCGCGATCGGAAAATTCGGCGGCACGCTCGCGAAAGTGCCGGCGGCGGACCTCGGCGCCGTCGCGATCCGCGAGGCGCTCAAGCGCGCGGGCGTCGCGCCCGATCAGGTGTCCGAGGTGATCATGGGACAGGTGCTCACCGCCGGCGCCGGCCAGAACCCGGCCCGCCAGGCGTCGATCAAGGCGGGGATCCCGGACCGGGTTCCCGCGATGACGATCAACAAGGTCTGCGGCTCCGGCCTGAAGGCGGTGATGCTCGGTGCGCAGGCGATCGCGCAGGGCGACGCCGACATCGTGGTCGCCGGCGGCCAGGAAAACATGAGCGCCGCGCCGCACGTGCTGCCGGGCTCGCGCGACGGCTTTCGCATGGGCGACGGAAAGCTACTCGACTCGATGATCGTGGACGGCCTCTGGGACGCGTTCAACCAGTACCACATGGGCATCACCGCCGAGAACGTCGCGAGGGAGTACGCGGTCACGCGCGAGGAGCAGGACGCGTTCGCGCTCGCGAGCCAGCACAAGGCCGAGGCGGCGCTGAAGAGCGGTCGCTTTCGCGACGAGGTGGTCGCGGTCGAGGTGCCGGGGCGAAAGGGCACGGTGGTGTTCGCCGAGGACGAGTATCCGCGCCCCGGTACCACGCTCGAGGCGCTGCGCGCGCTCAAGCCCGCGTTCGACAAGAACGGCACCGTGACCGCCGGCAACGCCTCCGGGATCAACGACGGGGCGGCGGCGGTGGTGCTCGCGAGCCGCCGCAAGGCGGAGCAACTCGGCCTTGCGCCGCTTGCGCGCGTCAAGGCCTACGCTTCGGCCGGTCTCGATCCGAAATACATGGGCATGGGGCCGGTGCCGGCTTCGCGCCGCTGCCTCGCCCGCGCCGGCTGGGAGCCGAAGGACCTCGATCTGATGGAGATCAACGAGGCGTTCGCCGCGCAGGCGATCGCGGTCAACCGGCAGATGGGCTGGGACACGAGCAAGGTGAACGTGAACGGCGGCGCGATCGCGCTCGGGCACCCGATCGGCGCCTCGGGCTGTCGCATTCTCGTGACGCTGCTCTACGAGATGGCGCGGCGCGACGCAAAGCGCGGCCTCGCCTCGCTCTGCATCGGCGGGGGCATGGGCGTCGCGCTCGCCGTGGAACGCTGACCAGGAAGGAGAACGAGCGATGACGATGCAGGACATGGAGTGTACCGACGACGAGGTCCGGCCGGAGCGGACGGCGCGCGCCGAGGTGGTTCGGCGCGTCGCGTTCGTCTCCGGCGGCATGGGCGGGATCGGCACCGCGATCTGCCGGCGGCTCGCCGCGCAGGGCCACACGGTGGTCGCCGGCTGCCTTCCCGGCTACGAAAAGAAGGACGAGTGGCTCGCGAGAATGCGCGCCGAGGGCTACCGCGTGCACGCCGCCGAGGGCGACGTCTCGGACTTCGAGTCCTGCGCCGAGATGTTCTACCGCGTGCGCTCGGTGGTCGGCCCGGTCGAGATCCTCGTCAACAACGCCGGCATCACGCGCGACGCGCTTTTCAAGCGCATGACCGAGGAAGACTGGATGGCGGTGATCAACACCAACCTGAACAGCGTGTTCAACGTCACGCGGCAGGTGGTCGACGGGATGATGGAGCGCGGCTGGGGGCGCATCATCAACATCTCGTCGGTGAACGCGATCAAGGGACAGTTCGGCCAGACGAACTACTCCGCCGCGAAAGCGGGCATGCTCGGTTTCGCCAAGGCGCTCGCGCAAGAAGTGGTGAAGAAGGGCGTCACCGTGAACACCGTCTCGCCCGGCTACGTCGAAACCGACATGGTGATGGCGATCCGCCCGGACATCCGCGAGCGCATCATCGCCTCGATCCCGATGGGGCGGCTTGCGCGGCCGGACGAGGTGGCGGCGGTCGTCGCGTTCCTCGCCTCCGAAGACGCCGGCTACATCACCGGGGCGAACATCTCGGTGAACGGCGGCATGCACATGATGTAGTAGACTGATCGGCACGTGAGCGGGAGAGGGCGATGGCACAGCAGCGTTTGGCGATCGTGACCGGCGGCATGGGGGGGCTCGGCGAGTCGATTTCGACCAAGATGGCCGATGCCGGCTACCGCGTGGTGGTGACGTACTCGCCGTCGAACACCAAGTGGAAGGAGTGGCTGGACGGCATGAAGAGCCGCGGCTATCAGTTCGCCGCGTATCCGATCGACGTCACCTCCTACGAGGACTGCGCCGCCAAGTGCGAGCGCATCCAGCGCGAGGTCGGGCCGGTGGACATTCTCGTCAACAACGCCGGCATCACGCGCGACATGACGTTCAAGAAGATGACCAAGGCCGACTGGGACGCGGTCATCCGCACCAATCTCGACTCGGTGTTCAACATGACCAAGCAGGTGCTCGACGGCATGGTCGAGCGCGGCTGGGGCCGGGTGATCAACGTGTCCTCCGTCAACGGCCAGAAGGGTGCGTTCGGCCAGACGAACTACTCGGCGGCGAAGGCGGGCATGCACGGCTTCACCAAGGCGCTCGCGCTGGAAGTCGCGAAAAAAGGGGTCACCGTGAACACGATCTCGCCGGGCTATATCGGCACGAAGATGGTGACCGCGATCCCGAAGGACATCCTGGACACGAAGATCTTGCCGCAGATCCCGGTCGGGCGCCTCGGTCGGCCGGAGGAAGTGGCCGGCCTGATCATCTACCTGTGTTCGGACGAGGCGGCGTTCGTGACCGGCGCCAACATCTCGATCAACGGCGGCCAGCACATGTACTAGGAGGCTCCGGTGGCGGCGATTCCCGGCGAGAAGACCGACGCGCAGACGCGCCTCATCAAGAAGTACCCGAATCGGCGCCTCTACGACACCAAGACGTCGAGCTACATCACGCTCGCCGACGTCAAGCAGATGGTGCTGCGGCAGGAGGACTTCCAGGTGGTCGATGCGCGCACCGGGGAGGGGCTGACCCGCCAGATCCTGCTGCAGATCATCCTGGAGGAGGAGCAGGCCGGAAAGCCGCTCTTTTCCTCCGACCTCCTCTCTCAGCTGATCCGCTTCTACGGCAACGCGATGCAGGGCTTTCTCGGCGCGTACCTGGAGAAGAACCTGCGCGCGTTCCAGGAACTGCAGAAGTCGCTGCAGGAGCAGTCGCAGCGCATGATGGCGGGCGGCGAAGGCTCGCGCGCCGCGCAGGAGCTCTGGGCGCAGTTCCTGAACCTGCAGGGGCCGGCGATGCAGAGCCTGATGCAGGCGTATCTCGAGCAGAGCCAGAAGATGTTCGCGCAGTTCCAGGAGCAGATGCAGGCGCAGGCGCGCAACATGTTCGCCGGCTTCACCTTCCCCGGCTTTGCCCCGCCGCAGCAGCAGAACAAGGCCGAGGGCGACGCAAAGTAGCGTGCGCGCGGCGCGCCGCGCCCGCGCGCCGCGCGTCGGCTTCGTCTCGCTCGGCTGTCCGAAGGCGCTCGTCGATTCCGAGCGCATCCTCACGCAGCTTCGCGCCGAGGGCTACGAGACCGCGCCCGACTACGCCGGCGCCGATCTCGTCATCGTCAACACCTGCGGCTTTCTCACCGAAGCGGTCGAGGAGTCGCTTTCGGCGATCGGCGAGGCGCTCGCCGAAAACGGCCGCGTCGTCGTCACCGGCTGTCTCGGGGCGAAGGCGGACGTCGTTCGCGCCGCCCACCCGCAGGTGCTCGCGGTCACCGGCCCGCACGACCTCGCGGGCGTGATGCGCGCGGTGCACGCGCACCTGCCCCGGCCCCACGATCCGTTCGTCGATCTCGTTCCGCCGCAGGGCGTGCGGCTGACGCCCCGGCACTACGCGTATCTGAAGATCGCGGAAGGGTGCAACCACCGCTGCACGTTCTGCGTCATTCCGTCGATGCGCGGGCCGCTCGTTTCGCGGCCGGTGGGCGAGGTGCTGCGCGAGGCCGAAAACCTCGTGCGCGCGGGCGTGAAGGAACTGCTCGTCATCGCGCAGGACACGAGCGCCTACGGGCTCGACGTGAAGTACCGCACCGGCTTCTGGAACGGGCGGCCGGTGAAGACGCGGCTCAAAGACCTGTGCGAGGCGCTCGCGAGCCTCGGCGTCTGGGTGCGGCTGCACTACGTCTATCCGTACCCGCATGTGGACGACCTGATACCTCTCATGGCCGAGGGCCGGCTCCTTCCGTATCTCGACGTGCCGTTTCAGCACGCAAGCCCCCGGATCCTGCGGCTCATGCGCCGTCCGGCCGATGCCGAGGACAACCTCGCGCGCATCCGCGCCTGGCGGGCGATCTGCCCGGAGATCGCGATCCGCAGCAGCTTCATCGTCGGCTTCCCGGGCGAGACCGAGGCCGAATTCGAGGCCCTGCTTGATTTCCTGCGCGAGGCGCAACTCGACCGCGTCGGCTGCTTTGCGTATTCGCCGGTCGAGGGCGCGGCAGCGAATGCCCTTGCCGACCCGGTGCCGGAGGAGGTGAAGGAAGAGCGCCGACGCCGCTTCATGGAAGTGCAGGCGGCGGTGAGCCGGGAAAAGCTCGCGCGTAAAATCGGCCGCACGATCCGCGTGCTCGTCGATGCGCCGGGGCTCGGGCGCTCTTCGGCCGATGCGCCGGAAATCGACGGTGTGGTGCGCTTTGCGGGCGGGCGGCCCGGCGAATTCGCCGAGGTGCTCGTCGAGCGATCCGACGATCACGATCTTTACGGGAGACTGGTATGAACACGCTGGAAGTGGTGGTGGTGGCGGGTGCGCGCACCGCGATCGGCGACTACGGGGGGTCGCTCAAGGACGTGCCGCCGACGCGGCTCGGTGCGATCGCGATCCGCGAGGCGGTGGCGCGCGCAAAGGTGGACCCTGCGCGCGTCGGCCACGTGGTGATGGGAAGCGTCATCCACGGCGAGGCTCGGGACATGTACCTTTCGCGCGTCGCCGCGATCGAAGCGGGGCTGCCGGTCGGCACGCCCTGCCTCACGGTCAATCGCCTCTGCGGCTCGGGGCTTCAGGCGATCGTCTCGGCCGCCCAGCACATTCAGCTGGGCGACGTCGAGGTCGCGGTCGCGGGCGGCGCCGAGAGCATGAGCCGCGCGGCCTACTTCCTTCCCTCGGCGCGCTGGGGCCAGCGGATGGGCGATGCGGGCGTGGTGGACGCGATGACCGCGGCGCTGCACGACCCCTTCGGCCACGGCCACATGGGGGTGACCGCGGAAAACATCGCCGCAAAGTACGGCTTCACGCGCGAAGAGCAGGACGCTTTTGCGCTCGAATCGCACCGGCGCGCCGCGGCGGCGATCGAGCGCGGGTATTTTCGCGAGCAGATCGTTCCGGTCGAGGTGAAGGGAAAGAAAGGCACCGAGCTCTTCGCGACCGACGAGCATGTGCGAAAGGACGCAAAGCTGGAAGACATGGCGAAGCTGCGGCCGGTCTTCAAGAAGGACGGCACGGTCACCGCGGCGAACGCCTCCGGCATCAACGACGGCGCAGCCGCGGTGGTGCTGATGGAGGCGACGGCCGCCGCGCGCGAAGGCATCCGGCCGATGGCGCGGCTGGTCGCCTATTCGCACGCGGGCGTCGAGCCGCAGCTGATGGGCCTCGGGCCCATCCCTGCGGTGAGGCGCGTCTTTCAGAAGTCGGGGCTTCGACCCGAGGACATGGACGTGATCGAATCGAACGAAGCGTTCGCGGTGCAGGCGATGGCGGTGACGAAGGACCTCGGGCTCGATCCGGCGAAGGTCAACCCGAACGGCGGGGCGGTCGCCCTCGGCCACCCGATCGGCGCGACCGGCGCGATCCTCGCGGTGAAGGCGCTTTACGAACTGCAGCGCACGCAGAAACGCTACGCGCTCGTCACCATGTGCATCGGCGGCGGGCAGGGCATCGCCGCGATCTTCGAGCGCGTGCACTGAGAGGGAGAAAGACGATGACGACGGGAATCGCGGTGCGAAACATCGCGCGCGCAGAGCCCGCCGCGATCGCGGCGCTCGAGCGCCTGGGAGTCGCCACCGTGCACGAAGCGCAGGGCCGAACGGGCCTGATGGCGCCCTACATGCGGCCGCTGTGGCGCGGCGCGCGCATCGCCGGAAGCGCCGTCACCGCGCTCTGCCCGCCGGGCGACAACTGGATGATCCACGTCGCGGTCGAGATGGTACGGCCGGGCGACGTGCTCGTTGCCGCCTGTACGAGCGAGAACTCCGACGGCGCGTTCGGCGAGCTGCTCGCGACCGCGCTCGCCGCGCGCGGCGCGAAAGCCGTGGTCCTCGACATGGGCTGCCGCGACGCGGCCGAGATCACCGACATGCGATTTCCGGTCTGGTCGCGGGCGATCTCGGCACGCGGCACGGTCAAGGCGACGCTGGGTGCGGTGAACGTGCCGGTGGTCTGCGCGGGAATTCATCTCAGACCCGGCGACGTCGTGGTCGCGGACGATGACGGCGTCGTGGTGGTCGCGCGCGAGCAGGCGGCGAAAGTGGCCGCGGCGGGCGAGGAGCGGGAAAAGAAGGAAGCGGCCGTTCGCGAGCGGCTGAAGAAGGGGGAACTCAGCCTCGACATCTACGGCATGCGCGCCGCGCTCGCGGAAAAGGGCCTTCGCTACCTCGATTCGCCGCCCGAGGGGTGAAAGCGCTCGTCGGCGACTACCCGATCACGCGCCTTTTCCGCGCGCGGGCGCCGCTCGAGTTCGCCGACGTGGCGGTCCCCCACACCGCGGTCAAGCGGGTCGTTCGCGACCTCGAATTCGACCTGGCGGAACTTGCGCTCGTCACTTTTCTCCTTGCGCGCGCGCACGGAAAGCCGCTTCGGCTTTTGCCTGCGGTGCTCACCGCGCGCTTTCAGCCCCCTTACCTCGTGAGCGCCCGGGGGCTGCGTCCGCGCGATCTGGAAGGAAAGCGCGTCGGCGAGCGCTCGCACACGGTGACCACCGCCACCTGGGTGCGCGGCATCCTCGCCGAGGACTTCGGCGTGGATCCGGCGCGGGTGCG
>JAOAFL010000055.1 GCA_026416295.1 Burkholderiales bacterium | reverse complement strand
GTTCCGAGACAAGGCGCGGGCGTTCCTGCGCCAGCACCTGAATCACATCGCCGTTCAGAAGGTCCGGTTGAACCGGCCGTTGACGGCCACCGATCTCGCGGAGCTGGAGCGCATGCTGGTCGAAAGCGGCGTCGGCGATGCGGAAGACGTGCGGCAGGCGGCCGAACGGTCGCAGGGGCTCGGCCTGTTCGTGCGGTCGCTGGTCGGCCTGGATCGCGCGGCAGCGAAGGAGGCGCTCGCGAAGTTCACGGCCGGCAGAACGCTGACCGCCGATCAGCTCGAATTCGTGAATCTCGTCGTGGATCACCTCACAGAACTCGGCATCGTCGAACCCGAAAGGCTCTACGGTGCGCCGTTCACAGATCTGACGCCGCGCGGGCCCGAAGGGCTATTTCAAGATGCGGACGTGAACGAGCTTCTGCGGGTGCTCGACGAAGTGCGGGCGACGGCGCTCGCTGCATAGGTTTGAAGGCCGTATCGCGGCCCGCGGCCCTCAGATCACCGCCGGCGCGTTCGGAAGCTCGTCGGGATTAGGACCTTCGCGCGCCGGGAAGTGCTGGGCGAGAAGCGCGCTCGTCGCGCCGATGCCGGCGAGCATGCCCGCAAGATAGCGCCCGGCGGCGAACTCGCGCTCCATCGCGCGGCAGATCTCCTCCCAGGCGGCCTCCCCCGCGCGGGCGTGGATGCCGCGATCGGCGACGATCTCGACGTCGCGGTCGGCAAGGAGCACGTAGATGAGGACACCCGCGTTCTCCTCGGTGTCCCAGACGCGAAGCCGTGTGAAGACCTCGAGCGCCCGCTCGCGCGGGCTCACGCGGCGAAGGAGCGCGGCAAGCGGAAGGCCCCCTTCGATCGCCACCCGGATCTCGCCCCGATGGCGCCGCTCCGCTTCGGCGACCGTCCGTTCGATCTCGGCGAGCGCCGCAGGTGGAAACGCGCGGCGCATCAACGCCTCGTCGAGAAAAAGATGGCGCAGCCAGCGCATCGCTACCAGCGGCCCGACGCGCCGCCGCCGCCGAAGCCGCCGCCTCCGCCGCGGAATCCGCCGCCGAAGCCGCCACCCCCGAAGCCGCCGCCCCAGCCCCCGGGGACCCCGCCGTAGGTCCAGCGCCCCGAGCGCCCCGCCCCGGTGTTCGCATAGGCGATCGCGAACGCGACGAGCGCCGCAAGGAGCGCGACCGCAAACCCGAAGATGAGCCACGCGATGAGCCCCGCGCCGGCGCCGGTGGCGAGCGCTCCGGCGAGCCGCCCGAGAACGACCCGCAGCACCGCGCCTGCCGCGACGACGAAAAAGAGGAACACCGGGATCGCTTCGACGACGGCGAAGGCGGAAGCGCCGCGCTCGCGCGCCGGCTGAGGCGCGGGCAGCCGCTCGCCCTCGGCCAGACGAATCAGCGCCTCGAGACCGCTCGCGAGCCCGCCGTAGAAATCGCCCTCGCGAAAGCGCGGGACGATCCGCTCCTCGATCACGCGCTTTGCGACCGAGTCCGGAATCGCGCCCTCCAGCCCGTAGCCCACTTCGATCCGCACCCGCCGGTCGTCCTTGGCAACCAGCAGGATCAGGCCGTCGTCCACGCCCTTGCGGCCGATTTTCCACGCTTCGGCCACCCGGATCGCGTACTGCTCGATCTCCTCGGGCTTCGTCGTCGGCACGAGGAGCACCGCGAACTGCGTGCCTCGGCGCCGCTCGAAGTCGGCAAGGCGCGCTTCCAGCGTCTCGCGCTCGCTCGCCGAGAGCGTTCCGGTGAGGTCGGTGACCCGGGCTTTGAGCGGCGGCACCGGCACCTCAGCGATCGCCCCCGTCGCGAACGCCGCGAGCGCGATAAGCGCGGCGGCGAGGCGGGCCATCGGCACGCGGCTATTTCGCTGCCGGCTTGCCGAACTCGACCTTCGGCGGCGCGGCGAGCGCCTTTTCGTTCTCGACGGTGAAGTTCGCCTTCACCTTGTAGCCGAAGAGCATCGCGGTGAGGTTGGTCGGGAACTGGCGCGCGAGCGTGTTGTACTCCTGAACCGCGCGGATGTAGCGCCCGCGCGCGACCGCGATGCGGTTCTCGGCGCCGGCGAGTTCGGCCCGCAGTTCGCCGAATTCGCGCGTCGCGGCAAGCTGCGGATAGGCTTCGGCGACCGCGAGCAACCGCGCGAGCGCGCTCGAGAGCTGCGCCTGCGCAGCCTGAAACCTCGCGAACGCTTCCGGGTCGTTGACGAGCTCGGGCGTTGCGCGAATGGCGGCGACCGAGGCGCGCGCCTGGGTCACTTCGGCGAGCACCTGCCGCTCGAAGTCGGCCGCCCCCTGCACCGTCGCGACGAGGTTCGGAATGAGGTCCGCGCGGCGCTGATAGTTGTTGAGCACCTCCGACCAGGCGGCAGTGACCGCTTCGTCGAGCCGCTGAAACTCGTTGTAGCCACAGCCCGAAAGGGCGAGCGTCGCGGAAAGCGCGACGAAAAGCCTTCGCATGGTGATCCTTCCTTCGAACGAGGCGCCCTCCACAGATGGGGGCGCCGCCCCGCGATCCAAGGGCGGCGCCTTCAGGCGCCTTGCGCGAGCCGCTCGAGGCGCGCGCGCTCGACGCCGAGCTTCGCGCCTGCGGCGACGATTTCCTCCCAGGTGGCCGAATCCACCGGGATCCCCTCACGCTCGCGCTTTGCGCGCGCTTCGCGCTCCGGTTCGCCCGCGATCCTCACCTTGTCGAAGCCGGGCGCGACCGGCGAGCGGCGCAGCGAGTCGAGAAACGCCCGCGTCTCGGCGGCGAACGCCTCGGCCGTGCCGAGCCGCGTCGGGTCGATGAGGATCGTGAGCATGCCGTTCCAGACGCGACGCTTCGACTTGTCGTCCGAGTGCCAGGTGCCCCCGCCGGTGAGCGCGCCACCGAGCAGTTCGCACGCGACCGCGAGCCCGTAGCCCTTGTGCAGCCCGAAGGTGCGCAGCGCGCCGAACGGCTCGACGACGCCGTAGCGCGGATCCGACGTCGGGTTGCCTCGATCGTCGAGCAGCCACTCGGGATTGACGCGCTCGCCCTTGTTGTAGGCGACGCGGATCTTGCCCTGCGCGACCGCGCTGGTCGCCATGTCGAGGATGAACGGCGGCTCGCCCGGAAGCGGAATGCCGATCGTGAACGGATTGGTGCCGAAGCGCGCGTCCGACCCCCCGTAGGGCGCGACGATGGCGCGCGAGATGACGTTCACGAAGTGGATCGAGACGAGGCCGGCGGCCACTGCCTGCTCGGCCCACTGGCCGATCCTGCACAGGTGGTGCGCGCGCGCGAGCGCCATCACGCAAAGGCCGTGCTCGCGCGCGCGCTCGATCGCGATCTGCATCGCTTCCAGCCCCACCACCTGCCCGTAGCCCATCCTGCCGTCCAGCGCGAGCATCGCACCGCCGTCGAAGGTGACTTCAGGGTGCTGGTTGATTCTCAGCCCCCCTTCGAGGAGCGCGTCGACGTAGCGCGGGATCATGCCGACGCCGTGCGAATCGTGCCCGGTGAGGTTGGCGGTGACGAGGTTTTCGGCGACCAGGCGCGCTTCGCGCGCCTCGCTTCCGCCGGCGGCGACGATCGCCTCGATCGCGCGCGCGAGCGGCTCGGCGCGCACATGACGCAGCTCGGCCATCGGCTCAGTCCGGCTTGATGTTGCCGCGCTCGACGACTTTCGCCCAGCGCTCGATCTCGGCCTTCATGAACGCGGCGAACTCCTCCGGCGTGCTCGCCACGACGTCGAAGCCGATCTGCTGCATGCGCTCGCGAACGTCCGGGGAACGCAGCGCCCGCACCACTGCTTCGTTCAGGCGCGCGACGATCGGTGCCGGGGTCTTCGCCGGCGCCGCCACGGCCTGCCACGACGTGACCACGAGATCGGGGAATCCCGCCTCGGCCGCGGTCGGCACGTTGGGCAGCTGCGGGTGCCGCTCGCGCGCGGTGACCGCGAGCGCCTTCATCCGTCCGCCGCGGATGTAGGTCGTCACCGCCCCGAGGTTCTGGAACGAGAAATCCACCTGCCCGCCCATCAGGTCGGTCTGGCAGGCGGCGCCGCCCCGGTAGGGCACGTGCAC
>JAOAFL010000001.1 GCA_026416295.1 Burkholderiales bacterium | reverse complement strand
GGGCGGCACTGCGCCTGCAGGAGTTCCAGCACCGCCTCGATGAGAAACGCATAGTCGTCGAGATAAGCGGCAAGCGGCGCGCGGCCGTCCTTGTAGGCGGCCGCAAGCCGCCCGTCGCGCCACATGCGCGTGCGGATGAAGTCGAGCGCGCGGTGCGCGCCAGCGACCCATTCGGCGCGCCCGAAGACGCGGCCCGCGCGCGCAAGGCCCGCGATCGCGAGCGCGTTCCAGGAAACGAGCACTTTCTCGTCCCGGCCGGGACGCACCCGTCGTTCGCGCGCGGCAAGGAGCTTTTCGCGAGCTGCGGCAAGAAGCGGCTCGTCGCCGGGTGCCACCGGATTGGCCGCGTACAGGTGCCAGTGGCGGCCCTCGAAGTTGGGCGGGGCGTTGAGCCCCCAGGCGAGCGCAGCGACCCGGTATTCTTCCGGCGCAAGGAGCTTTCGCACCTCTTCCCGGTCCCACACGTAGAACCGGCCTTCCTCGCCTTCGCTGTCGGCGTCGAGCGAGGCGTAGAAGCCGCCTTCGGGCGACTGCATCTCGCGCAGAAGCCACGCCGCGGTCTGCTCCGCGCAGCGGGCAAAAAGCGGCTCTCCCGAGACGCGCCAGGCGTCGGCGAGCAGCGCAAGAAGCTGCCCGTTGTCGTAGAGCATCTTTTCGAAATGCGGGATCCGCCAGTAGCGGTCGACGCTGTAGCGTGCAAAACCGCCGCCCAGCTGGTCGTAGAGGCCCCCGCGGCACATGCGCTCGAGCGTACCGAGCGCCATGTCCGCCGCGCCGTGGCGCAGACAGAGGTCGAGCTCCGTCGGATGCGGAAACTTGGGCGCGCTGCCGAAGCCGCCCCATTCGGCGTCGTAGGCGGCGCGAAGCTGCTCGAGCGCCGCGCGGATCGGTGCGCTGTCGAATTCCGAGCGGTGCGCGGCGCGCGACGGCGACAGCCGCGCGAGCAGCGCGCGCAAGTGCGCGTTCTGCTCGTCGATCTCGCCGCGCCTCGTGCGCCAGACCTCGGCGATCCGCTCGAGCAGCTCGCCGAACCCCGGCAGCCCGTAGCGGGCGGTCTTCGGAAAGTAGGTGCCGCTGAAAAACGGCGTACCGTCGGGCGCGAGAAAGACGGTGAGCGGCCAGCCGCCGCTCGCACGCGAAAGCAGCTGATGGGCGGTCTGGTAGATCTGGTCGATGTCGGGGCGCTCCTCGCGGTCGACCTTGACGTTCACGAAGTACCGGTTCATCACCGCGGCGATCGCCTCGTCCTCGAAGCTTTCGTGCGCCATCACATGGCACCAGTGGCAGGCGGAATAGCCCACCGAGAGCAGGATCGGCTTGTCCTCGCGGCGCGCGCGCTCGAGCGCCTCCGGTCCCCACGGGTACCAGTCGACGGGGTTCTCGGCGTGCTGCAGCAGGTAGGGCGAGGTCTCGTTCGCGAGGCGGTTCGGCATGCGCGCATTATGCGCGCGTGCGATCTGCCGAGACCCTCGGCGTGACGCGGGAATGGCGCTCGAGGCTCGACGGGCGGAGCCGGCGGCCCCGCGCCCTTACTCGCCGTCGGTAATCGCGCCCTTCGAGGCGGAGGAAACCAGCCGCATGTACTTCGCCATCACCCCGCGCGTATAGCGCGGCTTGGGCGGCTTCCACTTCTTCCTGCGCGCGGCGAGCTCCTTCGCCGGCACGTTCAACTGGATGAGCCGCTTGTTCGCGTCGATGGTGATCGAATCACCCTCCTTGACGAGCGCGATCGTGCCGCCCACGTACGCCTCGGGCGCGACGTGGCCGACGACCAGCCCCCAGGTGCCGCCGGAGAATCGCCCGTCGGTAATGAGACCGACCGACTCGCCGAGGCCCTGGCCGATCAGGGCGGAGGTGGGCGCGAGCATCTCCTGCATGCCGGGGCCGCCCTTCGGCCCCTCGTAGCGGATGACGATCACGTCGCCGGGGCGGATTTTCTTCGCGAGGATCGCCTTCATGCAGGCGTTCTCGGAATCGAACACGCGCGCCGGTCCGGTGATCGAGGTCTTCTTGAGGCCGGTGATCTTCGCAACGCAGCCCTCGGTCGCGAGGTTGCCCTTGAGGATCGCGAGGTGCCCTTGCCGGTAGAGCGGCCTCGACCACGGACGGATCACGTCCTGGTCGGCGCGCGGCTCATCGGGCACGTCGGCGAGCATCTCGGCGATCGTCTTGCCGTGGATCGTCATGCACTCGCCGTGCAGCACGCCGTGGTTGAGCAGGATCTTGAGCACCTGGGGGACGCCGCCCGCGCGGTGAAAGTCCACCGCGACGTAGCGGCCGGAAGGCTTGAGGTCGCAGAGCACCGGCACCTTCCTTCGCACGCGCTCGAAGTCGTCGATCGTCCACCTGACCCCCGCAGCGTGCGCGATCGCGAGGTAATGCAACACCGCGTTCGTCGAGCCGCCGGTCGCCATGACGAGCGCGATCGCGTTCTCAATCGACTTGCGCGTGATGATGTCGCGCGGCCGAAGGTTCTTCTTCACCGCCTCGACGAGCACCCGCGCCGATTCGGCCGCCGAGTCGGCTTTCTCCGGATCGGGCGAGGCCATCTGGGATGAGCCGAGCAGGCTCATGCCGAGCGCCTCGAACGAGGACGACATGGTGTTCGCGGTGAACATGCCCCCGCACGCTCCCACCGTCGGGCAGGCGTTCTTCTCGATGCCGACGAAATCCTCCTCGCTCAGCTTGCCGGCGGTGTAGGCGCCCACCGCCTCGAACGCCGAAACGATCGTGAGCGGCTGCCCCTTCCAGACCCCGGGCTTGATCGTCCCGGCGTAGACGAAGATCGCCGGCACGTTCATGCGCGCCATCGCGATCATCGCGCCCGGCATGTTCTTGTCGCAGCCGCCGACGGCCAACACCCCGTCCATCGCCTGGCCGTTCACCGCGGTCTCGATCGCGTCGGCGATCACCTCGCGGGAGACGAGCGAGTACTTCATCGCTTCGGTGCCCATGCCGATGCCGTCGGTCA
This sequence comes from Burkholderiales bacterium, assembly GCA_026416295.1. Classification (GTDB taxonomy): domain Bacteria; phylum Pseudomonadota; class Gammaproteobacteria; order Burkholderiales; family SG8-39; genus RBG-16-66-20. The sequence continues at coordinate 5,164 of JAOAFL010000001.1, read as the reverse complement.
CCGTCGGAAAGCCGAAGGTCTGGGCCTTCGCGCCGGCGGCCTCGAGCGCCGCGACCGCCCGGTCGACGAGCGGCTGAATGCCGGCGTTACAGGGATTCATCGTCGAGTGGCCGTTCGCGACCCCGATGATCGGCTTGTCGAAATCGCCGTCCTTGAAGCCGACCGCGCGCAGCATCGCGCGGTTGGGGGCGCGCGCGATGCCCTGCGTGATCACTCGCGAGCGTCGGTTCGCCGGCCCGGCGGCGCTGTCCTTCGTCTGCTTCTCCATCGTGTCCTCCGCGTGAAGGTGCGAGTCTAGCGGAGCCGCGGGGCAGGGCTCCACCTACAATGCGCCGGTGCTCGTTCATCCCGGATTCGATCCGGTCGCTTTTTCGCTCGGGCCCGTTGCGGTGCGCTGGTACGGGCTTCTGTGGCTCGCCGGCTTCGGCATGGCCTGGTGGCTCGGCCGGCGTAGGATCGCAGCGGGGCTTGCGCCCGTCTCGCGCGAGCAATTCGACGACTTGGTGTTTGCGGCCGCGCTCGGCGCGATCGTCGGCGGCCGGCTCGGGTACGTAATTTTCTACAAGCCGGGCTATTACCTCGCGCATCCGTTCGAGATCCTCTACCTCTGGCAGGGGGGGATGTCGTTTCACGGCGGGTTCCTCGGCGTGCTCGTCGCTGTCGCCATTTACGCGCGCCGCGAGCGGCTCGACTGGTGGCGGCTCATGGACTTCGTCGCGCCGCTCGTGCCTCTCGGCCTTGCCGCCGGGCGGCTCGGCAACTTCATCAACGGCGAACTGTGGGGCCGGCCGACCGACCTGCCTTGGGGGATGGTATTTCCGGCCGCAGGGCCCGAGCCGCGCCATCCGTCTCAGCTCTATCAGGCGGCGGGAGAAGGGCTTGCCCTATTTGCGCTGCTCTGGTGGTTCTCCTCCCGGCCGCGGCCGCGGGCCCACGTCTCGGCGTTGTTCCTGCTCGGCTATGGCGTCCTGCGATTTGCCGCCGAGTTCGCCCGCGAACCGGACGCGTTCCTCGGCCTTCTCGCCTTCGGCCTCACGATGGGCCAGTGGCTGAGCCTGCCGATGATCGCCGCCGGGGCGGCGATTTTCCTCTGGAGCCGCCGGCGCGCCTGACGCGAGCCTATGCCGCGCGCGCAGCGGCGAGCGCCGATTCCAGCACCCGCACCGTGTGAACCGCGCTGCGGCCGGCGCCGTCGGCGATCTGCTGGCGGCAGCTCGTGCCGTCGGCGACTATGATCGCCTCCGGGGGCGCTGCGCGCACCGCGGGAAGGAGGGCCGCCTCGGCCATCTTCATCGAGATGTCCCGGTGCTCGGCCTCGTAGCCGAAGGAACCGGCCATCCCGCAGCAGCTCGATTCGATCAGGCGCACCGAAAGTCCGGGAACGAGCCGAAGCGTCCGTTCGAGCGCCGGCATCGCATCGACCGCCTTCTGGTGGCAGTGGCCGTGGACCAAGGCCTCCGCATCGATCGGGCGAAGCGCAAGCGACAGCCGCCCGCCATCGGCCTCGCGGGCGAGGAACTCCTCGAAAAGCAGCGCGTGCGCGGCGAGCGCCCTCGCGTCGGCGCCGGCAAGGAGCACGAGATATTCGTCCCGCAGGGTGAGCGTGCAGGAGGGCTCGAGACCCACCACCGGCACGCCGCGATCGAGGAAGGGCGCGAGCGCCCAGAGCAGCCGCTCGGCTTCGCGCCGCGCCTCTTCTACCTGTCCGACCGCAAGCCGCGTGCGGCCGCAGCAGAGCGGCCGCGCGCCGCGCAGCGGCTCGGCCCTTCGCACCGCGTAGCCCGCGGCAGCGAGCACTTTTAGCGCTGCGCGCGCGTTCTCCGGCTCGAACCAGCGCGTGAAGCAATCGACGAAGAGCACCGCCTCGCGCTCGCCCGGCCGGGCGGGAATCTCGGCGTCGCGGAAAAAATCGGCGCGCCAGCGCGGCAGCCTGCGCGCGCGCGAAAATCCCACAAGCGGCGCCGCGACATCCTGCAGGACGTTCGCGACCGGCGCAGCGCGCGCGGCGATCGGCGCGTAGCGGGGAAGCGCCGCGACCGCCCGATCGCGCAGCGTCCAGCCGCGGCGCGACTTGTACGCCGCGAGGAACTCGATCTTCATCCGCGCCATGTCCACACCGGTCGGGCATTCGCGCTTGCAGCCCTTGCAGGAGACGCAGAGTTCGAGCGCTTCGGCGACCGCGCGGTCGGCCGCGTCGCCGAGCTGGCCCGAGAGCGCAAGCCGCAGCGTGTTCGCGCGCCCGCGCGTCGAATGGATCTCGTCGCGCGTCGCCCGGTACGACGGGCACATGGTCCCGGCGTCGAACTTGCGGCAGTGGCCGTTGTTGTTGCACATCTCGACGGCCTTGTCGAAACCGCCCCAGTCCGACCAGTCGAGCGCTTCGGGCGGCGCGCTCGTGCGGTAGCCCGGCGGAAAGCGAAAGAGCCGCACGTCGTCCATGCGCGGCGGATCGACGATCTTTCCCGGGTTCATGAGCCCCTTCGGGTCGAGGCGGCGCTTGATTTCCACGAGCGCGGCGGTAAGACGCGGGCCGAAGAACGGCGCGATCCATTCCGAGCGCACGAGGCCATCGCCGTGTTCGCCTGAGTACGCGCCCTTGAAGCGACGAACGAGCGCCGCGGCTTCCTCGGCGATCCGGCGCATCTTCTGTGCGCCGTCGCGGCGCATGTCGAGCACCGGCCGCACGTGCAGGCACCCGACCGAGGCGTGCGCGTACCAGGTGCCGCGCGTGCCGTAGCGCTCGAACACCTCGGTGAGACGCGCGGTGTACTCCGCCAGATGCTCGAGCGGCACCGCGCAGTCCTCGATGAAGGAGACGGGCTTTCCGTCGCCCTTCATCGACATCATGATGTTCAAGCCCGCCTTCCTCACCTCCCACACTTCGCGCTGCCAGCGCGCATCGGTGATCTCGACGACGCTGCCCGGCAGGCCGAGGTCAGCCATCAGGCCGGCAAGCGTCTTCAGCCGGCGCGCCGGAGCGGCCGCGTCGTCGCCTGCGAACTCGACGAGCAGGATCGCCTGCGGCTCGCCCCGGATCGTCGCCTCGACCGTGCGCCGAAATTGCGGAATCTCGCGCGCAAGCTCGATCATCGTGCGGTCGACCAGCTCGACCGCGGTGGGCGCAAGGCGCACGATGTGCTGCGTGCTGTCCATCGCCCTGTAGAACGTCGGGAAATGCACCACCCCGAGCGCGCGCGCGCGCGGCAGCGGCGCGAGCTTGAGGTGCAGCCGCTCGAACCAGGCGAGCGTGCCCTCGGAGCCGACCAGCAGGTGCGCGGCGTTCTCGTGCGGCGGCCCGAGGTGATCGAGGTTGTAGCCGGCGACGCGCCGGAGCAGCTTCGGAAAGCGCGCCTCGATCTCGTCCTTTTCGCGCGCGTAGAGCGCGCGCAGCCAGTCGACGAACTCGACGTAGGCGGGCGGGCCTGAGGCCTCGGCGAACGGGCCGAAGCGCCAGCGCTCGCCCGAGGCCGTCACCGCCTCGATCGCGTGCACGTTGTGCACCATGTTGCCGTAGGCGATCGAGCGCGCACCGCACGAGTTGTTGCCCGCCATGCCCCCGAGGGTCGCCTGCGCGCTCGTGGACACGTCCACCGGAAACCACAGCCCGTGCGGCCGCAGCTTGGCGTTGAGCTCGTCCAGCACGATCCCCGGCTGCACCACGCAGCGCCGCGCTTCGACATCCAGGTCGAGAAGCTCGCGCAGGTGTTTGGAGTGATCGACGACGAGCGCCTCGCCGACGGTCTGGCCGCACTGCGAGCTTCCGGCGCCGCGCGCAAGCACCGGCACCCGCTCTTCGAGCGCGATCGCAAGCGCCGTGCGCGCCGCCTCCTCGCTGCGCGGCACCACCACCCCGAGCGGCATCGCCTGGTAGATCGACGCGTCGGTCGCGTAGCGCCCGCGCGAGGCGAGATCGAAAAGGACATCGCCCTCGACCTCGCGGCGAAGGCGCCGCTCGAGCGAGCCGAGGGGGTCGAAACGGACGCGTCCGGTCACAAGCGCAATTCTGCCCTGCGCGCGCGGGCGAGGTGGCACAATGGCGGCCCCGACGCGAGGACGCCCCCATGCCGAGAACCGCCGGACGCCACTTCCTGCAGATCCCCGGCCCGACCAACGTGCCGGACCGGGTGCTGCGCGCGATCGACTTTCCGACGATCGACCACCGCGGTCCGGAGTTTGCCGTCCTCGGCCGCGAGGTGCTCGAAGGCATGAAGCGCGTTTTCCGCACCGCAGGGCAGGTGATCATCTACCCGGCCTCGGGGACCGGCGCCTGGGAGGCGGCACTCGTCAACACGCTTTCGCCGGGCGACCGGGTGCTCATGTACGAGACCGGCCACTTCGCGACGCTGTGGCAGAAGATGGCGCGGCGGCTGGGGCTCGAACCCGAATTCATTCCCGGCGACTGGCGAACCGGCGCAGATCCTCAGAAGATCGAAGAGCGGCTGCGGGCTGACACCGCGCGGGCGATCCGGGCGGTGTGCGTCGTGCACAACGAGACCTCGACCGGGGTCGCCTCCCGCATCGCCGAGATCCGGCGGGCGATCGACGTCGCCGGCCATCCGGCGCTCTTCATGGTGGACACGATCTCTTCGCTCGCCTCGATGGACTACCGCCACGACGAGTGGGGGGTGGACGTCACCGTCGGCGGCTCGCAGAAGGGCCTGATGCTTCCGCCCGGGCTTTCCTTCAACGCGGTCTCGCAGAAAGCGCTCGAGGCCGCCCGGCGCGCGCGGCTGCCGAAGAGCTATTGGTCCTGGGACGAGATGCTCGCGCACAACCGCGACGGCTACTTTCCTTACACTCCGGCGACGAATCTCCTCTACGGCCTTCGCGAGGCGATCCGAATGCTCGAAGAGGAGGGACTCGAGAACGTGTTCGCGCGGCATGCGCGCCATGCGGAGGCGACGCGCCGCGCGGTGCGCGCCTGGGGGCTCGAGGTGCTCGCGACGAACCCCGCGGAATACTCGAACTCGCTCACTGCGGTGCTGCTTCCGGAGGGCTACGACGCCGACCGCGTCCGCCGCGTGATTCTCGAGCACTTCGACCTTTCGCTCGGCACCGGTCTCGGCAAGCTCGCCGGCAAGGTGTTCCGCATCGGCCACCTCGGCGACTTCAACGATCTCACGCTCGCCGGCACGCTCGCCGGTTGCGAGATGGGGCTTGCGCT
>JAOAFL010000026.1 GCA_026416295.1 Burkholderiales bacterium | reverse complement strand
ACCTGGTGCCGGAGCGCGTGTGGCAGGAGCTCGCCCGCGGCCTTGCCGAGCCGCAGCCGGCGCGCATGTTCGAGGTGCTCGCCGCCTGCGGCGCCTCGCGGCGGCTCTTTCCGGAGATCGATCCCGGTCCGCCGACGCTCGCGGCGCTCGCGCGCGCGGCGGATGCGCGCTACTCGGTGACGGTTCGCTTCGGGGTGCTCGCCTGGCCGCTCGGCGCAGAGGGCGAGCCGGCGCTTCAGGCGGCGTGCGAGCGGTTGCGCGTTCCGAACGCCGAGCGCGACCTCGCGCGCCTCGTCTGCCGGCTGCGCGCGCCGCTCGAGCGCGCGCACGCCGCCGACGCCGCTCGCCTGCTCGCGCTGCTCAAGGCCGCCGACGCGTTTCGTCGCGGCGAGCGGTTCGTGCAGCTCGTCGCGGTCGCGAGCGTCTGCGAACCGGGGCCGGCGACCGAGGCGGCGGTGCGGCGCCTTGAGCGCGCGCTCGCGGCGGCCGCAGGCGTCGATGCCGGCCGCATCGCCCGCGAGGCGTCCTCGAAGGCCGAAATCCCCGCGCGGCTCGATGCCGCGCGCGAGCGGGCGATCCGCGCGGCGCTCGGCGCCGACGGCTGAGGCGCGCGCCTCGGCTAGACTGCGCGGCTTTGCGGAGACGCCGATGATCGATCTCTACACCTGGAGCACGCCGAACGGGCGCAAGGTCTCGATCATGCTGGAAGAGTGCGGCCTCGCCTACCGCGTCCACAGGATCGACCTCGGTCGCGGCGAGCAGTTTCGCGACGCGTTCCTCGCGATCAATCCGAACGGCAGGATCCCGGCGATCGTCGATCCGGACGGTCCGGACGGGCGGCCGATCGCGCTTTTCGAGTCGGGCGCGATCCTCGTCTACCTCGCCGGCAAGACCGGGCGTTTTCTGCCGCCGACGGTGCGCGGAAAGTACGAGGCACTGCAGTGGCTGATGTTCCAGATGAGCGGCGTCGGCCCGATGTTCGGCCAGGCGCACCATTTCCTGCGCGCCGCGCCCGAGCCGGTGCCCTACGCGATCGAGCGCTACACGAAGGAGACGCGGCGCCTCTACGGCGTGCTCGAACGGCGGCTTTCGGCGGCGCCGTTCCTCGCCGGCGAGTATTCGATCGCCGACATCGCCACCTTTCCCTGGGTCGCGCGCCACGACTGGCACAAGGTGGACCTCGCCGAGTTTCCTTCGGTCAAGCGCTGGTTCGACACGATCGCGCGCCGTCCGGCGGTCGCCCGCGGCATGGCGGTGCCGGCGTGAGCGGGCTCGAGGTCCTCGCTTATCCGGCGCGCGGCGCCGCGCCGCGCACGCCGGTGCTTTTCGTGCACGGGGCCTACGTCGGCGCCTGGTGCTGGGAAGAGCATTTCCTGCCCTGGTTCGCGGCGCGCGGGTTTCCCGCGTACGCGGTCTCGCTGCGCGGACACGGCCGGAGCGCCGGGCGCGAGAATCTGCACCGCTACGGTCTGGCCGACTACGCCGAAGACGTCGCGCACGCGGCAGAGCGCCTCGAGCGACCGGCGGTGCTCGTCGGCCATTCGATGGGGGCGCTCGTCGTGCAGAAGTACCTCGAGCGGGGCGGGGCGGCCGCTGCGGCGGTGCTCGTCTGCCCGGTACCCGGTTACGGGCTGATGCCGGCGACGCTCGCGCTCGCCTGGATGCGGCCGATGCTCTTCATGGGCATCCAGCGGCTCGCCGCGGGGATGGACGCGCCGCTCGAGGTGCTGTCCGAGGCGATGTTCGCGGGCGAAATCGAGCCCGAGCGGCTTGCGCGCCACGGTCGCCGCATGCAGCGCGAATCGCGCCGCGCGCTGCTCGACATGGCCGGATTCGGTCTTCCGCAGCCGTGGCTCGCGCGCCGGCCGGCCACCCTCGTGCTCGGGGCGGCGCGCGATGCGCTGATTCCGCCGCTTCACGCGCAGGCGGCTGCGGCGCTCTCGGGCGCCGAGTACCGGCTGCTCGACGACCTCGGCCACGCGGTGATGCTCGATCGCGGCTGGGAGCGCGCCGCCGAGGCGATCGCGGGCTGGATCGACGCGCGCGGTCTGTGAACGCGCCGGCTCAGGGCGCGGGCTTTCGCGCGTGCCGGGCGAGAAACGCGTTGATGTCTTCGATGCGCAGCTGCGGCTCGCCGGGCACCGGCCGGGTGCCGACCACGCGGTTCATCCATTCCATGTGCCGTTCCATGCGTGCGACCACCTTCGGCCACTCGCGCGCGGTGTAGCGCTGCGGGTCGGGCAGCACGTGGCACTGGTTGCACGCGAGCCGGAACGGCTCGCCGGCGGGCTGGAACACCTCGGGGTAGCGCTTCGGGTCGAGCGGTTTCTGCGCGTGGCGGCGCAAATACGCGACGAGCGCCTGCTTTTCCTCCTCGGTCGGCGCCTGCACGCCGGCCATCATCTCGACCATCAGTTTTCCCATGTTCCCGCGACCCTGCATGCGCGCGACCATGCGATCGACGACCGGCGGCCATTTCTCGGCGTGGTGCATCGCGGGGTTGGGCAGATGGTGGCACTGCACGCAGTAGCGGCGCACGAGCTGCGCGCCGCGCGAGCGCGGCTCGGGCAGCATCGACGGCTCGTACCCGGGCGGCAGGATGCGCTCGAGCATCGGACCGTGCGGGCTTTCGGCCCAGCGCCGGCGCGCCTCGGCGATCTCGTCAGCGGCGGCGACCGCGGCGACGAAAAGCAGCGCCGCGGCGCTAAAGCGCATGCGAGCGGTCGCCGCGCGCGAACCCGAGAAGCGGCGCGGCGACGCCGCGGCCGAGCGCGAGCACCTTGACGAGTTCGCCCATCTCCGCGGGCGAAAGAAGCTTCTGCACCGCCGCCGCCGCCGGCAGGTAGCGGCGCGCATCCGCCGGATCCTCGGCCGCGAGCAGCTCCGCGATGCCGCAATTGACGAGGAACTGCGCCTGGCTCGCGTAGCCGAGCGCTTCGAGCCCGACGTCGCGGCCGGCGCGGGCGAGCGCGCTGAAGTCGAGGTGCGCGGTGATGTCCTGCAGCCCGGGAGAATGGAACGGGTCGTCGTGCACACGATGGCGGTAGTAGCAGAGGAGCGTGCCCGTCGAGCGCTGAGGATGATAGTACTCGCGCGCCGGAAAGCCGTAGTCGAGGACGAGGATCGCGCCGCGCTCAAGGCGCGCCCCCACCGCGCGCACCCACGCGCGCGCGGCCAGGCCGATCTCGCTCTCGTAGCGGCCCGAGGAAGAAAGCTCGACGTCGATCGCGCGCGCCGCCGCAAGCGGCTCGCCCTCGGCAGGCCGCTCGGCCCAGGCGAAGCGCCCGGCGCGCACCGTCACGCCGCGCTCGAAGATGCCCGCGGCGGTCCAGGCGAGCGCGTGTACCGGCATCGCGTCGAGCACCTCGTTCGCGATCACCACGCCGCGAAAGCGCGCGGGCGGCCGCGCGAGCCAGCGCACGCGCTCGCCCAGTCGCGCGCGCTGGCGCGCGCGCAAGGCGGCGCTCGTCTCTACGATCGCGTACGCGGGCCGGCGGCCGAGGCGCGCGAGTTCCTCGAGCAATGTCTCGGCGAGCGCGCCGCTGCCTGCGCCGAATTCGAGCACCGCCTCCCCGGGCGCGAGCAGCTCGGCGACCTGGCGCGCGAGCGCGCGCGCAAAAAGCGGCGAGAGCTCCGGCGCGGTGACGAAGTCGCCGCCGGCGCCGAAGCGCACCGCGCCGGCCGCGTAGTAGCCGAGCCCCGGCTCGTAGAGCGCGCGCGCCATGTAGCGCGCGAACGAAATCCAGCCACCGGCGCGCGCGATCTCGCGGGCGATGCGCGCGGAAAGCCGCGCGCTCGCGGCGGCGGCGTCGGCATCGGGCGCGGGCAGCTCGCTCGGGCGCACGTCGGCGAATTTAACCTAGAATCGCCGCCCGACCGTGTCCGCGCCGCTCGCAGGGAAAGTCGCGCTCGTCACCGGCGCCTCGCGGCGCATCGGCGCCGCGATCGCGCGCCGGCTGCACGCGCTAGGCGCGGCGGTGCTGATCCACTACCGCAGCGCGGAGGCTGACGCCGCGCGGCTGGAGGCGGCGTTGAACGCCGAGCGCGCGGGAAGCGCCGCGCGCGTCGCGGCCGACCTGCTTTCGCCGCAGGCGCCGCGCGCGCTCGTCGAGGCGGCGCTCACGCGCTTCGGGCGGCTCGACCTGCTCGTCAACAACGCCTCCGGCTTCTATCCGACGCCGCTCGGTGCGATCGAGCCGCGCCACTGGGACGAGCTGGTCGGCTCGAACCTGCGCGCGCCGCTCTTTCTCGCGCAGGCGGCGGCGCCGCACCTCGTGAAGGCGTCGGGCGCGATCGTCAACATCGCCGACATCCACGCCGAGCGGCCGCTCAGGGGCTACGCGGTCTATTCGGTCGCGAAGGCGGGGCTCGTCGCGCTCACGCGCGCGCTTGCGCTCGAGCTTGCGCCCGCGGTGCGCGTGAACGCGGTGGCGCCCGGCGCGATCGTCTGGCCCGAGGACGGGCAGTTTCCGCCGCCCGAACGCGATCGCATCGTCGCGACGACGCCGCTTGCGCGCCTGGGCGCGCCGGAGGAGATCGCCGACGCGGTATGCTTTCTCGCCGCCGCGCCTTTCGTCACCGGCCAGGTGCTCGCGGTGGACGGCGGCCGTTCGATCTCTCTTTGAAAGGAGCCGGCGTGGCCTGGGCTTGGCTGATTCTCGCGGGGGCGTTGGAAGTCGTCTGGGCGGTCGGCCTCAAGTACACCGCCGGCTTCACGCGCCTTGCGCCTTCGGCGCTCACGCTCGCGGCGATGGCGGCGAGCGTGTACTTCCTTGCGCTCGCGGTGCGCGCGATCCCGATCGGAACCGCCTACGCGGTCTGGACCGGCATCGGGGCGGCCGGGGTCGCCGCTCTCGGCATCCTGCTTTTCGACGAGCCGCGCACCGCGGCGCGCCTCGGCTCGATCGGGCTGATCGTCGCCGGCATCGTCGGGCTGAGGCTGAGCGCATGAGCGATCCCCGCAAGGCGGCCTACGAGGCGGCAAAGCGCGCAAAGCGCATCCGCCGCCAGGTGGGCGAGGCGATCGCCGACTTCCGGATGATCGAGGACGGCGACCGCGTGATGGTGTGCGTCTCGGGCGGAAAGGACAGTCACGCGCTCCTCGACGTGCTCCTCGCCTTGCGCGAAAAGGCGCCGGTGCGCTTCGACGTGGTCGCGGTCAACCTCGACCAGAAGCAGCCGGGATTCCCGGCCGAGGTGCTGCCGGCGTATTTCGCCGCGCGCGGCGTGCCCTACCGCATCGTCGAGCAGGACACGTACTCGGTGGTGAAGCGCCTCGTGCCCGAGGGAAAGACGCTCTGCTCGCTCTGCTCGCGGCTGCGGCGCGGGATCCTTTACCGGGTGGCGGGCGAGCTCGGCGCAACGAAGATCGCGCTCGGGCATCACCGCGACGACGTGCTCGCGACCTTCTTTCTCAACCTCTTCTACGCCGGCACGCTCAAGGCGATGCCGGCGAAGCTCGTCTCCGACGACGGCCGCCATATCGTCATCCGGCCGCTCGTCTACGTCGCCGAGGACGATCTTGCCGCCTACGCCGCCGAGCGCGGCTTTCCGATCGTGCCCTGTACGCTGTGCGGCTCGCAGGAGAACCTGCAACGCAAGGCGATCGGCCGGATGCTGAAAGCCTGGGAGCGCGAACAGCCGGGCCGCATCGCCTCGATCCTGCGCGCGCTCACCGACGTGCGGCCCTCGCACCTGCTCGACCGCAAGCTCTTCGATTTCGCGGGCCTCGCCGCGCGCGGTGCGCCGCGCGCGGCCTCTGGCGGCGCGCCGGTCGAGCCGCTCTTCGCCGAATAGCGGCGCTTCAGGCGCGCGCCGGCGCGCGCGCGATCGCCGCCTCGCGGATCGGCAGATTGACGAGCGCGGCGGCGGCCGCAAGCGCCATGTCCGCGTACCACATCCACAGATAGCCGCCGGCGCGCTCGAAGGCGAGGCCGCCGAGCCACGCCCCGAGGAAGCCGCCCGCCTGGTGCGAGACGAGCGTCATGCCGAACAGCGTCGCGAGGAAGCGCGTGCCGAAGAGCTTTCCGACGATCGCCGCGGTCGGCGGAACCGTCGCGAGCCAGGTGAACCCGAGGCCGGCGGCGAAGAGGAAGAACGCGAGCGCGGTCTTCGGCGCGGCGAGGTAGGCGGCGATGAGGAGCGCCCGAGCGCCGTACATCGCCGCAAGGAGGTACTTGCTGCGGTACTTCGCAGTCGCCTCGCCCGCCCAGAGGCTGCCGGCGATGTTGGCCAGTCCGATGATCGCGAGCGACCAGCCGGCGACCGCGGGCGGCAGTCCGCACAGGTCCACCTCCTGCGGCAGGTGCGTGACGAGAAACGCGATGTGAAAGCCGCAGGTGAAAAAGCCGAGGTTGAGCAGCACGTAGCTGCGGTCGCCGAACGCGTCGGCGAGCGCGCGCCAGGGCGAGCCGCCTGCGGCGCCCGCGGCGGCGCGCGGCGCGACGCGGGGGCCGGCGACCGTGCGAACGAGCGGCAGCGCCGCGAGCGTCGCCGCAGCGAGCGCCCACAGCGCGCCGATCCAGCCGATCGCCAGAATGAGCGCCTGCGCGAGCGGCGCGAACACGAACTGGCCGAAGGAACCGCCGGCGTTGATCACGCCCGCGGCCCGGCCGCGCGCCTGCGGCGGCAGCCGCTCGGCCGCCGCGCCGATCAGCACCGAAAAGCTGCCGGCTCCTGCGCCGATCGCGGCGAAAAGGCCGAGAGCGACGACGAGGCCGAGCGCCGAGTGCATGAACGGCGTCGCGGCAAGGCCGAGGGCGAGAAGCACGAGTCCGCCGGCGAGCACGCGCGCCGGGCCGTGACGGTCGGCGAGCGCGCCGGCGAGCGGCTGCGCCGCCCCCCAGGCGAACTGCCCGACGGCGAGCGCAAGGCTCACCGTCGCGACCCCGAGTCCGGTCGCCGCATCGAGCGGCGAGACGAACAGGCCGAAGCTCTGGCGCACGCCCATCGTCACCATGAGGAGGGCGGCGGCGGCGAGCGTGACCGCGAGCGGTCCGGCGGCGCGCGTCGTCATCGGCGCACGGTACCACAAGCCGAAAGGCGCGTATTGTCAAGCTCGACTTGACAAGATAGGATGCGGCAGTGGTCGAAGACAACTGCGCCGCGCGGCTCGTCGCCCTGTTCGGCAGCCAGGCGGAGGTCGCGCGCGCCTTCCAGGTCGACCGCGCGGTGGTGCACCACTGGGTGAAGACCGGCTATGTGCCGGCCCGCTGGGCGGGCGAGGTCGAGCGGCTCACCGGCGGGCGCATCAGCGCGCTCGAAGTGATCCAGGAGGCGAGCGCAAAAAACCCGGTGCGCGTGAAATCGCGCCCGCTGCACGCGCCGTTCGGCCTTTATCCGGAGAGTCCCGCCATGACGCAGTACGCCCCCGCCAAGCGCATCCAGTCGTTCCATCCGCCGCAACGAACGCTGATGGGTCCCGGACCGACCGAGATCCATCCGCGCGTGCTCACGACGATGAGCCAGCCGGCGATCGGCTACCTCGACCCGGTGTTCGTCGAGATGATGGAGGAGCTGAAGAGCCTGCTGCGTTACGTCTTTCAGACGAAGAACGCGCTCACGTTTCCGCTGTCGGGCCCCGGCTCGGTCGGCATGGAGTTCTGCTTCGTCAATCTGGTGCGTCCGGGCGACAAGGTGGTGGTCGGCGCGAACGGCGTCTTCGGCGCGCGCATGGTCGAAAACGTCGTGCGCTGCGGCGGCGTGCCGGTCGTGGTCGAGGAGCGTTGGGGCGATCCGGTCGACCCGCAGCGCATCGAGGACGCGCTGAAGAAGAACCGCGACGCGAAGCTCGTCGCGTTCGTGCACGCCGAGACCTCGACCGGGTGCCTGTCGGACGCGAAAACGCTCGCCCAGGTCGCGCACCGGCACGGCGCGATGGTGATCGTCGATGCGGTGACCTCGCTCGGCGGCATCCCGGTGCGCGTCGACGACTGGGAGATCGACGCGATCTACTCGGCGAGCCAGAAGTGCCTGTCGTGCACGCCCGGCCTTGCGCCGGTGTCGTTTTCCGAGCGCGCGGTCGAGCACGTCAAGAAGCGCAAGGACCGCGTCCACAGCTGGTTCATGGACATGAATCTGCTGCTCGGCTACTGGGGCGCGGGTCAGCGCACCTACCACCACACCGCACCCACCAACGCGCTCTTTGCGCTGCACGAGGCGCTGCTTCTCGTGCGCGAGGAGGGGCTGGAGAACTGCTGGGCGCGCCACCAGCGCCACTACAGTGCGCTCAAGGCGGGGCTTGAGGCGATGGGGCTCAAGTACCTCGTGCGCGAGGCGCACCAGCTGCCGCAGATGAACGCGGTCTTCTGCCCCGAGGGCGTCGACGAGGCGCAGGTGCGCGCGCGGCTGCTCGCGGAATTCGGGCTGGAGATCGGCGCCGGGCTCGGGCCCCTCAGGGGCAAGATCTGGCGCATCGGCCTGATGGGGTACTCGTGCCGCGCCGACAACGTGATGCTGTGCCTGTCGGCGCTCGGCTCGGTGCTCGACGACATGGGCTATCCGGTGCACGTCGGCGACGCCGAGGCCGCGGCGCACGCCGCGTACGCGCAGATGCACGCGCGCGACGCGCAGCGCAAGAAGCGCGCCGCCTGAGCCGGGCTGGCGCGACGCGCGCCGAGGGGCGACAATCGGCGCGCGAGGGACCGCGGGACCGCGATGGACACGCTCACGCACGCGCTCTCGGGGGCGCTCGTTGCGCGCGCCACCGCCCCGCGCGCGGCGGCGCGCGGGGCGCTCGCGCGGCGTCTCGCCGCAGGTTTTCTCGCCTGCGCGTTTCCCGACCTCGACTTCGTCGCGGGTTTCCTCGGGCCGGTCGAGTACCTGCGCTACCACCGGGGCGTCACGCATTCGCTCGTCCTGCTTCCGCTTTGGGCGCTCGCGCTCGCATGGCTCCTTGCGAAACTCCTGCGCGAGCCGGGCGGCTGGCGCGCACTCTACGGCGTCTGCGCGCTCGGGATCGGCGCGCACATCGCCGGCGACTGGATCACGAGCTTCGGGACCATGGTGCTCGCGCCGCTTTCCGACCGGCGCGCGGCGCTCGGCGTGACCTTCATCATCGACCTGTGGTTCAGCGCGATCGTCGTCGCGGGGCTGCTCGCCTCGCTCCTCTTGCGCCGCTCGCGCCTGCCGGCGGCCGCGGCGCTCGCGGCGCTCGTCGGCTACGTCAGCTGGCAGTGGACGCTGAAGGAGGAGGCACTCGAGTTCGGCCGGCGCTGGGCCGAGGCGCGCGGGCTGCGCGAGGCGAGCGTGAGCGCCTATCCGCGGCCGGTGTCGCCGTTCAACTGGACGGTGATCGTGAGCGACGCCGAGACGCACCACTTCGCGCACGTGAACCTGCGCCGCACGGCGGCGCGCGAGCCGCGGCCGGGCGACGGCCTGCTCGCGAGGCTCGACGCCGCCTACCGGCCGCTCGCCGATGCGCGCTGGGAGCGCCGCGGCCGCTACGGCGACACCGACGACGCGAGGATGCTCGCGCGCGAGGCGGCAGGGTCGCCCGCGCTCGCGTTTTTCCGCTGGTTCGCCGAGGCGCCGGCGGCCGACGGCGTCGCCGAAGGCTCCGACTGCATCGGCTTTCTCGACCTGCGCTTCGTCACCCCGGGGCGGGAGTTCGTGCCCTTCCGTTTCGAAGCCTGCCGCGAGCGCCCCGGCGCACCCTGGCGCGCGTTCCGGCGCGACGGCGCCGGCGTGCGCGTACCGGTCAACTGAGGCCGCAGAGCACCTCGCGCAGCGCGTGAAAGAGCGCGACGCTCGCGTCGATCTCGTCGCGATAGATCGAGACGCTTTCGACGCTCACGCCGAGCGGCACCTCGCGCGCGTAGCTGCCCGCGAGGATGCGCGCGAGGTTCTCGCGGCACACCGCGATCGAGCGCGCGAGCGGGTCGCTCGCGCCGAGGATCGCGCGCGCGGTCGCCTCGGGCACGTGCACCCCGAGCCAGCGCAGGAACGCGAGCGTCTTCTCGCGGCCGACCGGCGCGAACGAAAGCACCACGCGCCGCGGCGCGACGCCGGCGCCGCGGCAGTCGCGCGCGTAGTCGGCAAGGAGCCGCATCGTGCTTTCGGCCGAATACACCGTCTGCGAGATGAAGTACGCGGCGCCCGCGAGGCTTTTCGCGAGCATGCGCGCCGATTCGCTGCGCTCGGCCGTGTGCCGCTCGGCGATCGCCACCGCCCCCACGGTGTAGCCCGCCGGGTGCTCGGCGGCGAGCCGGATCGCCTCCGAGAGCGCGAGCGCATGGCGCACGCCCGAGGTCGGACGGCCGACGACCGAAAGGAACCCGGCGCCGAAGTCGCGCGCGCTCTCGTCCAGCCAGGCGCGCCAGCCGGCTTCGTCGAGCGTGCCGATGCACTTGTAGGTGATCGGCGGCAGCCCCGTCCTCGCCGCGAGCAGCCGCGCGTAGGCGCGCGGGTCCACCGTGCCGACGAAGGGGAAGGGACGCGGCGCGCCGGTTCGGCCGGTCTCGTCCTGGATGTCGTACACCACCACGCCGTCGAGCGCAAGGGGCGCGAGCCGCGCCGCCAGCCGCTCGGCGGCCTGCGCGATGTCGGTCGCGGCGGTACCGGCGCGCGGCGGCGTGGTGCCGTAGAAGAGCACCGGCCGGCGCGGATCGGAAAGCGTCGCTTTCAGGTTCACCGCGATCCCGCTCGGGCGGCAGGCGCCGGCGCCGCGCCGGCCCGCCGCCGGATCGTGCGCCTCAGTAGCGGTAGTGGTCGGGCTTGTACGGGCCTTCCTTCGGCACGCCGATGTAGGCGGCCTGCTCGTCGGTGAGCTCGGTGAGCATCGCCCCGAGCTTGACCAGCTGCAGCCGCGCCACCTTCTCGTCGAGCTTCTTCGGCAGCATGTACACCCCGACCGGATACCTGTCGGTGTGGTTGAAGAGCTCGATCTGCGCGAGCACCTGGTTGGCGAACGAGGAGCTCATCACGTAGGACGGGTGCCCGGTCGCGCAGCCGAGGTTCACGAGCCTGCCCTCGGCGAGCAGGATGATGCGCTTGCCGTCGGGGAAGATCACGTGATCGACCTGCGGCTTGATGTTCTCCCAGCGGTACTGGCGCAGGCTCGCGACGTCGATCTCGTTGTCGAAGTGGCCGATGTTGGCGACGATCGCGTTGTGCTTCATGCGGCGCATGTGCTCGTGGGTGATCACGCGCACGTTCCCGGTCGCGGTGACGAAGATGTCGGCCTTGTCGCACGCCCAGTCCATCGTCACCACCTTGTAGCCCTCCATCGCCGCCTGAAGCGCGCAGATCGGGTCGATCTCGGTCACCCAGACCTGCGCCTGAAGCCCCCGCAGCGCCTGGGCCGAGCCCTTGCCGACCTCGCCGTAGCCGCACACCACCGCGACCTTGCCGGCGATCATCACGTCGGTCGCGCGCTTGATGCCGTCCACGAGCGACTCGCGGCACCCATAGATGTTGTCGAACTTCGACTTGGTCACCGAGTCGTTGACGTTGATCGCCGGAAAGAGAAGCCGCCCCTCCTTCTGCATCTGGTAGAGCCGGTGTACGCCCGTGGTGGTCTCCTCGGTGACGCCGCGGATCTCGCGCGCGCGACGCGAATACCAGGCCGGATCGCGCGCAAGGTGCGCGCGGATCGCGGCAAAGAGCGCCTCTTCCTCCTCGCTCGTCGGCCGCGCGATCGCCGACGGGTCTTTTTCGGCGCGGATGCCGAGGTGAACGAGCAGCGTCGCATCGCCCCCGTCGTCGAGGATCATGTTGGGGCCCCGGTCGCCGAACTCGAGGATGCGGTGCGTGAACTCCCAGTACTCGGCGAGCGACTCGCCCTTGTAGGCGAACACCGGGATGCCTTGCGCGGCGATCGCCGCGGCCGCATGGTCCTGGGTGGAGAAGATGTTGCAGGACGCCCAGCGCACGCTCGCCCCGAGCGCGCGCAACGTCTCGATCAGCACCGCGGTCTGGATGGTCATGTGCAGCGACCCGGCGATCCGCGCGCCCGCGAGCGGCTTCGCCTGCGCGTACTCGGCGCGGATCGCCATCAGCGCCGGCATCTCGGATTCGGCGATCGCGATCTCCTTTCGTCCCCAGTCGGCGAGCGAAAGGTCGGCGACCCGGTAGTCGGTGAATTGCGCCTGCGGTGCGTTCATCGTCGTGCCTCCTTGCGATCGAATCGCGGTCCCGAAAAAACAAAGCGCCCGCACCGTTTCCAATGCGAGCGCCGTTGATTTCGCTGAGCCTGACCGGGGCGGCGCCCCGGACGCAACGCTCCTCAGCCGGCGGCATTATACGCCAGCGGACCGGCGGCGGCCGCGCTCAGCCGAGCACCGTCACCACCACGCGCCGCTCGTGCGCTGACTGCCGGTGCTCGTAGAGGTAGATGCCCTGCCAGGTGCCGAGCATCAGGCGGCCGTCCGAGACCGGGATCGTCAGGCTGTTCGTCGTCAGCACCGCGCGCGCGTGCGCCGCCATGTCGTCCGGCCCCTCGGTGTCGTGCCGCCAGGCCGGATCGCCGTCGGGGGCGAGGCGCGCGAGCAGCGTCTCGAGGTCGCGCCGCACGTCGGGGTCGGCGTTCTCGCACAGCACGAGCGAGGCGCTCGTATGCTGCAGAAAGACGCAGCACAGACCGCGCGCGATGCCGCTTGCGGCGACCGCGCGCGCGACTTCGGCGGTGATGTCGGTGGTGCCGCGGCCGCGGGTGCGAAAGCGAAGCGTCTGCTGTGCGATCACGCGGGCGGGCTCTGGCCGTCCGCGGCCGCCGGCGCCTACGCCGCCTGGCGCAGGGCGAGCGCGCGGTCGGTCGCCTCCCAGGTGAACTCCGGCTCCTCGCGCCCGAAATGGCCGTAGGCGGCGGTCTTCTCGTAGATCGGGCGCAGCAGATCGAGCATCTGGATGATCCCCTTCGGCCGCAGGTCGAAGTTGGCGAGCACGAGCTGCGCGAGCTTTTCGTCGGAGATCTTGCCGGTGCCCTGCGTGGTGACCATGACGCTCGTCGGCTGCGCGATGCCGATCGCGTAGGAAAGCTGCACGAGGCACTTGCTGGCAAGCCCCGCCGCGACGATGTTCTTCGCCACATAGCGCGCGGCGTAGGCCGCCGAGCGGTCGACCTTCGAGGGGTCCTTGCCGGAAAAAGCGCCCCCGCCGTGCGGCGCCGCCCCGCCGTAGGTGTCGACGATGATCTTGCGGCCGGTCACCCCGCAGTCGCCCTTCGGCCCGCCGATCTCGAAGCTGCCGGTCGGGTTGACGAGGTACTTGATCTTGCCCTTCACCAGCGAGCGCGGCAGAACGGGCTTGATGATCTGCTCGATCACCGCCTCCTCGATCTGCTTGTGCGCGAGGCCGGGCGCGTGCTGGGTCGAAAGCACCACCGTCTCGATCGACTCGGGCCGGCCGTTCACGTAGCGCAGCGTCACCTGCGATTTTGCGTCCGGGCGCAGCCACGGCAGCCGCCCGTCGCGGCGCACCTCCGACTGGCGCTCGACCAGCCGATGCGCAAGATAGATCGCCATCGGCATCAGCGTCGGCGTCTCGTCGCAGGCGTAGCCGAACATCATGCCCTGGTCGCCGGCGCCCTGGTCGAGGTCGAGCCCGCGGCCTTCGTCCACGCCCTGCGCGATGTCGGGCGATTGCTGCCCGTAGACGATCTGCACCGTGCAGCCGTCGGCGTCGAAGCCGAGCGCCGGATCGTTGTAGCCGATGCGCCGGATGGTTCGGCGCGCGACCGCGTCGTAGTCGACCTTCGCGCTCGTGGTGATCTCGCCCGCGAGCACCACCAGGTTGTCTTTCACCAGCGTCTCGGCCGCGACGCGTGCGCGCTTGTCCTCGCTTAGAATCGCATCCAGCACCGCGTCCGAAATCTGGTCCGCCACCTTGTCCGGGTGACCCTCGGAGACCGATTCGGAAGTGAACAGATATTCGCTCATCGTGCGCCCGCCTTCTGGAAAGGGCGCAAGGATAGCAAAGAATGCCCCCGTTCCCCATCCTGCTCGGAAGGCTCGCCGCGCTCGTGCCGCTGCCGCTCGCGCACGCGCTCGGGGTGCTGCTCGGCTGGGCGATGTACGCGCTCTCGGCCGCCTACCGTCGGCACCTGCGCGAAAACCTCGCGGCGGCGGGCTACCGCGATCCGGCGCTGCGCCGCGCGGCGATCGCCGAGGCGGGGAAGCTCGTCGCGGAACTTCCGGCGATCTGGCTGCGGCCGCGCGCGCGCGCAGCCGCCTTGGTGCGGCGCATCGAAGGGGTGGAGCTCGTCGATGCGGCGCGCGCCGCCGGCCGCCCGATCGTCTTTTTCACCCCGCACCTTGGCTGCTTCGAGATCGCCGCGCGAGCCGCCGCCGAGCGCTTTCCGATCACGGTGCTTTACCGCGCGCCGCGCCTTCGCTGGCTGGAGCCCCTGATCGAACGAGGCCGCGCCGGCGAAAACCTGCGGCTTGCGCGCGCCGACCGCTCGGGCGTGCGCGAACTGCTCGCTGCGCTCGCGCGCGGCGAGGCGATCGGGATCCTGCCCGATCAGGTGCCCTCGGCGGGCGAGGGCGAGTGGGCCGAATTCTTCGGCCGCCCCGCCTACACCATGACGCTCGCGCCGCGGCTTGCGGCGCGCCCCGGGATCGTCTGCCTGCTCGCTTGGGGCGAGCGACTGCCGCGCGGCGCAGGCTACGTGGTGCACGTGCGGCCGATGCCGCCGGCCGAATCGGGCGAATCGCCGACGCGGCGTCTGAACCGCGCGCTCGAAGCGCTCATCCGCGAGTGTCCGGCGCAGTACCTCTGGGGCTACAACCGCTACAAGGCGCCGCCGGGTGCGCCGGCGCGATGAGCCGGATTTTCTTCGCGTTGGTGTGGCTCGCGCACTGGCTGCCTTTTCGCGTGCGCGCGCGTCTGGGCGATGCACTCGGCCTTGCCGCCTTCTGGCTCGTGACCGAGCGCCGACGGGTCGCGCGCGCCAACCTCGCCCGATGCTTTCCCGAGATGCCGGCGGCCGAGCGCGAGCGCCTTGCGCGCACGCACTTCCGCGCCTTTTTGCGCAGCCTCCTCGACCGCGGCGTGCTCTGGTGGGCGCCGCGGGCGCGCATCGAGCGCATGGTGCGCATCGAGGGCCTCGCACACCTGCGCGCGCTCGCGGGCCGACCGGCGATCCTGCTTGCGCCGCACTTCGTCGGGCTGGATGCGGGTTTCACGCGCCTTGCCTGCGAGCTCGACATGGTTTCCATGTACGCCCACCAGAAGGACCCGCTGTTCGCGCGGCTGCTCATGCGCGGGCGCACGCGCTTCGGCGCGCAGCGGCTCGTCTCGCGCCAGGAGGGAATCCGCGCCGCGCTCGCCGAGCTGCGCCGCGGGCGGCCGTTCTACTACCTGCCGGATCTCGACTACGGCCCGCGCGGCGCGCTGTTCGTTCCGTTTTTCGGCGTGCCGGCGGCGACCACACCGGGCCTTGCGCGGCTTGCGCGGCTCGCGGGCGCGGCGGTGCTGCCCTGCGTCACGCGCATGCACGCCGACGGCTACCTGCTCTCGATCGAGCCGCCGTGGGACAATTTCCCGACCGACGACCCGCTCGCCGACACCCGCCGCATGAACGAATACATCGAGCGCCGCGTGCGCGAGATGCCCGAGCAATACCTCTGGATGCACAAGCGCTTCAAGACCCGCCCGCCGGGCGAGCCGGGCTTTTACTGACCATGGCGAAGCTGCGCGCCGCGGTGATCGGCGCCGGCCACATGGGCCGCTATCACGCAAAAAAGCTCGCCGCGCTCGCCGAGGTGGAACTCGTCGCGGTCGCCGACGTCGACGCCGCGCGCGCGCACGCGCTCGGCGCCGAACTCGGCTGCGCCGCCCACACCGACTGGCAGCGCGCGCTGGAAGGCGTCGCCGCCGCCGTGATCGCCACACCCGCCGACGGGCACTACGCGGTCGCGCGCGAGTGCCTCGCGCGCGGCGTGCACGTGCTCGTCGAAAAGCCGATCGCGCGCTCGCTCGATGAGGCCGATGCGCTGATCGCCGCCGCGCGCGCAGCCGGCCTCGTCCTGCAGGTCGGGCACGTGCAGCGCTACGACCCGGCGTACCGCGCGCTCACCGCGCGCATGGACCGGCCGCTCTACGTGGAAGCCGAGCGGCTCGCCGTGTTCCAGCCGCGCGGCACCGACGTCGACGTGGTGCTCGACCTGATGATCCACGACATCGATCTCGCGCTCGCGCTCGCGGCGAGTCCGGTCGCCGCGGTGAGCGCGGCCGGCTTTCGCGTGCTCACGCAGGACACCGACATCGCGAACGCCCGGCTCGAATTCGCGAGCGGCTGCGTCGCGAGTCTCTCGGCCTCGCGCGTGAGCCGCGCCCCGGTGCGAAAGCTGCGCGTCTTCCAGCCCGGGCTCTACGTCTCGGCCGATCTGCAGGCCGGCCGGCTGCGCTACGTGCGCGAGCGCGAGGGGCGACTGGAGGAAAGCGAGGAGACGTATCCCGGCGCAGATCCGCTCGCTGCGCAGGCACACGCGTTCGTTGCCGCCGCGCTCGGGCGAGCCCCGGTCGAGGTGCCGGGCGAAGCCGGCCGCGAGGCGCTCGCGCTCGCGCTCGCGGTGGGCCGCGCGATCGCCGAGCGGCTTGCGCGCGTCGAGGGGCGGCGGTGAGCGGCGCGCCCGTTCCGATGTGCGATCCGGCGGCCGAATACGGCGCGCTCGCCGACGAGATCGACGCCGCGGTGCGCCGCGTGCTCGCCTCCGGCCGCTACATCCTCGGCCCGGAGGGCGCCGCGCTCGAGGCGGAGATCGCGGCCTTCGTCGGCGCGCCGCACGCGGTGGGCGTCGCCTCCGGTACCGATGCGCTGCATCTTGCGCTGCGCGCCGCCGACATCGGCGCGGGCGACGAGGTGATCGTTCCGGCGTTCACGTTCGTCGCGACCGCCGAAGCCGTCACCTACACCGGCGCGCGGCCGGTGTTCGCCGACATCGACCTCGCCACCTTCTGCCTCGATCCGCGCTCGGTCGAGCGGTGCCTGACCGCGCGCACGCGCGCGATCGTCGCGGTGCACCTCTTCGGCCAGACGGCGCCGCTCGCCGAACTCGCCGCGATCGCGCGCGAGCGCCGGCTCGTTTTGGTCGAAGACTGCGCGCAGGCGCTCGGGGCCGACGACTCGGGCCGGCGCGCCGGCGCCTGGGGCGACTTCGGCTGCTTCTCCTTCTACCCGACGAAGAACCTCGCGGCGGCGGGGGATGCCGGCATGGTGACCGCGCAGAGCGCCCGGCACGCCGAGCGGCTGCGCATGCTGCGCCATCACGGCAGCCGCCAGACTTACCTTCACGAGCGGCTCGGCTGGAACAGCCGCCTGGACGAACTTCAGGCGGCGATCCTGCGCGTGAAGCTGCGGCACCTCGAGGCGTTCAACGCGCGCCGCGCGGCGCTCGCGCAGCGCTACAGCGCGCTGCTCGCCGGCACGCCGCTCGTGTTGCCGACCGCGCACGGCCGCGGCCGCCACGTCTGGCACCAGTACACCGTGCGCCATCGGCGCCGCGACGCGCTGCGCGCGGCGCTCGGCGAGGCCGGGATCGCGAGCATGATCTACTATCCGCTGCCGCTCTACCGCCAGCCGCTCTACGCCGCCGAACACGCCGGCCTTCGGCTCGAGGCAGCCGAGGAGGCGGCGGCCACGGTGCTCGGGCTGCCGATCTATCCGCAGCTTTCGGACGCCGATCAGCGGCGCGTCTGCGAGGTGCTCGCCGCATGCGCCTGAAGTTCACGAAGATGCAGGGCGCGGGCAACGACTTCGTCGTGCTCGACTGCACGCGCGCGCCGTTCGCGCTCGCGCCGGCGCAGATCCGGCGGCTCGCCGACCGGCGCTTCGGCGTCGGCTGCGACCAGGTGCTGGTGGTCGAGCCCGCCCCTGCCCCCGACGTCGATTTCGGCTACCGCATCTTCAACGCCGACGGCGGGGAGGTGGAAGCCTGCGGAAACGGCGCGCGCTGTTTTGCGCGCTTCGTGCGCGAGAAGGGCCTGAGCGCGAAGCGCGAGCTGCGGGTCGCGACCGCGGCCGGCGTGATCCGGCCGCGGCTGGAAGACGACGGCGAGGTGAGCGTCGACATGGGACCGCCGGCGCCCGCCGTGCCGCTCGTGCAGGAAATCGAGCTGGACGGCGAGCGGGTGCGGCTCGCGCTCGTCGCGATGGGCAACCCGCACGCGGTGCAGGTCGTCGCGGACATCGAGCGCGCGCCGGTACGCGAACAGGGACCGCGCATCGAGCGCCATGCGCGCTTCCCGCGCGGCGTGAACGCCGGCTACATGCAGGTGCTCGGGCGAAACGCGATCGCGCTGCGGGTCTGGGAGCGCGGGGCGGGCGAGACGCTCGCCTGCGGCACCGGCGCCTGCGCCGCCGCGGTCGCCGGAATCCTGCAGGGCTTGCTCGAGTCGCCGGTGACGGTGCGCGCCCGCGGCGGCACGTTGACCGTCTCATGGCCGGGCGGCGACAATCCGGTCCGCATGAAAGGGCCGGCCGAGACGGTGTTCGAGGGCGAAATCGAGCTCGCGGAGGGCCGGTGACGCCCGACGAGGTCGCGCAGTACCTGCGCGCGCACCCCGAGATCTTCGAGCGGCATCCGCAGCTTCTCGAGACGATCAGCGTGCCGCACCCGTACGGCGGGCGCACGATCTCGCTCGCCGAGCGTCAGATCGTGTCGCTGCGCGAGAAGGTCCGGGCGCTCGAGGCGAAGCTCGCCGAGCTGATCCGCATCGGCGAGGACAACGACGCGATCAGCGAGAAGGTGCACCGCCTCGCGCTCGCACTCGCCGGCGCGCCCGATTTCGAGGCGGCGGCGGCGGCGCTCGTCTTCCATCTGCGGGAGGACTTTGCGGTGCCGCACGTCGCGCTGCGGTTCTGGGGCGCGGGCGAGGGCAGCCGAACCTCGGGGGCGCCGGTCGCGCCGGCGCTGCGCGAGCAGGTCGCGACGATGGGCGCGCCCGTCTGTGGCCCCGCGGCCGGCAGCCCTTTCCTTTCCCTCTTCGGCGAGGCGGCCGATCGGCTGCGCTCGATCGCGGTGGTGCCGCTCGGACAGACGCGCGCGGTGGGCGTTCTCGCGCTCGCGAGCGAGGACCCGCAGCGTTTCTACGCCGACATGGGCACGCTGTACCTGCGGCGTATCGGGGAGCTTGCCGCCGGCGCGCTCGCCGCGCGCAGCTAGGCGTGCGCTCCGGCGCGGGAGCCGGCCGCGGCGCGCCCTCGGCGGCGCACCCGGACGCCGCCCTCGTCGACGCCTGGCTCGCCGCAGCGGCCGGCGAGCGGCGGCTTTCGCCGGCGACGCTGCGCAACTACGCGCACGCGGCGGCGCGGCTGCTCGCGCTGGCGGGCAAGGCGCGCCTTGCCGAACTCGATTCGACCGCGATCCGTCAGGCGCTCGCGCGGCTGCACGCGGCGGGGCTATCGGCGCGCTCGCTCGCGCTCGCGCTCTCTGCCTGGCGCAGCCTTTACCGCTGGCTTTCGCGCCAGCGCGGCTTCGGCGCGAATCCGGCGGCGGGCGTGCGCGCGCCGCGCACGCCGCGCACGCTTCCGAAGGCGCTCTCGGTCGCGCAGGCCGCGCGGCTGCTCGATGCGCCGCAGCCGCCGGGGCCGTGGACGACGCGCGACCGCGCGATGTTCGAGCTGCTCTACTCCTCGGGGCTGCGGCTTGCCGAGCTCGTCTCGCTCGACGTCGACGACGGCCGGCTCGACCTGCGCGCGGGCGAGGTGACGGTGACCGGAAAGGGCGGCAAAACCCGCACCGTGCCGGTGGGGGCGAAAGCGCGCATGGCGCTTGCGGCCTGGCTGGCGGAGCGCCCGCGACGCGCCGCGCCCGGCGAGCGCGCGCTCTTCGTCGGCGCGCGCGGCCGGCGCATCTCGCCGCGCGTGGTGCAGGCGCGCCTTGCCGCATGGGCGCGCGCGGCCGGACTCGCGAGCCCGGTGCACCCGCACCTGCTGCGCCACAGCGTCGCGACGCACCTGCTCGAGTCCTCGCAGGACCTGCGCGCCGTGCAGGAGCTGCTCGGACACGCGAACATCGCGACCACGCAGGTGTACACGCACCTCGACCACCAGGCGCTCGCGAAGGTCTACGACCGCGCGCATCCGCGCGCACGGAAACGGTGACGCGCGCGGCGCTCGTGCTCGCGCCGGGACGGGAAAAGTCCGTGCGGCGCCGCCACCCCTGGATCTTCGAGGGGGCGGTCGCGCGCCTCGAGGGCGAGCCCGGCGCGGGCGAAACGGTGCTCGTGCGCAGCGACGCGGGCGAGCCGCTCGCGCTCGCGGCCTACAGCCCGCGCTCGCAGATCCGCGCGCGAATCTGGACGTTCGATCCCCGCGAAGCGGTCGACCGGGCGTTCTTCGCCGCGCGCATCGGCGCGGCGCTGCGGCTGCGCGAGGCGCTGCCTGCGGCGCGCCACACGAACGCGTTGCGGCTCGTCTACGCCGAATCCGACGGTCTGCCGGGGCTCGTCGTCGACCGCTATGCCGACGTGCTGGTTGCGCAGTTTCTCTCGGCCGGCGCCGAGCGCTGGCGCGCCGAGATCCTCGACGCCCTCGAGCAGGCGAGCGGCTGCGCGGCGATCTACGAGCGGTCCGACGCCGAAGTGCGCGCGCTCGAGGGGCTCGCTCCGCGCGCCGGGTTCGTGCGCGGCAGCCGCGAGGCGCGCCGCTGCCCGATCGTCGAGTACGGGCTGCAGTTTCGCGTCGACGTCGCCGAGGGGCAGAAGACCGGGTTCTTTCTCGATCAGCGCGAAAACCGCCAGCGGATCCGGGCGCTCGCCGCCGGCCGCGAGGTGCTGGATGCGTTCTGCTACACGGGAGGATTCGCGCTCGCGGCGCTCGCGGGCGGCGCGCGGCGCGTCCTCGCGGTGGATAGCTCGGCGGCGGCGCTCGAGGTCGCGCGCGAAAATCTCGCGGCGAACGCGCTCGATGCGGCGCGCATCGCCTTCGAGCGGGCCGACGTGTTCGCGTTCCTGCGGCAGCTGCGCGACCGCGGCGCGCGTTTCGACCTCGTCATCCTCGATCCGCCGAAGTTCGCGCCGACCGCGGCGCAGGCGAAGGCGGCGGCGCGCGCCTACAAGGACATCAATCTGCTCGCGCTGAAGCTCCTTGCCCCCGGCGGGCTGCTCGCCACCTTTTCCTGCTCCGGCGCGATCGCGCCGCCACTGTTTCAGTCCATCGTCGCCGGTGCGGCCCGCGACGCCGGAGTGCAGGCGAAGATCCTCGAGCGCTTCGGCGCCGGCGCCGACCATCCGGTCGCGCTCGAATTCCCCGAGGGCGAATACCTGAAGGGATTGCTCCTCGTGCGCGCGGCCTGAAGCGCTACAATCGCCGGCGACACGAACCACGCCGGCGGTACGATCGCATGGAACAGTCCCGGATGGTGCCGGTGACCATCCTCACCGGATTTCTCGGCGCAGGCAAGACGACGCTGCTCAACCGCATCCTGAAGGAAGACCACGGGCAGCGGATCGCGGTGATCGAAAACGAGTTCGGCGAGGTGGGCGTCGACGGCGATCTGGTCGAAAAGACCGAGGAGACGATCGTCGAGATGAACAACGGCTGCCTCTGCTGCACGGTGCGCGGCGACCTCATCCGCATCCTCGGGGAACTGAAGCGCCGGCGCGAGGAAAAATCGCTCGCGTTCGACCGCGTGATCATCGAGACGACCGGCATGGCCGATCCGGGGCCGGTCGCGCAGACCTTCTTCACCGACGACGACATCGCCGCGTACTACCTGCTCGATGCGATCGTGACGGTGGTGGACGCAAAGCACGCCCCGGCGCAGCTCGACCGCTTCCGCGAGGCGCAGGAACAGGTGGGGTTCGCCGACCGGATTCTGCTTTCCAAGACCGACCTCGTCGCCGAGGACGAGGTGCAGCGGCTGCTCGCGCGCCTGCGCCGCATCAACCCGCGCGCGCCGGTGAAACCGGTGCACTTCGGACGCACGCCGCTCGAAGACATCCTCGACATCCGCGGCTTCAACCTGAACGCGATCCTCGAGCTCGATCCGGAGTTCCTCACGCAGACCCACCACGACCACGCCGACGAAGTGGGCTCGTTCGTGTACCGCGCCGAGCGGCCGTTCGACGGCGAAAAGCTCGAGGCGTTCCTTTCCGGCATGGTGCAGGTCTACGGGCAGGACCTGCTGCGCTACAAGGGCGTGCTCTGGATGAAAGGCAAGGCGAACCGGGTAGTCTTCCAGGGCGTACACATGATGATGGGGGGCGACCTCGGGCGGCCGTGGGCGAGGGGCGAAAAGAGGGAATCGGTGCTCGTCTTCATCGGCCGGAACCTGCCGAAGGATCTGTTCGTCGCCGGCCTGGAGCAGTGCTTAGCCTGAGGGGCGTGCGCAAGCGCTACGGCGAGCGCGAGGCGCTCGCGCTCGAGCGCTTCGAGGCGGCGGCAGGGGAGCACTGGCTGGTGCTCGGCCCTTCCGGGTGCGGAAAGACGACGCTGCTGCACCTTCTCGCCGGCCTCCTTTCCCCGAGCGAGGGCGAGATCGAGGTGGCGGGCGAGCGGCTCGACCGGATGAACGGCGCGCGGCTCGACCGCTGGCGCGGCCGCACCGTCGGCCTCGTGCCGCAGAAGCTGCACCTCGTGCCGAGCCTCACGGTCGAGCAGAACCTGCTGCTTGCGCCTTATCTCGCGGGGCTTGCGCCGGAACCTGCGCGCGCGCGCGCCCTCCTTGCCGATCTCGGCCTTGCGGCGAAGGCGCGCGCGCGCCCGGCCGAACTCTCCCACGGCGAGCAGCAGCGGGCGGCGGTTGCGCGCGCGGTCATGAACCGGCCGAAACTGCTTCTTGCCGACGAGCCGACCTCGAACCTCGACGACGCCGCCTGCGAAGCGGCGCTCGCGCTATTGCAATCGCAGGCGAACGCCTGCGGGGCGACGCTCGTCGTCGCGAGCCACGACCGGCGCGCCGCCGCGCGCTTCGATCGGCAACTGCGGCTCGGCGAATGACGCTCGCCGGCCTCAGCGCCGCCTATCTGCGGGCGCGGCCGCTCGCTGCGGCGCTGAACGTCGTGCTCCTTGCCCTCGGGGTCGCCACCGTCACGGTGCTGCTACTTGCCTCGCGCCAGATCGAATCGCGGATGCTGCGGGACGCCGAAGGCATCGACCTCGTCGTCGGCGCGAAAGGCAGCCCGATGCAGCTCGTCCTCTCGGCGGTTTTCCACGTGGACGTGCCGGCGGGCAACATTCCGCTCGAGGAAGCGAAGAAGCTCGCCGCGCACCGGGCGGTGAAAAAGGCGATACCGCTCGCCCTCGGCGACAGCTTCCGCGGCTTTCGCATCGTCGGCACGACACACGACTACGCCGCGCACTACGGCGCGCGGCTCGCCGCCGGCCGGCTCTGGGAGGCGCCGATGCAGGCGGTGCTCGGGGCGGAGGTCGCGCGCGCGACCGGCGTCGCGCCCGGCGCCAGAATCCTCGGCGCGCACGGCATCGGCGCGCAGGACACCGAGCACCTGCACGACGAATCGCCGTACGTCGTCGTGGGTGTTCTCGAACCGACCGGCACGGTGCTCGATCGGCTCGTCCTCACCGCGGTGGAATCGGTCTGGGAAGTGCACGGCACCGGCGGCGAGCCGGAGGACTACCAGGAGATCACCGCGCTTCTCGTTCGCTACGCCACGCCGCTTGCCGCGGCGACGCTGCCGCGCGAGGTGAACGCGAATCCGGCGCTCCAGGCCGCCTCGCCTGCTTACGAGAGCGCGCGGCTCTTCCGCATGATCGGCGCGGGCGTGGAGGTGCTGCGCGCCTTCGGGGTGGTGCTGATCCTCGCGGCGGGCCTGTCGGTGTTCATCGCGCTCACGCAGGCGCTCGAAGAGCGCCGCTACGACCTCGCGATCATGCGGATGCTCGGTGCCGGCCGCGGCAGGCTCTTCGCGCTGCTCGTGCTGGAAGGGTTTCTGCTCGCGGCGGGCGGCGTCGTCCTCGGCCTGGCCCTCGGGCATGCGGCGACCGAGGCGCTCGGGATGCTCCTTCAGGCCCGCCAGCAGGGCCGCTTGACGGGTCTGCTGTGGTTGCCCGAGGAACTGTGGATCGTCGCCGGCGCGCTCGCTGTGGGATTGGCTGCGGCGCTTGCGCCGGCGCTTCGGGCGATGCGCACCGAGGTCGCGCACGCGCTCGCCGAAGGCTGACGTCGGGAGGACGAGATGAAATTTGCGTTCGCGATCGCGCTCGCGCTGCCCCTCGGGGCGGCGGCGCACTCGGACAAGAAAGACGACGCGCACATCAGGCAGACGATCGCGCAGCACCGCACGCTCGCTGCGGCGCACGAGGCCGCGGCGAGGTGCCTCGAAGCCGGCAAGCCGGAAAAGGAATGCCACGCACAGCTCGCCCGGGACTGCAAGGGCGCCGGCATCGGCAAATACTGCGGCCTGCGCCACAAGCACTGAGCGCGGCGCTAGAATGCGCGGCGTGACACGGTTCGTGCTCGCTCTGCTCGGCGCGGGCGTGCTCTTCGGGGCGCAGGCTCAGACGCCCCCCGGCGCGCACGCGATGCCGCCGGGCGCGGATCCGGCGCTCTTCAAGCCGCTTCCCGAGCGCAAGGATGTCGTCTCGTGGAAGCTGCTCGCGCAGGTGGAGCTCGTGCGCGCAAAAGACCGCTTCGTGCCGCAGTTTTCCCCGGGCGTGGCCGCGCTGCACGGCAAGGAGGTGAAGCTTCAGGGCTTCATGGTGCCGCTGCAGATGGGCGACAAGCAGTCGCATTTCGTCCTCACCGCGATGCCGCAGACCTGCGCCTTCTGCATGCCCGGCGGCCCCGAGAGCATGGTCGAGGTGAAGGCGAAGCGCCCGATCGCCTACGGCTTCGAGCCGATCGT
>JAOAFL010000104.1 GCA_026416295.1 Burkholderiales bacterium | reverse complement strand
CCCGCGCCGTCCCAGCCGAACCAGCGTTGGTGGCGCACGTTGAGGAGGCTCGGGGTGTTGCGCTCAAGCTCGAGGCGGCCGAAGGCGCGCGCGCGGCCGTCCTGCCAGGCGCGCGAGGGCACATGGCAGCTTGCGCAGAGCACCGTGCCGTCGGCCGAAAGACGCGGCTCAAAGAAGAGCCGCTCGCCGAGCGCCGCGGCATCGGCGTTGCCCGAGACCCGGTTCGATGGATCCGGCCTCCAGGGCGGCGGCCACGGGCCGTGGCGCAGCAGCGCGCGGCGCTCCTCGGCGGTGAAGTCGAGAAGCTGCGCGGCGGCGCTTGCGGCCGCGAGCAGCGCGACGGCGGCCGCAAGAGATCGCTTCACTCGACCTCGACGCGATCGGTGAGCCGCTCGTCCGCCGCCTGGAACACGAACTCCCAACGCCCGGGCATGTGAAAGAGCCAGCCCTCCGAGCGATAACGCCCGGCGCCGAGCGCGCGCATCTCGGGCCGGTAGTTCATGCCGTGGCGATGCTCGGGCATCCAGGCGTCGGCGCGCGGCGGCTGGGTGAGCGACACGCCCGGCCGCGGGCAGACGACGATCTCCAGCGCAAAATGCTCCCCGATCCGGATCGGCGCCGGGACCGTGCGGTAGGCGAGCGAAAACGCGCGGCCCTCCAGGCGCTTTGCGCCCGCGAGATCGCAGGCGAAGCCTGCGAGCGGCGCAAAAAGCGCTAGTGCTGCAACGGCGCGACGAAGAGCGCCTCGCCGTTTTTCCATGCGATCCGCTCGGCGACGTCGCGCGGCAGGTGCGCGAGCCAGGCGCGCGACCACGCGGCGTGCTCGCCGACGTAATGCCAGCGCTCGGGGGTGAAGGTGTCGGTGCCGACCATGAAGCGATCCGGAAATTCGAGGAACAGCTCGCGCCACTCCGGCGCCGGTCGTCCGCCCTGCGCGTGGTCGCTGCGAAAGGCGAGGTCGCACCAGAGGTTGCGGTAGCGGCGAAGCATCTCGCGTACCTTCTCCGGGCGCTCGAACCCGGCGTGCGCCCAGAGGATGCGCGCGCCGGGCCACTGGCGGAAGAGCCGCTCGACCGCGTCTGCGTCCGAATGCGCGTGCAGCAGCAGCCCGTGCCGGCGCGCAAGTTCCACCATGCGCCGCGGCACCGGGAGATCCGCGTCCGCCCCATAGAGGTGAAATTCGCCGATCGCGATGTAGCGGTAGCGCGCAAGGCGCTGCTCGAGGTAAGGGATCACGGTCTCGTCCCGCACCCAGGTGGAGAGCTCGGCGCGCGTGCGGTAGGGCCGAAGCGAAGGAAGGACGAGGTCGGGCGCGGCTGCGACCATGCGCTGCTGGCCGTCGTCGCCGGAACTCGAGACGAGCGCGCGCCGCACGCCCGCCTTCCTCAGGATCGCGATCGCCGCCTCGGGCGGAAGCACGTCCCAGGCGTCGTGCGAGTAGTGGATGTGCGCGTCGAAGATCGGCAGCTCGGTTGCGGCGGCGCCGGCGGCGAGCGAAAGCGCGAGCGCCGCGATCCATCCCCGCATCGCGCGCCGCCCTCAGCCCCTCGCCCCGTGGCGCTCGAGCAGCCGCACGAGCGCCGCATCGCCGCGCGATCGCGCGATCGCGAGGGCGCTTCGGCCGTCGGGGGCGCGCAGGTTCGGATCGGCCTTGTGCGCAAGGAGCAGCTCGACGATCGCCGCATCGCCGTTCGCCACCGCGACCATGAGCACCGTCAGCCCGTCGCTCTGGCGCGCATCCGGGTTCTTGCCGTCGGCGAGCAGCTCCTTCACCGCCTGCGCGTCGCGCATCACCACGGCGGTGACCAGATCGTTGTATCTCGAGTAGAGCGGGCGGATGTTCGCCGGGCGCTGGTAGCCCGGCGGCTCGGTCGGCGCGGCCGCGACCGGCGCCGCCTTCGGCGCGGCGACCGCGGGGGCGGGCGCGGCATCCGCCTGCTTCGCCGCCGACGCCCGGCGGGCGAGTTCCCGCTCCAGCGCGAGCTCCGCCACCTCGCGCGCGAACGGGCGCACGCGCTTTTCCATCGCCGCGCGCATCGCGTTGGCGAGGATCTGCCAGCCCCAGCGGCCGGTCTCGCTCTCGAGCAGCTTCGCGTATTCGGCGAGCGCCTCGTCCGTGGCGCCGCGGTAGGCGAGGTGCATCAGCGCGCGAAACCCGGCGCGCAGCTGCGGCTCGAAGGCGCCGATCTGCGCGTTGGCTCGCTGGCGCGCCTCGCGATCGGGCCGGCGGCCGGCCTTCTGCAAGCCTTCGAACACCGCATCCACCATCTCGCGCGCCGCGAGCGTGGCGAGAAAAACGCCCAGTTCGGATGCGCGCGCGATCTCGTCCACGGTCTGCACGAGCTTCTGGCGCGCGGCGGGCGGCGGATTCCTGCGCAGCTCCTCGAGGAGCCGTTGACGTTCTTCCGCCGCAAGGCGCGGCGTCTCCGGTTCCGCCATCGTCTGCGCGATCGGCTGGCGCAAAAGCTCGAGCAGGCGCCCCATGCGCTCGGCTTCGAACGCGCTCTTGACACCGGTCGCGATGTCCTCGATCAGCTCCGGCGAATCGAAGTGCTTGCGCGCGAGATCGTCGATCAGCCGCACGGGGGGCGGATCGCTGCGCTCCTGCCCCGCCTGGCTCGCGGCGAACGCGGCGCTGCCGATTTCCGGCCCGAGAAGCGCGATCATTCTCCGGAGGCCGGCGGCGTCGACGATCTCGGCGACGAGCCGGTCGGGGTCGGTCGGGATCGGCTTTGCCGCGGGCTTTGCGGGCGCGGCCTTGCCCGTGTCAGCGGCCTTCGGCGCTGCAGGCGATTTTGCGGGCTCGGCCGCCTTCGTCTCGGCCGCAGGCTTTGCCGCAGGCGCCTTCTTCGCCGCCGGCGGCGGGGCAGGCTCGTCCTGCAGGAACAGGAACCAGGCCGCTGCGCCGGCGACGACGAGCGCAGCTACGCCGGCGTACACGGCGACTCGCGGAGTGACCTGAATGGCCATGCGACCTCCTCGACGGACGCGAGCGCGCGGCACCGCGTGCCCGGCGCGCTCGGCACCGGCCGATGATACCCGCCGGCCGACCGCGTTCAAAGCGTGCGCTACACTCGCTCATGGTCCGCGATCTCCTCGCCCAGCTGCGCGACTGCGAGCTTTGCCGACGCCTTGCCCCGCAGGAGCTCGAAGCGCTCGCCGCGATCGCCGAGCGCCTGGACCTGCCCGCCGGCGGCAGGCTTTTCGACGAAGGGGACGCGGGCGACGGTCTCTATCTGCTGCTCTCGGGCGAGGTCGAGGTGAGCAAGCGCACGCGCACCGGCGCGCGCCCGCTCGCGCGGCTCGGTGCGGGCAGCGTCCTCGGCGAGATCTCGCTTCTCACCGCCGAGCCGCGCTCGGCCTCGGTGCGCGCGGTCGCGCCGACGGTGGCGCTGCGGCTCCCTGCGGCGCGCTTTGCCGCCTTGCTCGCGGCGGGGTCAGAGGGCGCGCTGAAGATCGTCGCGGCGATCGCCGAAGTGCTCGCGCGGCGCCTCGCGGCGACGAGCGCGACGCTGGTCGCGCTCTCCGAGCGTCTCGAGGAGACGGGCGGCCGCGATCCGAACGCGAAGGAGGAGAAGCTCGCCGAGCTTCACCGCGCGCTTCGGGTCTGGTCGTTCTAGAAGGCGCGGCGGCGCTCAGACGTTGAAGCGAAAGCGAATCACGTCGCCGTCGCGCACGACGTAGTCGCGCCCTTCGAGGCGCATTTTTCCGGCTTCCTTTGCGCCCTGCTCGCCGCCGCAGGCGAGGAAGTCCTCGTACGCGATCACTTCGGCGCGGATGAAGCCACGCGCGAAATCGCTGTGGATCGTCCCGGCGGCCTCGACCGCCGTGCGCCCGGCGCGCAGCTGCCAGGCGCGCGCTTCCTTCGGTCCCGCGGTGAAGAACGTCTGCAACCCGAGCAGCGCATAGACGGCGCGCACGAGGCGCGCAAGCCCCGGCTCGCTCAGGCCGAGCGGCGCGAGGAACGCGCCCTGCTCGTCGGGCGCGAGCTCGGCGATCTGCGCTTCGAGCGCCGCGCAGATCGCGACCGCCTGCGCGCCTTCGGCGGCGGCGCGCCGTTCGATCTCGGCGAGCCGCGGGTTGTCGCGAAACCCGTGCTCGGCGACGTTCGCGACGTAAAGCGTCGGCTTCATCGTGAGCAGGCAGAGCGGCGAAAGCAGCGTGCGCTCCTCGGCCGCCCAGTCGAGCGCGCGCGCGGGCCGGCCGGCATCGAGCGCCGCCTGCGCCTTTTTCAGCACCGCGACCCGCCGCCGCGCGTCGGTCGCGCCGCCCGTCTGTGCCGGCTTCTCGTGTTTCGCGAGCTGACGCTCGATCGTTTGCAGGTCGGCGAGCGCGAGCTCGGTGTGCACCGTCTCTATGTCGGACACCGGATCCACGCGGCCGGCGACGTGCGCGACGTCCGGATCGTCGAACGCGCGCACCACGTGCACGATCGCGTCCACCTCGCGGATGTGCGCGAGGAACCGGTTGCCGAGCCCTTCGCCGCGCGAGGCGCCGGCGACCAGCCCGGCGATGTCGACGAAGTCGACCGTCGCCGGCACGATCCGCTCGGCGCCGGCGACCGCGGCGATCCGCGCAAGGCGCGGATCGGGCACCGGCACGACGCCGACGTTCGGCTCGATGGTGCAGAACGGATAGTTCTCGGCAGCGACCGAGGCCTTCGTGAGCGCGTTGAAGAGCGTGGATTTGCCGACGTTCGGCAGACCCACGATCCCGCAGCGAAGTCCCATCAGGCCTTTCGGCCGGGTTCGCGCGACGGGCGCGCGCCGCGTGCGCGCGGGGTCCCGTCGATCGCCGGCGAGGCGTCCGCATCCGGCGAGGCCGCCCGCTCGGGCACGGTGGCCTGCGCCGGCGCGGTCTTGCGCGCCGCCCGCTCCGGATCGGTGTGCAGGCGCTGCATCGCCGCCTGCGTCTCGCCCGCGAGCAGAAGCGGTATCACCGCGAGCGCGCGCTCGATCGCCGCATCGATCGCCGCGCGCTCCTCGGCTGGCGGCCGCGAGAGCACGTAGTCCGGCACCGCGTTCTTGTCGCCCGGATGGCCGACACCGAGGCGCAGCCGCCAGTAGTCGTGCGTCGCGAGCCGCTGCGAGATGTCCCGCAGCCCGTTGTGACCGGCGATGCCGCCGCCGAGCTTCAGGCGCGCGACGCCGGGCGGAAAGTCCACCTCGTCGTGCGCGACGAGGATTTCGCCGGGCGGGATCCTGAAGAACGAGGCGAACATCTGCACCGGACGGCCGCTCGCGTTCATGTAGCTCTGCGGCAGCAGCAGCCACGCGCCGCTCGGGGCGAGCCGGCCGACGAGCGCCTGAAACTTCGCGTCCTTGCGCAGCGCGACGCGCTCGCGCGCGGCGAGCTGTTCGACGAGCCAGAAGCCCGCGTTGTGGCGCGTGCGCTCGTACTCCTTGCCCGGATTGCCCAGGCCGACGATGAGGCGGATCGCGGCCAGTTATTTCTTCTCTTTCTTCTCGGCCTTCTCGGCGCCCGCCTCCGGCGCCTTCTCCGGCGCCGCCTGCTCGGTCGTCGGCACCTCGGCCGCCGGCACCGCCTCGGCGGCCGCCTCCTCGCTCGCGAGCGCCGGAACGATCACGGTCGCGACCACCGGGTCTTCGCCCCGGCGCAGCACCGCTTCGACGCCCTTCGGGAGCTTCAGGTCGCTCACGTGCACCGAATGCCCGACCGCGAGACCGGCGAGGTCCACCTCGATGTACTCGGGCAGATCGTCGGGGAAGCAGCGCACGTCCAGTTCGTTCAACACGTGGTTGATGACGCCGCCCTGTTCCTTGACGCCCGGCGCTTTTTCCGCGTTGACGAAGTGCAGCGGCACCTTCATGTGGATCTTGCGGTCGCGGGCGACGCGCTGAAAATCGACGTGCAGCACCTGCGGCTTGTACGGATGCATGCTGAAGGCGCGCAGCAGAACCTGCTCTTTTGCCCCGTCCAGGTCGAGCGTCAGGATCGAGGCGTGAAACGCCTCGGTCGCGAGCTTCTGCATCAGGTCCTTGTGGTCGAGCTGGATGCTGACGGGCGCGCCGTTGCCGCCGTAGACGACCCCGGGCACCAGCCCCTTGCGGCGCAGCCGGCGGCTTGCGCCCGTGCCTTGTACGGTGCGCCGCTGAGCGCTCACCTCGATCTTCATCGCGTCACTCCTTGCACGTGGTGCGCCGGCGCCGCGCGCCGGCGCCGGCGGTTGCAACTCCGTCTATTCGGTGAACAGCGAGCTTACCGACTCCTCGGTGTAGATGCGCAGGATCGTCTCGGCGAGCAGCCCGGCGACCGACAGTTGCCGGATCTTCGGGCAGGCGCGCGCCTCCTCGCGCAGCGGAATCGTGTCGGTCACCACCAGCTCGTCGAGCGCCGACTCGGCGATGCGCGCCACCGCCCCGCCCGAGAGCACCGGGTGCGTGCAGTAGGCGACCACGCGCGTCGCGCCTTCCTTTTTCAGCACTTCGGCCGCCTTGCACAGCGTACCGGCGGTATCGACCATGTCGTCCATCAGCACGCAGGTGCGGTCCTTCACTTCGCCGATCACGTTCATCACTTCGGCGACGTTCGCCCGCGGGCGCCGCTTGTCGATGATCGCGAGGTCCGAGTCGAGCCGCTTGGCGAGCGCGCGCGCGCGCACCACGCCGCCGACGTCGGGCGAAACGACGATCAGGTTGTCGTAGTTCTGCTTCCATACGTCGCCGAGCAGCACCGGCGCGGCGTAGATGTTGTCCACCGGTACGTCGAAGAAGCCCTGGATCTGGTCGGCGTGCAGGTCCATCGTCACCACGCGCGCGACGCCGACCGAGGTGAGCATGTTGGCGACCACCTTGGCGCTGATGCCGACGCGCGCCGAGCGCGGACGGCGATCCTGGCGCGCGTAGCCGAAATACGGGATCACCGCCGAGATGCGCGCGGCCGA
Organism: Burkholderiales bacterium; assembly: GCA_026416295.1. Classification (GTDB taxonomy): domain Bacteria; phylum Pseudomonadota; class Gammaproteobacteria; order Burkholderiales; family SG8-39; genus RBG-16-66-20. The sequence continues at coordinate 17,767 of JAOAFL010000104.1, read as the reverse complement.
GGAGCGGCGCAGCGCGTCCATCATCACCATCAGCTCCATCAGATTGTCGTTCGTCGGCGCGCAGGTCGACTGCAGCACGAACACGTCCCGGCCGCGCACGTTCTCCAGGATCTCGACCATCACCTCGCCGTCGGAGAAGCGCCCGACGATCGCGCGCCCGAGCGACATGTTGAGGTGGCGCACGACGTCCTGCGCAAGCCGCGGGTTCGCGTTGCCCGCGAAGATCATCAGGCGATCGAGCGCCGCGTGCGGGATGTTCGGCCTCATCGCGCGGAAATGGCTGGGGCGCCAGGATTCGAACCTGGGAATGCCGGAATCAAAATCCGGTGCCTTAAACCAGCTTGGCGACGCCCCATCCGGACAACCCTTGCAGTCATTCGGCCCAGTCGTACAGCGGGTGGCGATCGAGGCCCCGGGCGACGAAGCCGCGCATGCGCGCCGGAACCTGCGCGGCGAGCGCCTCGGCCTGCGCGGCGCTCGCGAACTCGGCGAACACGCAGCCGCCCGAGCCGGTCATGCGCGCCCCCGCGGCGCGGTCGCGCAGCCACGCGAGCGCGGCGGCGACCTCCGGGTGCCGACGCGCAACCACCGCCTCCAGGTCGTTACGTCCCTGACCCGGAAAAAAGGGCGGTATTGTGAGTCGTTTCGTATCCCGTGTCAACGCGGGGTCGGCGAAGATTTCCGCCGTCGAAACCGCGACTTGCGGAACGAGCACGAGGTACCAGGCGGGCGGCAGATCGAGCGCGGTGAGCCGCTCGCCGCGCCCTTCGCCGAGCGCGTTGCGGCCGAAGACGAACACCGGGACATCGGCGCCGAGCTCGGCCGCGAGCGCGGCAAGGGCCGCGCGCGACAGCCCGCAGCCCCAGAGGCGGTTGAGCGCAAGGAGCACGGTCGCTGCGTCCGACGAGCCGCCGCCCAGCCCGCCGCCGACCGGAAGGCGCTTTTCGAGCGCGAGGTCGGCGCCGAGCGCGGCGCCGGTGCGCGCCTTGAGAAGCCGGGCGGCGCGCACGCACAGGTTCGCCTCGCCGTAGTCGCCGCTAAAGCGGACCTCGCCGTCGGCGCGCAGCGCGACGCCCACGCGATCGCAGCGGTCGATCAGGCGAAACACGGTTTGCAGCTCGTGGTAGCCGTCAGCGCGGCGCCCGAGCACGTGCAGGAACAGGTTGAGCTTGGCAGGCGCCGGAAGCCAGCGCATCGCGGCGTCGTTCATTTCCACTCGCCGATCGCGAGCCGCAGCTCGATCCCCGGGTACGCGAGGCGAAGCCGCACCGGGCGCGCGCCGGCGTACTCCAAGTAGTCGATCGTCCAGCCCGACTGCTCCAGCTGCGCGAGGCGCCCTTCGGCGTCGAGCCGCGCGCGCGACGGGCCCGGTGCCGGCCGCGCGCGCACCCAGTCGGCAAGCCCGGCAAGCGGCAGCCGAAAGCCGAGCGCCTGCTCGGTGAGCCCTTCGGCGTCGGTCGCGCGGTAGCGCCGGCCGTCGGCGGTCGTCAGCACGAACTCGGCGCCCTCGCGCCGGATGTGCGCGACGCCCTGTCCGAGCGTCGAGCCGATTCGCAGTTCCTCGGCCCCTTCGGCCCAGCGCCAGGCGACGCTGCCGCTTGCTGCCTCGCCGCGGTACGACACCGCAAAGCGTGCGGTAAGCTCGAACGCCGCCGGCGCGGTCTGCGGCGCGAGCACCGGCGCAGCGCAGCCGGCGAGCGCGCACACGACGGCCGCCAGTGCGACGCGCCGCGCCGCGTGCGCCGAGCGTCCGACCATCAGGGGTTGAAGCGCTTGAGCGTCTTTTGCAGCGTCTCGTTGTCCGGGCCGAGCTTTTCGGCCTCGCGCCAGATGCGGCGCGCCTCCTCGCGCTCGCCGAGCACCCAGAGCACCTCGCCCAGGTGGGCGCCGATCTCGCCGTCGGGGCGGCCTTCCCACGCCTGGCGAAGGTAGCGTACCGCGCCCTTCAGGTCGCCGAGTCGGTAGAGCACCCAGCCCATGGAATCGAGGATATAGGCGTCCTCGGGCGCAAGCTCGAGCGCCTTCTCGATCAGCTTCCTCGCCTCCGCTAAGCGCAGGTTGCGGTCGGCGAGCGTGTAGCCGAGGGCGTTGTATGCGTGGGCGTGGTCGGGTCTGAGCTGAATGAGGCGCTTGAGGTTCGATTCGAGCACGTCCAGGCGGTCGAGCTTTTCGGCGGTGAGCGCCTGGTCGTAGAGCAGATCCGGCTGGTCGGGCTCGCGCGCGAGCGCCTCGGCGAGCAGGTCGAACGCCTCCTGGTGCCTGCGCGCCTCGCGCAGCAGCTGCGACTCGGCAAGGAGCAGCTGCACGCGCTGCTCGCCGCTCGCGGCGACGTTGCGCAGGTAGGCGCGCGCCGCCTCGAGCTGCCCCTGGCGCGCGATCGCCTGCGCAGTGCGCATGCGCGCCGCGAGCGCGAGCTCGCCGCGCTCGATCTTGTCGTACCAGTGCACCGCGCGCGCCCAGTCCTTCCTTTCCTCGGCGATCTGCCCGAGCGTGTAGTGCACGCGGTCGGCATCGCGCGCGCCCAGCTCGAGCAGCCGCGTGAGCTTCGCTTCCGCGGTCTCGTAGTCCTTCGCCTGCATGGCGAGCACGCCGACGGCGTAGATCGCGTCGGCGTCCTGCGGCTGCGCGGCGAGGATGCGCTCGAATTCGGCGCGCGCCTGCGCGACGCGCTTGTCGGCCGCAAGCAGCCGCGCGTACTGCATTCGGACCTCGCGCGAGCCGGGGTTGCGCGCGAGGAACTCCTCCAGGCGCGCCGCGGCTGCCGCCGCGGAGCGCCGCTCGAGAAGCTGCGCCTCGGCGAGCGCGGCAAGCTCCCAGTCGGGCCGCAGCGCCTGCGCGGCGCGCAGCGCCTCGAGCGCACGTGGCTCCTCGCCGGCGGCCGCGGCGATTTGCGCCACGGCGAACTGCGCCTGGGCGAGCGCCGGGTACTGCGCCGCGAGACGCTCGACGAGGCGCAGGTTCGCCGCCGGATCGTGGCTTGCGGCGAGCACGCGCGGCAGCTGCATGAACACGTTCGCCGCCGCCGTCGGCTGCGCCGCGAGCAGCTTCGCGAGCACCGGCTCGGCCTCCGCCACGCGCTTTTGCTGCACGAGCAGCTGCGCGAGGAATTGCATCGCCTGCGGCGAGTCCGGCTCGACCTCGTGCCACAGGCGCGCCGCCTCGAGCGCGAGCGCCGGCATGCGCGCTGCGCTCGCCAGTTCCAGCGCGCGCCGCGCGATGCGCGCGTCGCGCGTGCGCCGGGCGAGCGCCACGTACGTCTGCGCCGCCAGCTGCGGCTCGCCGCGCTGCGCCGCGATCTCGCCGAGGAGGAATTCGTACAGCATCTGCGGCGTCAGCTCCTGCGCGGGCGCGACGCCGCCGGTCGGCCTCGCCTGTGCGACGACGGCACCGACAAGCGTGGCGGCGAGCGCGGCGAGGACGGCGGCGAGCGGCGAGGACCTGGGCATCGAGGTCTCAGTCTAGGTATATTCGCTGCCGCGCACAAGGCGACGGCGCGCCGATGCCCGAACTGCCCGAGGTCGAGGTGACGCGCCGCTCGATCGCGCCGCACGTCGTCGGCCGCAGGATCACCGGCGTGACGGTGCGCGAGCGGCGGCTGCGCTGGCCGGTGCCGGCGGCGCTCGCGCGCGCGTGCGGGCGCACGCTGCGCGCCGTGCGCCGTCGCGGCAAGTACCTGCTGCTCGACTGCGGCCGCGGCCACGTCATCGTGCACCTCGGCATGTCCGGAAGCCTGCGGCTGGTGGCGGCCGGTACGCCCCCCGGGGCGCACGAGCACCTCGACATCGCGTTCGGCGACCGGCTGTTGCGGCTGCGCGACCCGCGCCGCTTCGGCGCGGTGCTCTGGACCGAAGGGCCGCCGCAGGCGCATCCGCGCCTTGCGCAGCTCGGCGTCGAGCCGCTGTCGCGCGCCTTCAGCGGCCGGCGGATGTACGCGCTCGCGCGCGCGCGCCGCACCGCGATCAAGCAGCTGCTGATGGACGGGCGGCGCATCGCCGGCGTCGGCAACATCTACGCGTGCGAGGCGCTGTTTCTCGCCGGCATCCGCCCGATGCGGCGCGCGGGGACGCTGTCGCTGGCGCGCTGCGAGGCGCTCGCGCGGGCACTCAAGCGCACGCTGCGCGCCGCGATCCGCGCCGGCGGCTCGACGCTGCGCGATTTCGTCGCGGGCGACGGCGCGCCGGGCGAATTCCAGCGGCGCGCCTGGGTGTACGGTCGCGCCGGTCTGCCCTGCCGGCGCTGCGGCACGCCGATCCGGCGGCGCGTGCAGGGCGCGCGCGCGAGCTTCTACTGTCCGCGCTGCCAGCGCTAGCGGCTAGCCGCGCTGCGCCTGAACCTTCGCGAGCAGCCGCTCGCGCACCGTCGGGTGCACGAACTTCGAGACGTCGCCGCCGAGCTGCGCGATCTCGCGCACGAGCGTCGCCGAGATGAACATGTGCTGCTCGCCGGGCGTGAGGAATACGGTCTCGAGGTCGGGGTGCAGCGCCCGGTTCATGCCGGCGAGCTGGAACTCGTATTCGAAGTCGGACACCGCGCGCAGTCCGCGCAGCACGACGCGCGCGCCCTGGGCGCGCACGAACGCCGTGAGCAGCCCCGAGAAGCCGACCACGGTGACGTTGGCGAGATCGGCGAGCACCGCGCGCGCGATCTCGATGCGTTCCTCGAGCGAAAAGAACGGGCGCTTCGCGCGGCTGTCGGCGACGCCGAGCACGACGTGATCGAACAGGCGGCTCGCGCGCCGCACGAGATCCTCGTGCCCGCGCGTCAGCGGATCAAACGTTCCCGGGTATACCGCTCGGATCATCGCCGCCTCCGTCTTGCGCCCATTCGAGAAGCTGATAGTGGACCTGTCCCCCCGCGCCGCGGCGCAGTTCGCGCCACGGCGCCGGCACCGCGACCGGCGCCGGTGCCTCGACGTAGACGCGCGCGCGCGGCGCGAGCACCGCGCCGAGCCCGGCGAGCAGCGGCGGCACGGCATTGTGCCCGAACGGCGGGTCGAGGAAAACCACGTCGAAGCGCTCGCGCGCGCGCGCGAGCCACGCGCGCGCGTCGGCGCGCACGATCTCGACCTGCGCCGCCCCGAGCGCCGCGCGCGTGCGCGCGAGCGCCGCGGCGGCGGCGCGGTCGCGCTCGACCAGCACCACGCGCGCCGCGCCGCGCGAAGCGGCCTCGAAGCCGAGCGCGCCGCTGCCGGCGAAAAGATCGAGACAGGCGAGCCCGTCCAGACGCTGCCCTAGCCAGTTGAACAGCGTCTCGCGCACGCGGTCGGGCGTCGGGCGCAGCGCGGGGCGCGCGAGCACGTCGATGCGGCGACCGCGCCATTGCCCGCCGATGATGCGCACGCGCCCGCGCGCGGCGGGCGCGCGCCGGGCCGACGACGCTTTGCGGGTAGAATGCACGCATCCATGGTAGCAGCGGCGTCCTGGGCGCAGCGCCTCAAGGCGGGCCTTGCGCGCACGCGCGAGGCGCTCGGCGCGGGACTCGCGGCGCTCGCCGGACGCCGCCCGATCGACGAGGCGCTCTTCGAGGAGCTGGAGGCGGCGCTGCTCGTCGCCGATTGCGGCGTGCCGGCCGCGGGCGAACTGATCGCGCGGCTTCGTGCGCGCGCGCGACGCGATCGGCTGCAGGAGGCGGCGGCGCTGCGCGCCGCGCTGAAAGACTGTCTCGCCGAGTTGCTCGCCCCGCTCGAGCGGCCGTTCGCGCTTCCGCCGACGCGCCCGTGCGTGATCATGGTCGCCGGCGTCAACGGCTCGGGCAAGACGACCTCGATCGGCAAGCTCGCGAAATGGTTCCAGGACCAGGGGCTCGCGGTGCTGCTCGCCGCGGGCGACACGTTCCGCGCGGCGGCGCGCGAGCAGCTCGCCGCCTGGGGGGCGAAAAACGGCGTACCGGTGATCGGTCAGGGCGGTGGCGATCCGGGCGCGGTCGTGTTCGACGCGATCGGCGCGGCGCGCGCGCGCGGCACGGACGTCGTGATCGCCGACACCGCGGGACGGCTGCCGACGCAGCTCCATCTGATGGAGGAGATCCGCAAGGTGAAGCGCGTGGCGGCGAAGGCGCTCGAAGGCGCGCCGCACGAGATCCTGCTGGTGCTCGACGCCGGCACCGGGCAGAACGCGCTCGCGCAGGTGAATGCGTTCGACGACGCGCTCGGTCTGACCGGGCTCATCCTCACCAAGCTGGACGGCACCGCCAAGGGCGGCGTCGTGTGCGCGATCGCGCACGCGCGCGCCGCAGCGCGCCCGATCCCGCTGCGGTTCGTCGGCGTGGGCGAGGACGTCGCCGACCTGCGCCCGTTTCGCGCCCGCGAGTTCGCCGAGGCGCTCGTTGATTAGCTTCTCGGGCGTCTGCAAGCGCTATCCGGGGGGGCGGGAGGCGCTGCACGACGTGACGTTTTCGATCGAACGCGGCGAATTCGTGTTCGTCGCCGGGCACACCGGCGCGGGCAAGACGACGCTGCTCAAGCTCGTCGCCGCGCTCGAGCGGCCGAGCGCCGGCGCGGTGATCGTCGCTGGCCAGAACGTCGGCGCGCTGAGACCCGCGGCGGTGCCGTATCTGCGCCGAAACCTGGGACTCGTGTTCCAGAATCAGAAGCTGCTCTACGACCGCAGCGTTTTCGACAACGTCATGCTGCCGCTCGCCTTCGGCGACCTGCCCGAGCGCGAAGCCGCGCGCCGCGCGCGCGCGGCGCTGGAGAAGGTCGGGCTCGCCGGGCGCGAGCGCGCCAATCCGATCGAGCTCTCGGGCGGCGAGCAGCAGCGCCTTGCGATCGCGCGCGCGGTGGTCAACCGCCCGGCGGTGCTGCTCGCCGACGAGCCGACCGCCAACCTCGACGCCGCCGCCGCGAGCGCCGTGCTCGAGCTTTTCGCTGCGTTCCACCGGGTCGGGGTCACCGTGCTCATCGCGACGCACGACGAGGGACTGATCGCGCGCGCCGGGCACCGGGTGCTTCGCCTCGCGGCCGGTCGCCTCGCCGCGTGAGAGCGTGGCTGCGCCAGCACCGGCGCGCCGCGGCGGCGGCGCTCGCCCGCATGGTCGCGCACAAGGCGGCCACGGCGCTCAACCTGGCGGCGATCGGGATCGCGCTCGCGCTGCCGGCCGGCGCCTACGCGCTGCTCGAGAGCTTGCGGGCCGCGGCCGCCGGCGTCTCGCTCGAGCCGCAGCTCGCGGTCTACCTGAAACCCGAAGCCTCGCGCGCCGAAGCCGAGGCGCTCGGCGCCCGGCTCGCCAAGGCGCCGAGCGTGCGCGAGGTGCGGTTCGTGCCGCGCGAGCAGGCGCTCCGGGAGCTGCAGGCGGTCGAGGGACTCGCCGAACTCGCCGCAGCGCTCGAGACCAATCCGCTGCCCGATGCGTTCGTCGTGCGGCTGCGGCCGGCTTCGGGCTCGGCCGAAGCGCGAGCGGCGGCCGTCGAGGCGCTCGCCGGGCAGTTGCGCGCGTTTCCCGCCGTGGCGCACGTGCAGGCGGATCCCCTCTGGGCGCGGCGGCTCGCGGCGCTCGTCGCGCTCGGGCGGCTCGCGATCGGGCTTCTTGCGGCGCTGCTCGCGTTCGGACTGATCGCGATCACGTTCAATACGATCCGGCTGCAGATCCTCACCCAGCGGGCCGAGATCGAGGTCGCGAAGCTGATCGGCGCGACCGATGCCTTCATCCGGCGCCCGTTCCTTTATCTCGGCGCGCTGCAGGGGTTGGGCGGGGGCGCGGTCGCGCTCGCCCTCGTCTGGGGTGTGCTTGCCGCGCTCGATACCGCGGTCGCCGAGCTGGCGGCGACCTACGGCTCCCAGTTTCGGCTCCGGTTCCTGGAACCCGCCGACGCCGCCGCCATCCTCGCCTTTTCCTGCTTTCTCGGTTGGGTCGGAGCGCTTATGTCTGTGAGTAGACACTTACGCGAAATGGAGCCTACCTGAGCCTTGTGAATGTCCGAGGAACTCCCGAGGCGTTTAGCACTCAAAGGCCACGAGTGCTAAACTCGCGCCCAAGGGAGGAATTGAGGATGCAAGCGACGATGCCTGCCGTACCGGTGCCTGTGGTCGGCCTGCCGACGCCGGCTGCGGGAAGCCTGGAAGCCTACATTCAGGCGGTCAACCGCTTTCCGATTCTTTCGGCTGAAGAGGAGCGCGACCTCGCCGAGCGCTTTCGCAAGTACAACGACCTCGAAGCCGCCCGCCGGCTGGTGCTTTCGCACCTGCGGCTCGTGGTCTCGGTCGCGCGCGGCTACCTCGGCTACGGGTTGCCGTACGCCGACCTGATCCAGGAAGGCAACGTCGGTTTGATGAAAGCGGTCAAGCGGTTCGACCCGGCGCGGGGCGTGCGGCTCGTGTCGTTCGCGATCCACTGGATCCGGGCCGAGATCCACGAATTCATCCTGCGCAACTGGCGTCTGGTGAAGCTCGCCACCACCAAGGCGCAGCGCAAGCTCTTCTTCAACCTGCGCTCGATGAAGCACGATTTCGCGCCGATGTCGAAAGAGGAGATCGGTCGCGTCGCGCGCGAGCTGAACGTGCGCCCGCGGGACGTGGTCGAGATGGAGACGCGGCTCGCCGGCCAGGATCTCGCCTTCGAACCGGAGGCGAGCGAGGAAGACGCGTACGCACCGGTACACTACCTCGCCGCCGACCCGGAGGCCGAACCCTCGCGCATGCTCGAAGCCGCGGAGACCGAGCGGCTGCGCGCCGAGGGTCTGCAGCGCGCGCTCGAGGCCCTGGACCCGCGCAGCCGGCGAATCATCGAGGCGCGCTGGCTGCGGGACAAGAAGCCCGCGACGCTGCACGAACTGGCGCGCGAATTCAACGTTTCGGCCGAGCGCGTGCGTCAGCTCGAAGCGAAGGCGCTGGAAAAAATGAAGAAGGCGATGCTCGCCGCAAGCCCGGCCGCGGCGGTCCTTCCGGCCCCGGCCGCCGCCTGACGCTCGCCGGCGCGCCGCGCGCCCGGACTGCGGCCGCGGGCAGCGCAGGTCGCGGCGCTCGGTCGCGCGGCTCCTCGCTCGGCGCGCCTGACCCAAATCCGCGCCTGCCCGCGCCTCAGCGCGCGAAATAGCGGTCCGCGAGCAGCGCGGCGAATAGAAGCGCGAGGTAGGCGATCGAGTAGCGGAACGCGGACTGCGCGAGCCGCTCGTCCTCGGAGCGCAGCAACCGCACCGCGTAGCCGATGTAGACCGCGCCGAGCAGCACTGCCGCGACGAGGTAGAGCGCCCCGCTCATGCGGATCGCGAACGGCAACAGCGACACCGCGAAAAGAATGAGCGTATAGAGCAGCACCTGGAGGCGCGTGTAGCGCTTGCCGTGCGTGACCGGCAGCATCGGCACCCCGGCGCGCGCGTAGTCCTCGGTGCGGTAGAGCGCGAGCGACCAGAAGTGCGGCGGCGTCCACGCGAAGATGATCAGAAAGAGCAGCATCGCCTCGGTGGTCACCTCGCCGGCCACCGCCGTCCAGCCGAGCACCGGCGGCATCGCGCCGGAGGCGCCGCCGATCACGATGTTCTGCGGGGTAAGGGGCTTCAGGATCACGGTGTAGACGATCGCGTAGCCGACGAAGGTGGCGAGCGTCAGCCACATCGTGAGCGCGTTCACGTACTGACCGAGGATCCACAGGCCGAGGCCGCCCACGAGGCCGGCGAACACGAGCGTCTCCGGCGCCGAGAGTTCGCCGCGCGGCAGCGGCCGCCAAGCGGTGCGCCGCATGCGCGCGTCGATGCCGCGCTCGACCAGGCAGTTGACCGCGGCCGCCGCGCCGGCGACGAGGGCGATGCCGACGGTCGCGGCAACGAGCAGCCCCGGGGCGACCGGCGCGGGCGCCGCGACGAGCATCCCGATCACCGCGGTAAAGACGATGAGCGCCACCACGCGCGGCTTGGTGAGCGCGAGGAACGCGCGCGCGCGCGCAAGGAGCTGCGCGCTGCGGGACGGGGAAACGGATTCCGCGGACAAGCGGGCGGATTCTATCATCCGCGCGTCGCGCCGATCAGCCGAAGCGCGAGACCTTGAGCAGCCGCTGCAGGTCCTTCAGCATGCGGGAGGGGTCCGGATCGCGCGGGAACCGCAGCATCAGGTTGCCGAGCGGATCGACGAGATAGATGTGCGCAGCCGGCGAGCCCTCGGCCGGAAAGCGCGCGAGCAGCGCCTGGTCGGCGCGCGCGATCACCGTGCCCTCGATCGCGGCGAGAAGCGCCGGTGCCGGCGCGACGTCGTCGGTGAGCAGCCAGAGCCGTTCGACGCGCGTCATGTCGCGGCCGGCGGCGCGGCGCAGCTGGCGCATGAAATAGAGCTTGCGTTCGCAGTAGGCGTCGCAGGCGCCGCCGTCGATCTGCACGAGCACCCAGCGACCTTTGAGCGGCGCGAGCGCCGGCGCCTCGAGCGGCTGCGGCGGAATCAGGGTGCCGTAGTTGCCGGTCGCCCCCGGCGCGAGGTCGAGCCACCACGCGAGCCAGGCGCCGGCCACCGGCAGCGCGAAAAACGCTGCGAGCAGCACGAGCTTCGCCCGCCCGCGCCGGACCGGATCAGCCGGAAGGAGGCGCATCGCGGCGAAACCCGAGCGCGAAAAAGAGAACGACCGCGAGCGCGGCGAGCGCGTACCACTGAAGCGCGTAGGCGCGGTTCTTGTCCGCGCCTTCGTCGGGCGCCGGCCACGCGCGCACCAGCCCGTCGTCGAGCGGCGAGTCCTGAAGCACCACGTAGGGCGCGAGCGCCAGTCCGGACCACGCGGCGAACTCGTCCCGCTCGACGTTCTGCCAGACGCGACCGTCGCGCCCGCCGGCCGCTTCCAGCGCACGCGGAAAGCGCTCGAGCGCGACGCCCTCGATCCGCACCGCGCCCGCCGGGGTGACGACGCGCGGCGGCGCGCCCGACGGCGTGCCAGCCGCGACCCAGCCGCGGTTGACGAGCACGTGCTCGCCCGCCGCCGTGCGCAGCGGCTGCACCACGTGAAAGCCCGGGCGTCCGCGGTGGAGCCGATTGGCGAGAAACACGGTGTGCTCGGCGAGAAAGGTTCCTGCGAGCGCGACGCGCTTCTGTGCGGCCGCGGCCGCGCGCTTTGCCTCGGCGCGCTGCCACTGCCAGTGGCCGAGCGCGATCCCCGCGACGCAGGCCGCGGCCGCGAGAAGCGCCGCCCACAGGCGGGGCCGGAAGCGCGCGGGCCCGGCGGCGCGAGTCATGCGTCGGCGCTACACTCGCCCGATGCGGATTCTCGTCATCGCCGCGCTCGCCGCGATCGTCGCAAGCCTCGGCTCGGCGCTCTACTACCTGTTCACCGACCGCAGCGGCTCGAAACGCATGGTCAAGGCGCTCGCGGTGCGCGTCGGGCTGTCGGTCGCGCTGTTCCTGTTCCTGATGGCGGGCTACTACTTCGGGTGGATCACCGGCCGGCTCTAGCGCTCGTCGGCTACAGCCAGTAGACGAAGACGAAGAGACCGAGCCACACCACGTCGACGAAGTGCCAGTACCAGGCGACACCCTCGAAGGCGAAGTGATGGTCGGGCCTGAAGTGGCCGGCGAGGCAGCGCAGAAGGATCACCGTGAGCATGATCACCCCGACGGTGACGTGAAAGCCGTGAAAGCCCGTCAGCATGAAGAACGTCGAGCCGTAGGCACCGGTCGAGAGCTTGAGGTTGAGTTCCGCGTAGGCGTGCCCGTACTCGTAGACCTGGAGCCCGAGGAAGACGACGCCGAGCAGGATGGTGAGCAAGAGGAACAGGTTCAGCATCCCGCGCCGGTTTTCCTTGAGCGCCCAGTGCGCGATCGTGACGGTGACGCCGGAGGACAGCAGCAGCAGCGTGTTGATCGCCGGAATGCCCCACGCCGCCATCGGCGTGAACTTTTCCTCGAACGCGGGGCCGGCCGACGGCCAGTGGCCCTCGAACCCCGGCCAGAGCATCTCGCGGTGCGTGATGCTCGCGAGGTCCGGCACCGACAGCACGCGCACGTAGAACAGCGCGCCGAAGAAGGCGGCGAAGAACATCACCTCCGAAAAGATGAACCAGCTCATGCCCCAGCGGAACGAGACGTCCTCCCAGCGGCCGTAGCGGCCGCCCTCGGATTCGCGGATGACGTCGCCGAACCAGCGGAACATCATGTAAAGGAGGAGCATCGAGCCCGCGGCCAGGCTGACCCAGCCCGCCCGCAGGCTGTTGAACACGAACACCGCGCCGAGCGCCATCAGGAAAAGCGCGATCGAGCCCATGATCGGCCACGGCATCGGCGCAGGCACCCAGTAGTGCGCCTGACGTTCGTGGGGGGTGGTTGCGCCCTGAGCCATTTTTGCGTTCCTCCTGTGCAAGGCTAGCCGGCGACGAGCCGCACGATCGCGACGAGCGTACCGACGAAGAGCAGCACGAACAGCACCGCCGCGACGACGAGGTGGACCGGATCGAGGCGCGCGCGCTCGTGCTCGGCGCGCCGCCGGATGCCGACGGCGCCGGCGAGCACCGCCTTCACCGTGTCGGCGAAAGAGCGCTCGTGCATCGCGCCCGCCATCAGCCGCCGCCCCCTTTTCCGGCCACCTCGAAGAACGTGTACGAGAGCGCGATCGAACGGATGTCGGCCGGAAGCTGCGGGTCGACGACGAAGGTGACCGGCATGCGCCGCGTCTCGCCCGCCGCGAGCGTCTGTTGCGTGAAGCAGAAGCAGTCGAGCTTCTTGAAGTGCTGGCCGGCGATGCGCGGCGCGAAGCTCGGCACCGCCTGGCCCGTCACCGGCCGGTCGCGGACGTTCGCGACCTCGTACTCGACGGTGACGAGCGCCCCGGGATGCACGCTCACGTGGTTGACGAGCGGCCGGAAGCGCCACGGGAGGTTGTGCGCGTTCGCGTCGAGCTCGATCGTCACCGTGCGCGAGACGTCGACCTGGGTGTTGACCGGCGCCGCCGCCTCCGGCTTGACGAAGTAGTTGATGCCGAGTGCCTCGCAGATCGCGCGGTAGAAAGGCACCAGCGCGAATCCGAAGCCGAACATCGCCGCCGCCACGACCGCAAGGCGCACGAGCAGCCGGCGGTTGTCGCGCGCGAGCGCCTCGTTCGCCGCCGTCATCCGCCGAGGAGCCAGTACTTGGCGACGATGCCGGCGCAGGTGGTGAGCGCGATCGAGGCGAGCACCAGCGCCGTTTTCAGATTGCGCCTGCGCAGTTCCGCGTCCATCGGACTACTTCAGCACCGGCGCGGTCTCGAACGAGTGGTACGGCGCGGGCGTCGGCAGATGCGTCCACTCGAGCGAATCGGCGCCTTCCCACGGCTTTTCGGGCGCCTTTTCGCCGCTCCGGATCGCCTTGAGCACGATGTAGAGGAACAGCAGCTGGCTCAGGCCGAAGCCGAACGCGCCGATCGAGCTGATCTTGTTCCAGGTCTCGAACATCAGCGGATAGTCCGGAATGCGCCGCGGCATGCCGGCGAGCCCGAGGAAGTGCTGCACGAAGAACGTGATGTTGAAGAAGATCATCGACAGCCAGAAGTGCCACTTGCCGAGCGTTTCGTCGTACATGCGCCCGGTCCACTTCGGCAGCCAGAAATAGACGCCGGCGAACGCGGCGAACAGCGCCCCGGCGACCATCACGTAGTGGAAGTGCGCCACGACGTAGTAGGTGTCGTGCAGCTGGATGTCGATCGGCACGAGCGAGAGCACCAGGCCGGTGAAGCCGCCCATCGTGAACAGGAACAGGAACCCGATCGCGAACAGCATCGGCGTCTCGAAGGTGAGCGAGCCGCGCCACATCGTCGCCACCCAGTTGAACACCTTCACGCCCGTCGGCACCGCGATCAGCGTCGTCGCGTACATGAAGAAGAGCTGGCCGGTGACCGGCATGCCCACGGTGTACATGTGGTGCGCCCAGACGATGAAGGACAGGATCGCGATCGCGGCGGTCGCGTACACCATCGAGGCGTAGCCGAAGAGCGGCTTGCGCGAAAACGCAGGAATCACCTGCGAGATCACGCCGAAGGCGGGAAGCGCGATGATGTAGACCTCCGGGTGGCCGAAGAACCAGAAGATGTGCTGGTAGAGCACCGGGTCGCCGCCGCCCGCGGCGTTGAAGAACGTGGTGCCGAAGTGCCGGTCGGTGAGCGTCATCGTCACCGCGCCGGCGAGCACCGGCATCGCCGCGACGAGCAGGTACGCGGTGATCAGCCACGTCCAGCAAAAGAGCGGCATCTTCATGAGCGTCATCCCCGGCGCGCGCATGTTGAGAATCGTCGTGATGATGTTGATCGAGCCGAGGATCGAGCTCATGCCGAGGATGTGGATCGCGAAGATGGTGAGGTCCATGCCGATGCCCATCTGCACGGTGAGCGGCGCATAGAGCGTCCAGCCGACGCCGGGCGCGCCGCCCGGCACGAAGAACGACAGGATGAGCAGCAGCGCGGCGAACGGCAGCAGCCAGAACGACCAGTTGTTCAGGCGCGCGAACGCCATGTCCGGCGCGCCGATCATCATCGGGATCTGCCAGTTGGCGAAGCCGACGAACGCCGGCATGATCGCGCCGAACACCATGATCAGGCCGTGCATCGTCGTCATCTGGTTGAAGAAATCGGGATCGACGACCTGCAGGCCGGGCGAGAAAAGCTCGGCGCGGATGACGAGCGCCATCACGCCGCCCACCATGAACATGACGAAGCTGAACCACAGGTACAGCGTGCCGATGTCCTTGTGGTTCGTGGTGGTGATCCAGCGCATCACCCCGCGGTAGCCGCCGTGGTGGTCGTGCGCGTGGCCGTGCCCGTGGACGTGGTCTGCGACTGCGCTCATCGTGATCTCCCGAATCTGCCGCGCGCGCCTACTTGCGCAGCGCCTTCACTTCGGCGGGCTGCACCGCGTCGCCCGTCTGATTGCCCCAGTTGTTGCGCGTGAACGTGATCACCGCGGCGATCTCGACGTCGTTCAGCTGCTTGCCGAACGCGGCCATCGCGGTGGGCTTGCCGTCCTTGACGACGCCGTTCAGCACGATGTCGATCTGCTTTTCCTTCGGCCCGAGGACGAGCGGCGAGCCGTCGAGGGCGGGGAACGCCGGCGGCGCGCCCTTGCCGTTCGCCTGGTGACAGGCGACGCAGTTGGCGGCGTAGACCTTTTCGCCGCGCGCCTTCAGTTCGGCGAGCGTCCACGGGCGGTTCGGATCGTCGGCGAGCGCCGCGAGCTGCTTTTTCTTCTCGCCGACCCACTTCGTGTAATCCTCCTGCGAGACCACGCGCACGACGATCGGCATGAAGCCGTGCTCCTTGCCGCAGAGTTCGACGCACTGGCCGCGGTACACCCCGGTCTTGTCGGCGCGGAACCAGGTGTCGCGGATGAAGCCCGGGATCGCGTCCTGCTTCGTGCCGAACGCCGGGATCCACCACGAGTGCACCACGTCGGCGGCGGTCGTGAGCACGCGCACCTTTTTTCCGACCGGCACCACGAGCTCGTTGTCCACCTCGAGCAGGTAATGTTCGCCCTTCGCCTGCCGTCCCTCGATCTGCTCGCGCGGCGTGGCGAGCCGCGACATGAAGCTGATGCCTTCGCCCTCGCCCTTCAGGTAGTCGTAGCCCCACTTCCACTGGTAGCCCGTGACCTTGATCGTGAGGTCGGCGTTGGTCGTGTCTTTCATCGCGACCACCGTCTTGGTCGCCGGCAACGCCATGCCGATGACGATCAGAAAGGGGATCACCGTCCACACGACCTCGACCTTCGTGCTCTCGTGGAAGTCGGCCGGTTGCGCGCCCTTCGACTTGCGGTGTGCCCAGATCGAATAGAACATCACGCCGAACACGGCGACGAAGATCACGCCGCAGATGATCAGCATCATCCAGTGCAGCCAGTGGATGTCGCGCGCGATCGCCGTGACCGGCGGCGCGAGGTTGTACTTGCTCTGGATCGCGCCGGCGCTGCCGGCGGCCGCCAGTGCGATCGCGGCGAACGCCGTCCTGAGCATCGTCGACTTGCAGTGGATCGTTGTTGCCATGGCGTTTTATGCACGGGCTTGCGCCGCGTGTCGTCTCCCGTTCTCAAACCCCCGACGCTGCAGTCGTCCGCAGCGTCTGCCTCAACTCCTGCGCGAGCGCCGCCCGCCGCCCGTGCGTCAGGTACCGTCCTACCTCGATGCGCGTTCCGTGCGCAGCCAGGTACAGACGCCCCGCCTCCGACTCGACGCGCGTCCACGCCGACCGCGCGCCCCACTCGCTCGAGCGCGTTCCCTCAACGCGCCTCACGGTCACAACACCGTCGCGCAATTCGATGCGCTCGTAGTCGGCTGCGTGACGGCCATAGACCAGGAACGCCGCCGCCACCGCCAGGACTTCGAGCCCGACGAAAGGCAGCACGAGCCAGAGCCCCCGCGCTGCAAAAGCAGCACCGAACGCGAACGACACCGCGACGATCGACGCATAGACCAGCGCGAGTTGCCGTGGGCTCGCCGAGCAATTTCGCTTGATCGTCCAGCCAACGGCGAGGTCGTTCATCGACGGGGCTCTCAATGTCGTCACTGCGCACCGTCAGGCACTGCACCGAGGCCCCGACGAAAGACGGGGTCGCGATCAGCGACCCCGGCGCGAATCGCGGCGGATTATAGGGGCTGCGGAAAAACCCGAGCAAGCAATCGTCGAGGGTCCGCGCGACTGTGCGCGCTGCAACCGCACAAATCGGTGCGCGCGTTCATCCGACCCGGGGCGCCCGGCGGACGCACCCCGCGGGTCTGTGTCGAAGATCACAGTTCTGGCGCGCGATGCACTCAACGCCTGCGCGCTGCGAGGTCGGCGCGCAGGCGATCGACCGAAATGCGCGTCGCGCCCGCCGTCTGTGGTTGCCGTTTTCGCGCGCGGCCGTAGGCGACCTCGACGGTGAGCGGGATCCGGCCGGCCGCGTCGCGCTGCGCTTCGAGCGCGTCGATCAGCGCATGCGCCTGCCGCGTCGACACGAGGCTCGCGCGCCGGTCGTCGCGCGGGTTGCCGCCGAGCGCTGCGACTTCGCGCAGCAGTGCGCGAGGCGAATCGAACGTCAGCGTCAGCACGTCGACGTCCATCACCGGCACGGCGAAATCCGCGGCGACCAGCATGTCGCCGAAGTCGTGCATGTCGAGGAACGGAAAGGGCCGCGCGTCCGGCAGCGCCGCCGCGCAGGCCGCGCGAAGCTGCTTGCCGGTGTCCGGACCGAAGCAGCTGAACAACAGCATGCCGTCGTTGCGCAGCACGCGCTTGCACTCGGCAAGCACCGTAGGCGGCGCCGGGTGCCAGTGCAGCATCAGGTTGGAGAACACCAGGTCGACCGTCGCGTCGGCAAGCGGCAGCGCGCCGGCTTCGGCGCAGACGCGAAACGCGCGTGGTGGCCGCAACCATCGCGCGATCCAACCGCTGCGGGGCGCCGCGGCGAGCAGCATCGGCAGCGACAGATCGATTCCGATCCATTCCGCGTCCGGATAGCGCGCGAGCAGCGCATCACGCGCGCCGCCGCTGCCGCAGCCGATGTCCGCGATACGTTGCGGCGCGACCTTCAAGTCGTCGAGACGCTCGATTAGCCGGCGTCCGACTTCGCGCACCAGCGCGTCGTGCACGCGAAAGCGCGCAACGCGCCGGTCGAACTGCCGCCGCACGGTCTGGACGCGCGCCGGCACGAGCGGCGCATCGACGAGCGTGGGCGTGAGTTCGGAGGTCCCGGGGGCGAGCGACATGGCGCGATGATGCCAGCGCGCCCGGACCGCACGGCACCCCGATATAAGCTGCCTGCCTATCTCCGGAACCGCCACCGTGTTTCGCGCCATCGGTCCGACGCTGCGCCGCTGGTTCGCGCCTCGCTGCGCGGTATGCGGCCTGTCTCTTATACACATCT